>CAVEGP010000072.1:0-12084 GCA_963615155.1 Bacteroides uniformis | reverse complement strand
CTTCATGGCTCTGACCCTGATGAAGCGTCTGCAGATGGCAGGCAACCGCCCCATCGCACTGATTGGCGGTGGCACAACTATGATCGGCGACCCCTCCGGTCGTACCGACATGCGCAAGATGCTGACGAAAGAGGATATTGCGCACAATGCCGCCTGCTTCAAAAAGCAGATGGAGAATTTTATCGACTTCTCCGAGGGCAAGGCATTGATGCTGAACAATGCCGATTGGCTGCTCAACCTGAATTATGTCGAGCTGCTGCGTGAGGTCGGCGCATGCTTCTCGGTCAACAACATGCTCCGTGCAAAGTGCTACGAGCAGCGCATGGAGAAGGGCTTGTCCTTCCTCGAGTTCAACTATATGATCATGCAGAGCTACGACTTCTACTACATGTTCCAGCATTACGGCTGCAACATGCAGTTTGGCGGCGACGATCAGTGGAGCAACATGCTCGGCGGCACGGAGCTGATCCGCCGCAAGCTGGGCAAGGATGCTTACGCAATGACGATCACTCTGCTGACCGATTCTCAGGGCAAGAAGATGGGCAAGACCGCAGGTAACGCTGTCTGGCTTGACCCGAACAAAACCAGCCCCTTTGAGTTCTATCAGTACTGGCGCAATGTTGGCGACGCCGATGTGATGAAATGTGTCCGGATGCTGACCTTCCTGCCGCTGGAGCAGATTGACGAGATGGCAACTTGGAAAGATCAGCGTATCAACGAGGCAAAGGAAATTCTCGCTTACGAGCTGACCAAGATGGTTCACGGTGAGGAAGAGGCTGAAAAGGCCCAAAACGCAGCGCGCGCACTGTTCAGCGGCGCAGCAGATACCGAACACATGCCGACCACTCAACTGATGGAAACGGATTTGACCGATGACTCTATTGGCATCCTGACCCTGATGGTAAAAGCTGGTCTGGCAGCTTCCAATGGTGAAGCTCGCCGTCTGGTAACACAGGGAGGCGTTCTTGTCGATGGCGAGAAGGTCGCCGCTCCGACGGTCAGCATCACTGCTGAGCAGTTGAAAAAGGGCATCGTTATCAAGAAGGGCAAAAAAATCTATCATAAAGTGACCCTGTAAAATTCAGCAAAAAATATAAATGCAAGAACACCCGCAACACCGGCTTCTTAACAGAAGCTCCGGATTGCGGGTGTTCTTTTATATCATTTACTGTGGGAAATAGTTCAAGCTTACAGCTCAAACGCCTTTTTCAGGACATCGTAAGCGGCATCCTCATTCTCCGCACGAACCAGCAAGGAGATATCCAGATCGCTGGTGGTGATGAGCAGGACTTCAATGCCCGCAATTGCCAGCGCATTCAGAGCACGGGCAGCAACGCCGCAGCTCGTTACCATCTCTTCACCGAAGAGGTTCAGCTTGGAGTAGCCGACACTAATAAGAGGAGAAGCCTTTGCGTCCTTATCGAGATTTGCCGCAGAAATCGCCTTCATTACCAGTGGCAGGTCGCTGCTGGCAGCGGTGAAGCTGAAATCAATGCTGGTACCATGAGGTGCGCTCTGGCTGATCATATCGACCACAACACCGGTATCTGCAAAAATCTGCAAGTAGCGTGCCAAGCTGTTCCCCTTAAAAGCAACATCCTGCACACTGATCATCATCTGGCTGGGAGCAATATTGATTTTCGATACACCGTACATAATAACACTCCATTCTGCCCGAACGGGCATCAAAAGGAAAAGATCACATCTCGGCGATCATGTTTCCCATATTGTACAGACCCGGCTCTTTCTTTGCCAAATAGACGGCGGCATTGATCGCACCGTTCGCAAAAATATTTCTGGAATAGGCGGTATGCTTGAGGGTGATGACCTCATCCGGACCGCAGAACAGAACCTCGTGATCGCCAACGATGCTGCCGCCGCGAACCGAGCTGATACCGATCTCCTTCGGGTCGCGCTTCTGACGGACAGAAGAACGGTCGTAGACGTAGTGATACTCACCGTTGTTCTCTTCATTGATCGCATCCGCCAGCATCAAGGCCGTTCCACTGGGAGCATCCAGCTTGTTATGGTGATGCTGCTCCACGATTTCAACGTCATAGTTCACGCCCAGAATCGCCGATGCACGCTTGCACAGCTCAGACAGAACGTTGATGCCCATGGACATGTTTGCGCTTTTGAAAACAGGGATCTCTCGAGACAATTGAATGACCTTGAGCTGCAGCTCCTCGGACAGACCCGTGGTGCAGACCACGATGGGCAGCTTATGTTCTTCACAGTAGGGAAGAGCCTTTTCCACTGCGGCAGGGGAGCTGAAATCAATGATAACGTCACCCTTGCCGTCCAACTGATCCAGACTGTCATAAACAGGGATGCCGTTCATGTCGCCGTCCTTCAGGTCGATGCCAGCAACCACACGGCAGTCCTCACGCTGTGCGATCATATCGACCAGAACATGACCCATCCGACCGCCGATGCCCTGAATGATAATATCCGTCATTGTTTTTACCCCTTCTATTGCTTTTTTTCAATATGGCAGCCGCCTGAAAGGACTTTCCGACCAGACAACTGCGTCTCTTTCTCAATCCTTGATAAGACCTGCTGCCTTGAGTGCGTCTTTGATCTGCTCTTTGTGTGTGTCGCTCGGCTCGACCAGCGGAAGACGGCACTCGCCTGCATTCCAGCCCAGAACATTCATCGCATACTTGACAGGGATGGGGTTGACCTCGCAGAACATAGCATCGCACAGAGGCAGGATCTCCAACTGAAGATCACGCGCTTTGGCGATGTCGCCCTCGAACCATGCCTTGCAGCAGTCATGCACCAGCTCCGGTTTGATGTTGGAAACAACACTGATCACACCCTTACCGCCCAGAGACAGCAGGGGAACGACCTGATCGTCATTGCCGGAGTAGATATTCAGTTCATCACCGCAGAGAGCTGCGATTTTTGCGACCTGTGAAATATTGCCAGAGGCTTCCTTGATGCCGTTGATGAGCGGATGCTTGCTTAACGCATAGACCGTCTCAGGCGCAATATTCACACCCGTGCGGGAAGGCACATTGTACAGAATGACCGGAATGCCGCCGGCTTCTGCCATTGCGGTGAAGTGAGCGATCAGACCAGCCTGTGATGTTTTGTTATAATAGGGAGTCACCATCAACAAAGCATCTGCACCGCAGGCTGCCGACTTTGCAGCCAGAGCGCAGCCGTGATCGGTGTCGTTAGAACCTGCACCCGCAATGACCGGAACACGATGGGCGACCGTATCAACGGTAAACTTGATGGTCGCAAGCTGCTCTTCATCGGTCATTGTCGCACACTCGCCCGTTGTACCGCAGATGACGATCGCATCCGTGCCGCGTGCGATCTGGTCTTCCAGAATGCGCCCCAGCTCGTCGAAATTCACACTGTCATCCTCATACATCGGGGTAATGATGGCAACGCCTGCACCAGTAAAGACAGGATTCTTCATACTACAAAAACTCCTTTTGCGGCGTTCTTTTAAACGCAAATCAATCAAAATAGCCCTTTGCAGCCAGCAGCTCAGCCAGCAGGACTGCGCCACCTGCCGCACCGCGGAGCGTGTTGTGGCTCATGCAGGCAAACTTGTAATCGAACAAGGTATCCTCCCGCAGACGACCAATGCAGACAGCCATACCGTTTTCCGTATTGCGGTCGAGCTTGGGCTGGGGGCGATCGGCCTCTTCAAAATAGTGAAGGAACTGCTTGGGTGCGCTGGGCAAATTCAGTTCCTGAGCAGGACCGCGGAAGTTTGCCCAAGCCTCGAGCATCTGTTCCTTGGTGGGCTTTTTGTCAAAGCTCACAAAAACAGCGGCAGTATGACCGTCCGAAACCGGAACACGGAAGCACTGTGCCGTGATGATAGGCTTATCGGCATTGACGATCTCCTTGCCCTCGATGTGACCCCACAGCTTCAGCGGTTCACGCTCGCTCTTCTCCTCCTCGCCACCGATGTAGGGGATCACATTGTCGATGATCTCCGGCATCCGGTCGAAGGTTTTGCCTGCGCCGGAGATCGCCTGATAGGTGCAGACCAGAGCCTTATTGACGCCGAATTCTTTCATCAGGGGATGCAGGGCAGGAACATAGCTCTGCAGGCTGCAGTTGGATTTGACCGCGATAAAGCCGCGCTTTGTCCCCAGACGCTCACGCTGTGCGGGAATGATGTTGATGTGGTCTGCGTTGATCTCGGGCACGACCATCGGAACATCCGGAGTGAAGCGGTTTGCGCTGTTGTTGGAGACGACAGGGCACTCAGCCTTGGCATAAGCTTCTTCCAGAGCTTTGATCTCAGCCTTCGGCATGTTGACCGCACAGAAAATAAAATCGACCTGTGAAGCGACCTCTTCGACCTTGGAGGCATCCAGAACAACCATCTTCTTGACGCTCTCCGACATCGGGGTCTTCATTGCCCAGCGAGCACCGACGGCGTCCTCATAGGTTTTACCAGCACTGCGACCAGAAGCAGCAAGCGTCGTCAACTTGAACCAAGGGTGATTTTCCAGCAGAGTGACAAACCGCTGGCCGACCATACCGGTAGCACCAACGATACCAACCTTATATTGTTTTTCCATTTCCAGCACCTTTCCTTTCAAAAAGACAAATTTGCACCATTCACCGCTTGCAAAGCAGACCGAGATGCAATATAATAAACCTTGTCTATACAGATTCTATGATAACATTGATACGGCGTTCGTGTCAATCATCGGAAAGGCAAATGCAAAGCATGTTAAAAAAAGATTTTTGGTATGATTTACCCAAAGAGCTCATTGCGCAGGAACCCGCTGACCCTCGTGACTCGGCACGGTTGATGGTTTTGAACCGGAACGATGACAGCATCGAGCACAAGGTTTTCCACGACCTGCCTGATTATCTTGAGCCGGGGGATCTTCTGGTCGTCAATAACTCAAAGGTTCTGCCAGCGCGTATCGTGGGCGTCAAACAGCCGACGGGCGCAGTCTGCGAGTTGCTGCTCCTGCGTCAAGTGAAAGGCGACTAGTGGGAATGCCTTGCCAAGCCCGGCAAGCGGATGCAGCCCGGCACAAAGGTCAGCTTCGGCGACGGCTCTCTGACAGCGATCGTTGACGAGACATTGGAGGATGGTAACAAGTACGTTACATTCTATTATGATACCGAGACGCTTTATGAAAAGCTGGATGAATTTGGAAAAATGCCGCTTCCTCCGTATATTACAAAGCAGCTCGAGGATCAGAGTCAGTATCAAACGGTTTATGCCAAGGAGCTTGGCAGTGCGGCTGCTCCGACTGCCGGTCTGCATTTCACGGAGGTGCTGATGGACACCATCCGCACAAAGGGCGTGAACATCACCGAAGTGACGTTGCATGTCGGTCTTGGCACTTTCCGTCCGGTCATGGAAGACGAGATCACTGACCACAAGATGCACAGCGAGTGGTACTCGATCAGTGAGGAGACTGCTCAGCTCATTCGGGATACCAAAGCCGCCGGACATCGCGTCATTGCAGTCGGCACGACCAGCTGCCGTACTCTGGAAGCGGTTGCTGCCAAATATGGTGAGATCAAGGCCTGCAGCGGAAACACCTCCATTTTTCTATACCCCGGTGTGAATTTCAACTGTATTGACGCTCTTATCACCAATTTTCATCTGCCCGAAAGTACGCTCATCATGTTGGTATCCGCATTTTACGGTTACGAAAAAACGATGGCAGCCTATAAGGTTGCCGTCGAGAAGAAATATAGATTTTTCTCCTTTGGCGACGCGATGTTCCTTCGCTGAACAGTCAAAAAAGAATCATTGCAAATCAAATAAGATCACAAATAAAAAAGACATAAGGAATGCACGGCTGTTTTCCGTGCGCAGAAAGGAAACGAGATTATGCCTTCTTTAACGACTTATAAGCTTCTCAAGCAGGAGCACGATGCCCGGCGGGGTGAGTTTAAGACTGTCCACGGGACGGTACAGACTCCAGCGTTCCAGAACGTTGCGACCGCAGGTGCGATCAAGGGCGGTCTGTCCGCACAGGATCTGCGGGAGATCGGCACGCAGGTGATGCTTTGTAACACCTACCATTTGCACCTTCGTCCGAGCGACAAGCTGGTGGCTGAAATGGGTGGTCTGCACAAGTTCACTCGCTGGAACGGTCCGATCTTGACCGACAGTGGTGGATTTCAGGTATTCAGCCTTGCGAAGCTGCGCAAGATTACGGAGGAAGGTGTGACCTTTGCCTCCCACCTGGATGGTCATCGTATCTTCATGGGTCCGGAAGAGAGTATGCAGATCCAGGCGAATCTCGGCTCGACCATCGCAATGGCATTTGATGAATGTGTCGAGAACCCTGCACAGCACGATTACTCCAAGGCTAGCTGCGAACGCACGACCCGCTGGCTGGCACGCTGCAAAGCGGAGATGGCTCGTCTGAAGCATGAAGGTCGGGCGACTAATCCCGACCAGTTGCTTTTCGGCATCAATCAGGGCTGTACCTTTGCCGATCTGCGTGTGGAGCATATGAAGCGAATCGCCGCTCTGGAACTGGATGGTTACGCTATCGGCGGCTTGGCGGTCGGTGAACCAACGGAAGTTATGTATGAGATGATCAGTGAAGTTGAGCCATATATGCCCAAGGATAAGATCCGCTACCTGATGGGTGTTGGTACACCCGGCAATATCATCGAGGCGGTCTCCCGCGGTGTGGATCTGTTTGACTGTGTGATGCCCAGCCGCAATGCACGTCACGGACATCTGAACACATGGGGCGGCATCATCAACATCAAAAACGCCAAGTATGAGCGTGATGAACGTCCTATCGACCCGACCTGCGGATGTCCTGTCTGCCGGAATTACTCCCGTGCCTATATTCGTCATCTGTTTAAGGCGGAGGAGCTTTTAGGCATGCGTCTGGCTGTCATGCACAATCTGTGGTTCTATAACCATCTTATGGAACGTATCCGCGATGAACTGGATGCTGGTACATTCACGACCTTCCATGACCGCTATGTGAAACTTCTTGACGCGAGAATTTGAGATTTGACCTTGAAACAGGTCGTATAAGGGATTATAATAAGCTTATCTGAATTTTGAGAGGAGATTTTGCCCAATGCAACTTCTGACTACTACGACCGAAAGCTATATCAGCCTGTTCTTTACACTGGCTCTAATGCTTGTTCTGCTTTACTTCATGATCTATCGTCCCCAGAAGAAACAGGAAAAGAAGGATGCCGCAATGCGTTCCGCTCTGGAGATCGGCGATCAGGTCACCACAATTGGCGGCATTATTGGTCGCGTGGTTGCCATCAAGGAGGACACCTTTGTTCTCGAGACTGGCGCAGACCGTGTGAAGATCCGTTTCACGAAAAACGCCATCAGCTCTGTTGAGAAACTGAACATGGACAACGCTCCCGCAAAGAAGTAATTTCCTAGACCCGAATGGAAACGCGTCTTCCTGCATACAGTAGGTGCAGGGAGGCGCGTTTTTATGCTTGGAACAGTAAAAAATCATAGCACAGTGGGAAGCGTCATGATATCTTTTGTTATAGGGCTTCTTCTGACAGGAATTCTTCTGGCTGGTTCATCCGCATGGATGGCGAAGCGGGAGCTTTCGCAGACAGCGGCATGGTCGTTTTCCACTGCGGCGGTCTGTATCGGTACATTTGCGGGTGGCTGGCTGTCAGCCTTTTTACAGAAAAGCCGCGGATTGGTCTGCGGAGCAGTAGAAGGCCTGCTGATGGCGGGGCTTCTCGTGGCTCTTTTGTTCGGATATGGCGGCATCCCGGGGGAATTGCAAAGCCTGCGTTGCGCAATGGTTGTTTGCGCCGGATGTACGGGTGGATTTTGCGGAATGCTTCGTGCAGAACATCGTCGGCATGCCGTAAACTAACAAAAGGAGAGAAGTATTTTATGTGGATCTGTCAGGAAGCGTCAAATCAGCCCTGTCTGCCTTCTTCATCGGTCACAGAGCTTTCCTCTGCGGTGCTTGCTGGTTCAGGCACTTCGGAACCAGAGGCTTCTGTTGAACCGATGATTCCGGCTTCGTTTTCGAATACAAAAACGAAAGAAACCTTACAAACGAGATTGGTCGTTCCCCGAACACATACATCCGTCAGCAAGGACTGCCTTCTACTGACCGGAGCATATCTTTTCGGAACATTTCTATCCGGTGTGGTTCAGGCTCTTTGTAATGGAACAGAAAAGGACATACTATCCTATTACCTGAGCAGTTGGCAGAACCTTTTTACTGTCGCAGACGCAGCGGGGCTTCCGAGGCTGTTTGGTACGGAGCTTTGGTCTGTTTTGGGGGCGTTATTGGTTTTGTTCTTTCTGGGCTTGTCTGCCATTGGATCGCTTTTCATTTTTCTGTTTGTGATGCTCTACGGCATCGGAGCAGGACTATTGTTCTTACAGTGGATGACGGCAGGGATCAGTTTGCGCTCCCTTGGATTATTGCTCCTTGCAGCAGGACTTCCGGTGGCAATTGCGGCATGTGGACTCTGTCTGTTTGGAGCATCGGCATTGCAGGTCAGCAGCCGAATCCAGGCTTTTTCATTTAGGAAAAGAGAAGAGGCTCCTCATAAGGTCGGAGCAGGACTGCTCATCGGTCAGTTCGCGGTGACTGCTACAGCATTCATTCCACTCTGCGGCATGGCAACGGGATTGGCATATCTGGCTTATCAATTTGTTTCTTGAGTGTGGATTCTTGCGAGTCGCTGTCTGATGCGGTATAATAAGTACAAAATCAAAAAAGTAGCAGGAGCGCGTGATGAAAGAACCGAAACTGAAAACTGTATACGTTTGTTCAAACTGTGGTGAGACCAGCCCACGCTGGATGGGTCGTTGTCCAAGCTGCGGAAGCTGGAACACCATGAACGAGGATGTCATTGCTGAAGCACCGAAAAACGGACTTTCTGGCGGGAAAGCATCTGCCCCCACACGGAAGGAGGGTGTGACCTCATTGACTGCCCGACGGCTGGCAGACATCAGCACTACCGAAGAAAAAAGCCGTATCCTGACCGGCATCTCGGAGCTTGACCGTGTTTTAGGCGGTGGTATCGTTCTTGGCGGCGTCGTTCTGCTCAGTGGCGAGCCGGGCGTGGGCAAATCGACGATGCTGTTACAGCTCTGCGGTGCGATCTCCAATCAGCACAGTGTTCTGTATATCACGGGCGAAGAATCGGTGCGTCAGGTCAAGCTGCGTGCCGCCCGCCTGAAGGTTCCGCAGGAAAACATCTATTTGGCGGCGGAAAACGATGTGGATGAGATCTGCGGTCTGATCGAAAAGGAAAAGCCCGATCTGGTCGTTATCGACTCCATCCAGACCATGCGTTGTATGGATATTTCGTCCTCCTCCGGTACAGTGAGTCAGGTCAAGGAGAGCGCGGCGCGCCTGCTGGCAGTTGCCAAAAAGCAGGAGATCCCCATGTTCATTGTCGGGCATGTCAATAAAGACGGAGCAATTGCCGGTCCGAAGGTCATGGAACATATTGTGGATACGGTTCTTTACTTTGAGGGAGACAAAATGCTCCCATACCGCATTCTGCGTGCCGCAAAAAACCGTTATGGTTCCACCAATGAGCTGGGAATGTTTGATATGACAGGAGAGGGGTTGGAAGAGATCGAAAATCCATCGCAGATGCTTCTGGAAGGTCGTCCGTTGGGTGTTTCCGGCAACTGCGTTGCTTGTACGATGGAAGGAAGCCGTCCTATCCTAAGCGAGATTCAGGCTCTTGCTACTAAAACAAATTTTCCCGCACCGCGGCGTGCGTGCAGCGGATACGATTATAACCGTATGAATCTGCTGATCGCTGTATTGGAAAAGCGCGCAGGTTATTTCTTTGGCAATCTGGACGTTTACATTAACATCGTTGGCGGCATTGCTCTACGGGATACAGCGTGTGATCTGTCTGTTTGCCTGAGCATGGTATCGTCTCTGTTGGATTGCCCCGTCAGCGATAAGCTGATTGCCATTGGCGAGGTCGGACTGGGCGGGGAAGTGCGCAGTGTGCCCAATCTGGAACAGCGTTTGCGGGAGTCTGAGCGAATCGGTTTTGAATGTGCTGTCATCCCGAAGCACAGTCTTACGCATCTGAACCCGGCAGATTATCCCAG
This sequence comes from Bacteroides uniformis, assembly GCA_963615155.1. GTDB lineage: Bacteria > Bacillota > Clostridia > Oscillospirales > Ruminococcaceae > Faecalibacterium. Next base: position 2,024 of record CAVEGP010000072.1, on the reverse strand, counting down.
AATGAAGCTTGTTGGTGCGGCGTATATCTCAGATGCTATCAACGCATTGAAAACGAACCGTCTGTAAATTTGACCTTGATACGATACAGAAGAAACACATATGTCGATTTATCTTGATGAGAAGAATCCCAGTAAGCATAAACCCTTTGATGATGCCTCCAAAGATATTGTAGAATACGTCCGGTATCTTGAGGTCATTGCGGGCAAAAGTGCGAATACAGCCTTCAGCTATTATTGTGACCTGCGGAATTTTAGCAAGTTTATGAAACGCCGCCGCAGGCTTGTGCCCGATGATATGGAGATGAAGGACATCGACCCAAAGGGATTGGATACCAAATTTTGGGGCAGTGTCAGCAAAGAAGACATCTACGAATATCTTTACTTTCTGAGCAGGGAATGCGGCAACAAAAAATCCTCCACTGCCCGGCGGCTTGCCAGTCTGCACGGTTTTTATGATTACCTTGTGAATCAGGTCAGCCGTTTGGAGCAAAACCCGACGGCGGCGATCCGTCCGCCCAAGCAAGACAAGGTTCTCCCGAAATATCTGACAGCAGAGCAATCAAAAGAGCTTTTATCAACCTCCCAGACGCAAGGTGATTTTCCAGAACGGGATTATTGTATGGTCGTTCTGTTCCTGAACTGCGGAATGCGTCTGGCAGAATTGGTCGGCATGAATCTGGAAGACATCGACCTTGAGCAGCGTCAGGTCCGTCTCTTTGGCAAGGGGCACAAAGAGCGAATGGTCTACCTGAATGATGCCTGCATCGAGGCGTTACAGCTTTATCTGAACAAGCGCAACACGATGGAGGGATTGAACCCAAAGGAAAAAGCCGTTTTTCTGACCCGGCGGCGTAAAGAACGTATCTCGAACCGCCGTGTTGAGCAATTGGTAACGGGTGCCATGAAAGCCGCCGGCTTAAAGGGCTTCTCGACCCATAAGCTGCGCCATACAGCGGCAACGCTGATGTATCAGACCGGCAATGTGGATATCCTGACCCTGAAACAGCTTTTGGGTCACAGCAATGTCGGAACGACCCAAATCTATACCCATTTGCAGGAATTTCAGGTGCGTGCCGCCATCGAGCAAAACCCGCTTGGGACAGTCACAAAGAAAAGCAAACGCTTGGATACAACAGAGCAAAAAGCAGGGGAGAACAGCGGAGAAATTTCAGATTTCTTGCCGATTCGCCAAGAAAGTGACGCTTCTTCGATGGATGATTCCGTAAAACCGATGGAGGCTTTTGAGGGTGAAGCCAATGACGGCATCAAGGTCGATATCTCCAGCCTGACGGAATCCGAATTGACCGAAAACCAATAATATGGATTATACGAAATTTTCAAAGAACTATCAGGTACGGCGGCTGATACAGAACGACATTCCGTCGATTTTTGCGTTGTGCAAAAAAACACACAATATTACGAGCATTGTCCGCCATTTGTGACGCCGCAGAGCATCAAAAATGATATGCAGGCAATGCCGCAACGGAAAATCGGACAGGAACAGGACAAGTATTATCTAGGCTACTTTGATAAAACCAAGCGTCTGGTGGCTGTGATGGATTTTATTGCTCGTTATCCAACAGAGCAAAGTTGCTTTATAGGATTCTTTATGATGGAGCATGACCTGCAAGGATCTGGAATCGGAAGCTCGATTATCACAGAGCTGTGCGAGTATCTGACAAAGCGGAACTATCAATACATTCGTTTGGGATATGTGGATGGCAACGAACAAAGTAAATCGTTCTGGCTCAAGAATTATTTTACAAATACCGGACTGAGAAATCGCACAGATGATTATAGTGTGATCGTATTGAGTCGTTCGCTGAATGAAATGCAAAACAAGAACACAAATCACACCGCAAATACATAAATGCTGCAAAAAGCCGCTGAGACTTGAAATCGAGTCCGGCGGCTTTAATTGGCAAAAAATTTGAGAAAGAGGGATTTTTCGCTTCCCTTTCTTTCGTATAACGTATCTCGAACCGCCGTGTTGAGCAATTGGTAACGGGTGCCATGAAAGCCGC
>CAVEGP010000071.1:0-12204 GCA_963615155.1 Bacteroides uniformis | reverse complement strand
GGTGTAGGCCAGAACCGCCTTTGCCAGCGGATGCTCGCTCTTCTGTTCGAGGGCGGCGGCAAGTGTCAGAAGCTCGTTTTTGCTCACGCCATCGGCAGGGAGCAGGTTGGTAACTTTAGGCTCGCCGCTGGTGATGGTGCCGGTCTTGTCCAGCGCGACGATCTGCGTCCGTCCAGCGGCCTCAAGGGAAGCCGCCGTCTTGAACAGGATGCCATTTTTCGCACCCAGACCGTTGCCCACCATGATGGCGACCGGCGTTGCCAGGCCCAGTGCGCAGGGGCAGCTGATGACCAGCACCGAGATGCCGCGAGCCAGCGCATAGCCCAGCTCATGACCCAGCAGCAACCAGACAATAGTTGTCAGGACGGCGATGGAGATGACGGTCGGGACAAAGAAACCAGACACAGTATCGGCGATTTTTGAGATGGGAGCTTTGGTGGCGGCAGCGTCGCTGACCATTTTGATGATCTGCGCCAGTGTGGTGTCCTCACCGACACGGGTCGCCTGACAGCGCAGGAAACCGGACTGGTTGTTGGTGGCAGCAGAAACTTTGTCGCCCTCGGCCTTGTCGACCGGGATGCTCTCGCCGGTCAGCGCGCTCTCGTTGACCGCACTGGAACCCTCCAGAACAATACCGTCGACGGGGATGTTCTCGCCCGGGCGGACAACGAAGACGTCGCCCTTCTGCACCTGCTCGATGGGGACGACCATCTCGGCACCGTCACGCAGCAGCGTTGCGGTTTTGGGCGCAAGCTTCATCAGGCTCTTCAGTGCGTCCGTGGTCTTGCCCTTGGAGCGTGCCTCGAGCATCTTGCCCACGGTGATGAGGGTCAAAATCATGGCGGCGGACTCGAAGTAGAATTCCATCATATAGTGCATGACAAGCTCGTCGTTGCCGTCCACCTGCGCGCGCGTCATGGCGAACAGGGCGTAGGTACTCCACACGAAGCTTGCCATCGAGCCGAGGGCGACCAGCGTATCCATGTTGGGTGCGCCGTGGATCAGCCCTTTGAAGCCGCTGATGAAGAACTTCTGATTGATCACCATGACGATGCCAGCCAACAGCAGTTGGACAAGACCCATTGCGACATGATTGCCATCAAACCAGTGGGGGAGCGGCCAGCCCCACATCATGTGCCCCATTGAAAAATACATCAGCACGAGCAGAAAGCCCAGCGATGCAATGAGCCGCCGCTTGAGTTTGGGTGTTTCGTGGTCGGCCAGAGCGTCAAGGTCGGCGTTGGTCGAGGACTGTGCTGCGCCGGACGATTTCGGGCTTACGCCATATCCGGCATCCTGTACGGCCTTGACGATGGCAGATGGGGAAGCCGTACCTTCAACACCCATCGAGTTTGTCAGCAGGCTGACCGAGCAGCTTGTGACGCCCGGTACGGATCTGACTGCTTTTTCCACCCGGGCAGAGCAGGCCGCGCAGCTCATGCCCGTGACATTGTATTGTTCCATTTGCAGTTCCTCCGATCAAACTGAGATACCCTCTGAGGGTCATTTCATGAGCTTGGGCAGCAGCTTAAGCAGCTCGTCCAGCTTTTCGTCGCTGCCGCTGCGCAGGTCGTCGGCGACACAGGTGCGGATGTGCTGCCCCAGCAGCTCCTTCGTGAAGCCGTTCAGGGCGGAATTTGCCGCCGCCACCTGTACGAGGATGTCCGCACAGTAGACATCTTTTTCGACCATCCTGCGGATGCCGCGGATCTGCCCTTCGATGCGGCTCAAACGGTTGATAAGGCTTTTGTATTCCTCCTCGCTCCGCTTTTTGTGCCGACAGCAGCAGGAGGGCGTTGCAGGTTCGGACGTATCAGATGTTGCCTCGCAGCAGGAAAGGAAAGAATCTTCCTCCTTTTCGGTTAAACAGTGCGGACAGGACTCAGACATTTGCCAAGACTCCCTTCTAAAGAACGATTCAATTTAGGATTACCCTGTGGGGGTATCTTCAACGCCCTCATTCTAGCACAGTTTGTCCGACTAGACAAGTAGGAATTAAAAATATAAATGTTAACTTTTTATGAACGATTGAAGACTCTTTCCAGAGTGGGAGACTTTGGCAGATCGGAAAATTTTTTCTGTTTTTCTGATGAAGCAGGATTTTTGCTTTCGCAATTAAGTGCTTTGCGGTCTGAGGCGGCAAACGCAAAAAAGTGAGCCTTGCGGTTCAGATGCCGTGAATCCAGACCGCAAGGCTCAATATCTTTTATAATTGTACAGAGTCAGCCGACCCTGCGAACAGAGAGGACGATCAGCCGCAGAATTTCTTCATAAGCGCAATGTCGCTTGCGGCACGGGAAGGAACCGCCTCTTCCCGCAGGACGGGGAGAACAACCTGCGGCATCTGGCGCAGCATCTCAAAGCCGCCCGCATAGTCTACGCAGGAGTCCTCAAGACTGGTGGAATAAAGTGTGCCGTCTGGCTTGAAGTTCTGGCCCTTGAAGTGGACGGCAACGATCTTATCGCCGTACCAGCTGCCGACCTTATCCCACAGCCGACGCTGTGCGTCCACCGAGGCGTTCTCGGGGCCGACATAGTTCGCAAGGTCGCAGATGATGCGCAGGTTGGGGCTTGCGATGGTGTCCAGCACCATCTTGACAGCCTCGGGCGTGTTCATGGCGTGGTAGTAGACGCACTCCACCGCGAACAGCACGCCCTGCTCCTCGCAGGCAGGCAGAATTTCGCCCAGACTGCGCAGAAGAGCCTCCTGCGCTTCCTTCCGGGTCACGTCGGGCTGCTTTGCCATGTTGGTGGTCTCGCTGCCCATGCAGCCTGCGTTCAGGGCCTTTGCAACAGAAATTTGGCTCAGAGCCTTTGCGACCTCAGCCTTGCGGCGGTCTTCGTCGGCGTAGCTCAGCTCGACGTAGGTGCCGTCCACGGCGATGGATACGCCGCTCTTTTTCACGGCTGCGTTGGTGGCGTCCACTAGCTCCGGCGTGACGTCGGCGTAGCTCTTGACGCCCTCGATGGCCTTGGTGTAGGCCAGCTGAGTGCAGCGGAATCCGGCGTTGCCGATGGAAGTGAACAGTGTCTCAGGGTCATAGCGGCCGAAGTCGTGGCCGCGCGCGCCGATAATGAACTTAGACATGATGTACCTCCGTCCTTTTTAGCCGAAAATGCGTTCCGCGAACATGCCGAACTCCTTGCCCCACCAATACCAGTCGTGGGAGACGTCGCCGCCCCAGACCTCGAGGTGAGCCGGCAGGTTCTGGTCTTTCAGAGCATCGGCGAGGAGTTGGGTATCATCCAGAGCCTCTCCCTCATAGCTGCCCTGACCAACACAGAGCAGAATGCTGTTCTCATCAGCTTTGGCAAGCGTCTTTTTGTCGAGGATGCCATCCTCGTGCAGAGCGGGGACAGGACTGTTGCGGAGGATCAGATCATCCCTCTCATCGCCGAAGAATCGGGAGAGGTCGTACAGACCGGACAGACCGATAACGCCGGCAACCAGATCGGGACGACGGAGACGGCAGTTGACCGCCTGATATGCGCCTGTGTCCACGCCAACGCACCAGAGCTTCGGTTTGGCCGCCTTTGCAGCAGGCTTGTCTGCTTTTTCGATCTCTTCATTTTTTTCTGAGGCAGCGTTCAGCTTCAGGATGTGAGGAGTAAGCTCGGTTGTGAGATAGATAAAATATTTTTCCTGCATTTCAGCCCGTCGGCGGGGAGATTCGATGCCCGCCAGCAGGCTCTCGCCGTCGATGCTGTCGGCGCAGAAGAGCTGTACCTTGCCGGAATCCAGGAGCTGTGCCGCAACTTCGGGCATTCCGTTGTTCTCCCAGTCGTAGAAGCGACCGCCCCGAGGGGGCAGTGCCAGCACCGGCACACCTCCGTGACCGTAGACCTTGAACTCCATGTCACGGTCAAGCACTGCGCTCCACGCTTTGTAATAAGTTCCTTCCATCGTTCATCCTCCTCAGACAAATTGATTGCGCTGCGGGTCGTATTCATACCCGACTGCGGAAAGCTTTGCGCAGAGAGCCACCCTGTCCTCGTCCAGATCGTCGCACAGCGCATCGAGACTAGGGTAAAAATCACGCAGCTTCATATTTAAAAAACTCAAAAGCAGGATGGGATCACTGGGCAATGCCATAAGATGTTACCTCCCCCGAAAAATGATAACAAAAAAGCCGGTCACTCGACAAAGTGACCGGCAACATGCAGCAACTTAGACAGCGCGGGTAACTTTGCCAGCGCGCAGGCAACGAGAGCATGCGTAGATATACTTGGGAGAACCCTCGACGACAGCCTTGACACGGCGGACATTCGGCTTCCAGGTACGGTTGGAACGGCGATGAGAGTGGGAAACCTTGATACCGAAGGTAACACCCTTGCCGCAGCATTCACACTTAGCCATGATACTTGCACCTCCTAGCAGTGAAGTAAAGAATCAAAATAATCAGCTTTACTATTTTAGCAGAACAGGAAGAAAAATGCAAGAGGGTTTTAAATTTTTTCTTGATTTTTTTCAGGAATGGAAGCTCTTGTCTAAAGATTAAAAAAATAGTACAATAGACCCATACAAAACCGCGGCAAGGAGAATGACATGACCACACAGGGAATCTATTATCTCATACGGGTGTTGGTGACGGTGATCGCTATTCCGTTCCACGAGGTGGGGCATGCGTTGGCGAGCTGGCTTCTGGGCGACCCCACCGCCAAGCGGGAAGGGCGGCTGTCACTCAATCCGTTCCGCCATTTCGACCTTTGGGGCACGCTCTGCATGGTCTTCGTGGGTGTGGGCTGGGCAAAGCCTGTCTCCACGGATCCTCGCAATTTCAAGAATCCGAAGCTCGGCATGGCACTCACCGCGCTGGCTGGTCCGGCGGTGAATCTTGTGCTGGCTTATCTGGGAATGATAGCGTGGAAGCTCCTTTATTATTGGGCAGATGTCACGATGGTGACGTATTTCGCGGCGCAGTTTCTCCAATCATTTGTTTCAATGAACATTGCGCTGGCTGCGTTCAACCTCATCCCTGTGCCGCCGCTGGACGGCAGTCGGGTGCTTCTGGCAGTCCTGCCAAAGCGCGCTTATTTCGGTCTGATGCGGTACGAAAAAGTGATCATGGTGGTTCTGCTGGCGGCGGTCTGGGGTGGCTTCCTTGATACGCCGCTGGGCTTGTTGAATCAGGTCGTGTGGAACCTGCTGGATGCGGGTACAGACTTTATCGACCATATGGCACGCTCGGTTTACTATGCCAGCATCGGGACGGTGATCTGATGGCTGAGGAATTGACCTTCCGGCTGGAGGATTTTGAAGGTCCGCTGGAGCTGCTTCTGACTTTGGTGAGCAAGCACAAGATGGATCTGCACAATATCCCCATCCTGACGCTTATCGATCAGTACACCCGCACAGTTGAGAGGGCGCAGTCTGAGGATCCGGACATTGCCAGCAGCTTTATCGAGATGGCGGCACGTCTGGTCGAGATGAAAAGCTATCTGCTTCTGCCCCGCAGCGAAGAGGGCGAACGAATGAAGCAGGAGCTTACCGGACAGCTTATTGAGTACGACCAGTGCCGTCGGATGGCGGCAAGGCTTCGGGAACGAGCGGAGCAGACCGCGAATTTCGTTCGTCAGCCCGTCGAGCTCGACCGTGACAACACCTATGACCTGCACCATTCGCCGCAGGTTCTGATTGACTGCTGGCAGAGTCTTATGGGAAAAACGACCTTCCGCCGTCAGCCCACACAAGAACAGTTCGAGCCGCTGGTATCCGCGCCGATCGTGTCAGTTAGCAGCAGGGTGGTATATATCCTCCGTCAACTCCTGTCAGGCGGGGCAAAACGGATGCAGCAGTTGTTTTCCCATCGGCAATCCCGCAGCGCAAATGTGGCGACCTTTCTGGCTTTGCTGGAGCTGGTGCGAGGCGGACGTATCCGACTGGACGATGCTGGTGAGATGCACATCCAGCGAGGGCATCTGGAACGGACAAAGGAGACGAAATGAACGCAAAACAGATCCGCGCCTCGGTGGAGGCGATGCTTTTTGCAGCGGCAGACCCCATTTCCACCGATAAGCTGGCGCAGGCTGCGCAACTGCCCCAAACCAGCATCGAAACGGCACTGGAAGAGCTGCACACCCGATACGAGCGGGAGGACAGCGGTCTCTGCCTGCTCCATCTGGACACCCGATGGCAGCTGGCGACCAAGACACAGTTTGCGTCCTGCATCCGGCGTTTGCTGGACGCACGGAGATCGGTTCCGCTTGGTCCGGCGGCAATGGAGACACTGACCGTTATCGCATATAACCAACCGGTGTCCCGTGCGTTTATCGAGCAGGTGCGCGGCGTCGATTCGTCGTCTACCGTGTCCAGTCTGCTGGAAAAGGGATTGATTGAGGAAGCAGGACGTCTTGACCTGCCGGGGCGACCGGTCAGCTTCCGGACAACGGACGTGTTCCTGCGGACATTCGGTCTGTCCAGTCTGGCAGACCTTCCGCCTGTCCGTTCGGAAGAAGCAGAAAAGGCAGAAGGGGAGGGGAAGCCATGAGCGTGATTTTATCTGTCCTCGCCTTTTTGGGCGGGGTACTGCTCTTTTTGCTGAAAGCGATTGGTATCCTGCTGCTGGTGATTCTGGTGCTGATCCTGTTGCTGCTGGTCTGTCCGTTTTGTGCGGACGTCAATTGGGAAAAGAATGTGCTTACCGTCAAGGCAGGTGCGCTGGGGATCACGTTTCCGGTGTTCCAGTATCCGAGACCCGAGCCGTCTGCTGAACCGCCCAAGGGTATTTGGGGAAAGGTGAAAGCGAAATTCTCGGCGTGGCGTACGGAACGCAAACGAAAAAAGGCAGAGAAGAAAGCTGCCCGAAAGCCTGAAACTGCAAAAAAATCTGCAACGCCCCGCAAAAAAGCCAAGCTGACCCTGAATATCGTTTGCTCTATCCTGAAAGGCGCGGGAAAATTGATCCGAGCGGTGTTTGGAGCACTGCGCTTTACAAAGATCAAGGTTTGCCTTGGCGTTCGGGGGGACGACCCTGCCGAGGCTGCCCGTAACTATGGCAGATTGAACGCATGGCTCTATCCCTCTTTGGGATTCCTTGACCGCTTCATTTATCTCGATTTTGAGGAATTGCGGCTCCTGCCTGATTTCGGCAGTGCCGCCCCCACGGTGGAGGATCACGTTTCGTTCCGTGTGTCAGCACGGGCGTTGTTCATCGTCATCGCCGCCGGACGTGTTCTTTATCAATTCTGGCGTGAAAAGGTACTGGACGTATTTATATGAAAATTGAAAAATCAAAGATGCGGAGCGGGCAATGGCGAAGGATACTGCCTGTGCGGCTCGGTTTGTAAAAGCCATCTGTTGGAAATGATCTGCATCATCTCCCCTTTTTTCACTCATACTAAGGGTGAAAGGGGGAGTTTTTTGTGTCCGGAAAACGGGTGCTCGTCCTGTATGGGGGCATTCTGCTGGGGTTTGCGGTGGTGCTGTGCCGGCTGTTCTGGCTCTGCTCAAACACGACCTATGCTTCCCACGCGGCGGCACAAAGCACGGTGATCCTGTCCCTTCCGGCGCGGCGGGGGAATTTCTACGACTGCGATGGTCGTCTGCTGACCGGATTGCAAACGAAATGGAAAGCGCTCTGCTTCCCGAGGACAGACAGCTATACCCGCCTTTATGCGTATGCCGATCCGGAACAGCAAGTGAGACTTTATCAGAAACGGAATGCGCTCTCACCGTTCCTGACAGAAGTGAATGCGGACGTTTCATCATTGGGGGTGACATGCTATCCGTTTGCCCGTCGGTATGCGGCTGCACCACTCTGCGTCCATCTTCTGGGCTATTGCGACGGAGAGGGGCGAGGTGTTTCCGGGTTAGAAGCCGCCTTCGATGCGATCCTGACGGGTTCGGGAGCAGGGGACTCCGTGCAGTGCGAGGTCACTGCGCAGGGAACGCTTCAAAGCGGGGCAGAACCGCAGCTTCTTCAGGAGGACAGCGGGGCGCAGGGTGTCCGGCTGATGATCTCTCGGAAAATTCAGCGGATGGTGGAGGCAGTCGCCGACCAGACTATGACGACGGGATGCGTGGTCGTGCTGGACACCGCAAGCGGAAAGCTTCGCGCCTGTGTCAGTCAGCCTGATTTTGACCCCGAAAACGTCTCGGACCGTCTCGATGCGGAGAACAGCCCGCTGGTGAATCGGGCGTTCCAGAGCTATGCGGTAGGGTCGGTGTTCAAGCCTGTGCTGGCGGCTGCCGCTCTTGAAACAGGAAAGAGCGGTCTTGTTTACAACTGCCTCGGGTATCTTGTAGTGGACGGGCAGGTGTTCCGCTGCGCAGGCGGGGTCGCCCACGGGGAGGTTGACCTTGCCGCTGCGCTGGAAAAAAGCTGCAACGGGTATTTCATACGGCTGGGGCAGGAGCTTGGGGCGGAGACAGTACACGAAATGGCAGAGCGTCTGGGCTTCGGAAGGCCGCTGGAACTGACCGAAAATCTCTGTACTGCCGCGGGGACACTCCCCGAGCTGAAACGCCTGACCTCGAGCGGGCAATTCGCAAATTTCTGCTTCGGGCAGGGCGAGCTGTTGGCAACGCCCCTTCAGATCGCCGGAATGATGAACACGATCGCTTCGGATGGCTGTTACCGCACCACCCAGATCGTGGATTGTATTCTGGAGGAAACGACAGGGAAAGAACAGACTGTACTTTCTCACCGGAAGGCAGAGCGGGTGCTTTCGACGCATACTGCCGCACGTCTGCGGGAGCTTCTGACCGGAGTGGTCGCCGAGGGAACGGGGCACGAGGCTGCGCCCGAGGAGCAAATGGCCGGGGGTAAGACCGGAACAGCCCAGACCGGACAGTTCAGTGCGGGAAAAGAGCTGAAAAATTATTGGTTTGCCGGCTTTTATCCGGCAGAGCAGCCCCGCTATACCATTGTTGTGATGCAGGATGCCCAGAGCGACCCGACGGAATCCAGTGCGGCTGTCTTTGCGAAGATCTGCAACATGCTTGAGATTTGTGCGTGAAAAAGCGGCGTTTGAGACTTGCATTTTCAGGATCGGTATGATACTATATCCTTGTATTTGTATGCTGACCTGAACAGGTCTTGATAAAAGGAGCGTTTTGATCCATGTCTGCTATTGAAATTGTCGGCGGCGTCGTTCTGCTGATCGTCTCGGCTGTTATCATTGCATTGACTCTGATGCAGCATACCCACGGCCAGGGACTCTCTGGCGCGATCAACGGCAGTGCCTACGGTGCGAACAACGCCCGCCTGACCCCGGCGGATCAGATGCTGGCAAAGATGACCCGTATCGCTGGCATCGTCTTTTTCGTGGTGGCGATTCTGGCTTGTGTCTTTGCAAGTCGTCTGGCTTGAGCATACGCCGCAGCCCCGTGTTTGAGCGGGGCTGTTTTTCTGTTTTGAGGGAAGTGCGGGACTGCGCCCGCAAATGGTAAGGCAAGCTCCCGGTGGAGGAGCTGCCATGGAAGCAAGGAGAAAATATATTTATGGCAATTCGTGAGAAAATCGAGCACGCGATCCAGAACCAGCCCTGCACCGTCAAGGATCTGAAATCCAAATTTGGAGGAGACCGCAGCTCGGATCGCAAGGTGATGGAGGCTCTGGATGCGCTGGTACACGATGGCGTGATCTGCCAGCGTCAGGGCGTGTTCTTTACCGTTCGTTCCGGTCGCGCGGAAAAGTCTCTGCTCTGCAAGGTCGTCAAGCTGGGCAAGAACTTTGCCTTCGTCATGCTGGAGGATGACACCAGTGATATTTTTGTTCCGGGTCGATTTACCCGCGGAGCGATGCCAGGCGATGAGGTTCTGGTCGAGAAATTCGAGCATCCCCGTGTGGAGGGCAGCGATGAGGGCGAGATCCTCGCCGTTCTGAGCCAGAAGAACGACCTTGTTGGTACGGTTCGCCGGATCGAGGGGCGGCTCAAGTTTGTTCCGGACGACTGCCCGGCGATCTCCATGCAGATGATGCGCGACTGTGAGGGCGGCGCAAAGGACGGCGACAAGGTTGCCGTCGAGATCCTGTTGCGCGGCAATCGTCAGGAGGATCACCGTGTCGGCGTTGCGATGCGGTTTGGCAGCTCGGACGAGGCAAAACGCTGCGCGAAGGCTCTGCTCTACGCAAAGGATATCCACACCCGTTTCCCTGAAAAAATTCGCGACGAAGCGAAAAAATTCGAGGATATAAGCGTTTCTGAATCGGATATGGAGGGCCGCATGGATCTGCGCGCCCTTCCCATCTTCACCATCGACAGTGCCGAGACAAAGGATATCGACGACGCCATCAGCCTGACCCGCACCTCAGAGGGCGGCTTTGAGCTGGGCGTTCATATTGCCGACGTCTCCAACTACGTCAAGCCCGGTACGGAACTGGACAATGAAGCCTTTAACCGCGCGACCAGTGTTTACTATGCGGATCAGGTCGTTCCGATGTTGCCGAAGGCACTGTCCAACGGCATTTGCAGTCTGAATGAGAAGGAAGTCCGGCTGGCGTTCTCCTGCCTGATGCGTCTGGACAAGAACGGCAATCTGACCGATTACCGCTTTGTCAAGTCGGTCATCTGTAGCCGTGTCAAGGGCGTATACTCCGAGATCAACGCGCTGCTGGCTGGCACGGCGGATGCGGAGATCCAGGCGAAGTACGCCGAAGTTCTCGACCAGCTCCCCGCAATGAAGGAACTGTACGGTCATCGTGCCCGTCTGCGCAAGGAACGCGGCTGCATGGATATCGAGAGCGGCGAGGTCAAGCTGATCCTCGACGAGGACGGTCACTGCATTGACGTGAAGAAGCGTACCTCCGGTGAGAGTGAATCCATGATCGAGGAGTTTATGCTGTTGGCAAACCAGTGCGCCGCGCATTTTGCCCGTGTCAAACAGATCCCGTTTGTTTACCGTGTCCACGAAGAGCCGAATGCTGAAAAGCTGGAGCGTCTGCATGCCCTGCTGCAGGCCTGCGGCATCAACGACCACTTCGCAAAGGAAGTCCCCACCCCGAAGGAACTGAGTGCGATCCTCGAGGGTGTGCGTGATACGCCGTATGAGCAGATCATCAACACGGGGATGCTCCGCTGTATGTCCAAGGCTCTCTATGAGGAAAAGCCCAAAGGACATTATGGTTTGGTGCTGAAGGACTATGCCCACTTCACCAGCCCGATCCGCCGTTACCCTGACCTTGCCATCCACCGGATCATGACGGATGTGCTCAATGGAATGGACAAGGAGACGGCTATCCTCAAATATACCGATTTTGCAGAGAAGGCAAGCAAGCAGTCCAGCGAGCGGGAGGTCGTCGCAATGCAGATCGAGCGCAAGGCAGAGGACTGCTATAAGGCGGAGTATGCCCGCCGTCATCTTGGTGAGTGCTATGAGGGTACGATCTCCGGCGTGACCCAGCGTGGTCTTTTCATCGAGCTGGAAAACGGTGTTGAGGGCTTTGTTTCCGCATCCAGTCTGACCCCCTCCGGCACGATTCTGACCGAGGGTGTTCGTCTGGCAGACCCCGTTTCGGGCAAGAGCTGGTCTCTGGGCGACAGTATGATGATCACCATCGTCCACGCGGATGTCAACCTCGGCAAGATCGATTTCGAGGTCGCACCTGCCGCAAAGCAGTGAGAGGTGAGCGCAATGCCGATTCGTCACGCAAAAATGGAAGATCTTGACCGTCTGACCGAAATTGAGACCGCAGGCTATCCGCCCGCTGAGGGTGCGTCCCGCGAGAGCATTCGGGGACGGCTGAGTGTCTATCCGGACTGCTTCTGGATTTTGGAACGGGAAGGGAAGATCTGCGCCTTCGTCAACGGCTTTGTCACCGATCAGCCCGACCTGACCGATGAGATGTACGACGATCCCACTCTCCACAATTCCAACGGAGCATGGCAGATGATTTTTAGTGTTGTTACTGCACCCGGGGCTCGGCACACGGGCTGTGCGTCCGAGCTGCTTCGTCAGGTAACAGCAGACGTGAAAGCCGCAGGGCGCAAGGGGATTGTATTGACCTGTAAAGACCGGCTTGTCGGCTTCTATGCGCAGTTTGGCTTTGTGGATGAAGGAATTTCCGGCTCGACTCACGGCGATGTCGTCTGGCATCAGATGCGTCTCACTTATTAAAGTTTTCATATTTCCAGCAAACATGGGCGGTTGTATAAAATTTATACACCGCTCGTTTTTTGTTTGTTGTGAAGCCCGGATTTTGAGGGTATACTAAGGGCAACAAAAAACGGATAGCGCAAACAAAACGCTGCACCGTAGAAAGC
>CAVEGP010000070.1:0-12343 GCA_963615155.1 Bacteroides uniformis | reverse complement strand
TTTTTTCGGATTTGTATACATCTTACAGTTTCCTTGAACTACAAAGTCTGACTTTCGACGTATAATTACCTTATTATAATATAAAGACAGGACTCCCTGCCGGGGCGATTTCCCCACGCAGAGAGTTCTGCCTTTACCTGATTAGAAATAACACTTGATTTGGAAACGGTCGGCGTTGTCCTGCTTTTTCTCCACTACAATATGTTCATGATTAAAGTCAAAATGTACCGGCGTACACAGCTCGGTATTTCGGGTCAGACGGAGCAGCTCCTGCACCCGCTTTTTCTCCTCCGGCACATAGAACAAGTAGCTCACGCCCTCTTTCTTGGCACGTCCGGTACGACCGATGCGGTGGGTGTAGTGCTCATTATCGCCGGGAACATCATAGTTGATGACCGCATCCACGTCGGAGACGTCAATGCCACGAGCCGCAACGTCTGTTGCGACCAGAATCGCCAGCTTTCCATCCCGAAAGTTCTGCATGATCTGATTCCGCTCCTTCTGGGAGAGATTTCCATGCAGGCAATCCACCGAGAAGCCCAGATGCGCCAATTGATTTGCCAGTGTCGCCGTGTTGAACTTGGTATCGCAGAACACCATGACCCGTTTGTAGCCCTCACCGATGACGATCTGCGCCAGATCGGACAGCTTGTTCCGACCGGACGTTTCCAGCATATACTGGGTGATCTTCGGTTGACTCTCTTCCTCAGGCTGAACCGTGATCTCCTCGGCATTGTTCTGATACAGCCAGCCGATATCCATGACTTCACGGCTGATGGTAGCCGAGAACATTGAAAGCGACTTGCGTGCCTTCATCATCTCGATGATATGCCGCACATCCTTATAGAAGCCCATATTCAGCATTTCGTCAGCCTCGTCAAGGACGATCTGGGTCACATGGGAGAGATCAATGCTGCGGTGCTTGTAGTGATCCATCAGACGACCCGGCGTAGCGACCACGATCTGACAGCCCTCTGCCAGACGGCGTGCCTGCTTTTCCATGTTTGCGCCGCCGTAGACACAGGCGACCTGCACATCCGACATAAAATAGGTCAAATCGCTCAGCTCGTCGGCGATCTGCTGCGCCAGTTCACGGGTAGGAGCCATGATGACCGCCTGCGGCACCTTTTGTGCCGGGTCGATATGCTCCGCTACCGGAATCCCGAACGCACAGGTCTTCCCTGTTCCGGTAGGGGCTTTGGCAATGACATCACGCCCTGCCAGCATGATCGGGATGGTCTTTTCCTGAATCTCCGTCATTTCGACGAAGCCCATCCGCTCGACGGCCTTGTGAATGGCATCACTGCACTGTAATTCGCTGTAAAGCATGTTTTCTCTGCTCCGTTCTTTATGGCATGAAATGCCGTTTTCTTCTAGTATAGCATGAAAAACTGCCCTTGTCAGCAAAAAGAGCCGTATCCCGACATGATCAGGACACGGCTCTTTGATTCAGGATCTCAAATCAGGCAGTTTCTTCGACGCTCTGATCAGCAGTACGACCGGCCTCGAGCTTCTGCTTGAAACGACCACTGGCCTTGAAACCAGGGATGGAAGTAGACTCCAAACGGCTGGAGACCTTGGTCTTGGGGTTGGTATAAGCCTTCGGCTTGCGGGGACGCATCTCGAAGCGGCCAAAGCCAGCGATGGTCACTTTCTCGTCTGCGCGCAGGCAATCAGCGATCTGGTCAAACAAAGCGTCCATCGTGGTCTCGACCTGCGCTTCGGTGAAGCCGGTCTTGCGTGCCACGGTCTCAATCATCTGGGAACGAGTCATGTATCAATATCCTCCTGGAACGTCCAAAAGTAACGTCTTTTGGCAAATTTTGCGTTGTCGAGTATAACAAATGCAGCTCTGCATTACGAGAGATTGCGCACAAAACAGCTTATTTTGCGCACGAAGCCACATCTGTTAACTCAATTTTTATGATACAGCGTCGCAATATCCACCAGCGGGATATTCTCCATGCTGTGTTCACTGCGCAGGCAGTTCACCAGCGCGTTTGCCGTATCGACAGCGGTGATGCACGGAATGCTCAGCTCGACCGCCTTGCGGCGCAGACGGACGGAATCACGCTTCGGGTCACGACCCTTGGCACTGGTAGAGAATACATAATCCACCAGACCGCTCTGAAGCAAGTCAACGATGTTGGGTGACTCACCGGACATGTTGCGCACCTCATTGCAGGGGATCATATGCTTGTTCAGCCATGCGCAGGTACCGGATGTGCCATACAGCTTGTAGCCCATGCTCTTGAGCTTCCATGCGATGTCCACAAACTCGGGCTTATCGCTGTCCTTCACGGTAAAGATGCAGCAACTTGCCGGACCCGGCGTTTTGAAGGTGTAGCCCGCTCCGATCAGACCTTTGAGCAGAGCGTCATGGAAGTTCGGCGCAATGCCCAGCACTTCACCGGTAGACTTCATTTCCGGACCAAACTGGGTATCCACACCATGAAGCTTCTCAAAGCTGAAGACCGGAACCTTCACAGCCACATAGGGCGCATTGGGATGTAGACCCGTGCCATAGCCCATATCCGTCAGTTTCTCGCCGAGGCAGCAGCGAACGGCGAGATCGACCATCGGAACGCCTGTGACCTTGGAGATGTACGGAACGGTACGGGAGGAACGCGGGTTTACCTCGATGACGTAGACCTTGCCGTTGGAAACTGCATACTGAACGTTCACCAGACCGGTCACGTGCAGCTCACGGGCAAAACGACCCGTGTAGTCCACCATCGTGTCGATTTCAGCCTGCGTCAGATGCTGTGCAGGATAGACGCAGATGGAGTCACCGGAGTGGACGCCCGTGCGCTCGATCTGCTCCATCACGCCGGGGATGAGGAAGTTCTCACCATCGCAGATGGCATCGACCTCACACTCTGTGCCCATAATATACTTGTCCAGCAGGACAGGGTGATCCATATCGACATGCTCCGTGATAACGCCCATGTATTCAATGACATCCGCCTTGGTGTAAGCAACGATCATATTCTGACCGCCCAGAACATAGGAAGGACGCATCAGGACAGGCAGACCGATTTCATCGGCAGCAGCCAGAGCCTCATCCAGATTGAATACTGTGCGGCCGGGTGCGCGGGGGATCTTGCAGCGTTCCAACAGCTCATCAAAACGCTCACGGTCTTCCGCTTCATCGATGGCATCCGCTGGAGTGCCGAGGATGGGCAGACCGATCTCGTCCATGTGCTTTGCCAGCTTGATGGCGGTCTGTCCGCCGAACTGAACAACACAGGCGTCCGGCTTCTCGGTGGCGATGATGTTGTCCACGCTCTCCGGATTGAGCGGGTCGAAATACAGGCGATCGCCCGTATCGAAGTCGGTGGAGACCGTCTCCGGATTGTTGTTGACGAGGATCGCTTCACAGCCATGCTTTTTCAGCGTCCAGACGCAGTGGACAGAGCAATAGTCAAACTCGATGCCCTGACCGATACGGATCGGACCAGAACCAAAGACCAGAACCTTCTTTTTCTTAGGCTCGCCCTTTTTCTCCGCCTTTGCGTCCTTTTCGGCGATAAATTCCGCAGCTTCATTGTCGCCATCATAGGTCGAGTAGAAGTACGGGGTATTTGCCGAGAACTCTGCGGCGCAGGTATCGACCATCTTGAAGCCCGCACGGTAGTTTTCGACCGGAAGCTTCTCCACCTCAGCGAGACGGCGGATGGTCTTATCTTGGAAGCCATATTTCTTGGCTTCCTTATACTGTTCCTCACTCAGAACGCCATGGCACTTTGCCAGACCCTTTTCAAGGTCTGCGAGGTGTTGCATCTTGTCGAGGAACCACCAGTCGATCTTTGTGATCTTATAGATCGTCTCATGGTCGATGCCGCGCTTGAGGGCTTCATAGACGCAGAACACACGCTCCGCATCCTGAACATACATATGATCGATGATCGCCTCATCGCTCAGCTCCTCAAAAGGCTTGTGTGTCAGGGTATCCATGCCCAGCTCGATGGATGAGACCGCCTTCATCATGGCAGCCTCAAAGCTGTTGCCGATGCTCATGACTTCGCCAGTCGCCATCATCTGCGTGCCCAGAGACTTGTCCGCATAGACGAATTTATCAAACGGCCACTTCGGATACTTGACGACGATGTAATCCAGTGCCGGCTCGAAGCAGGCGCAGGTCTTGCCCGTGACATCGTTTGTGATCTCATCCAGTGTATAGCCGATGGCGATCTTGGTCGCGACCTTTGCAATGGGGTAGCCCGTCGCCTTGGATGCCAGCGCGGAAGAGCGGGAAACACGAGGGTTGACCTCGATAACGGCATAATCGAAGCTGTCCGGCTTCAATGCGAACTGGCAGTTACAGCCGCCTTCAATTCCCAGCTCTGTGATGATGTCCAGCGCAGCAGTGCGGAGCATCTGATACTCATAGTCGGTCAGGGTCTGAGAGGGTGCGACGACCACCGAATCTCCGGTATGGATGCCGACGGGATCAAGGTTCTCCATGTTGCAGACGGTAATAACATTGCCCTTATGGTCACGCATGACCTCATACTCGATCTCTTTCCAGCCTGCAATGCATTTCTCGACAAGGATCTGATGGATGGGCGACAGGCGCAGACCGTTCGTTCCGATCTCGATCAGCTTTTCCTTGGTCTCACAGATGCCGCCGCCCGTGCCGCCCATCGTGAAGGCGGGACGGACGATGACCGGATAACCAATGCGGTCTGCACATGCCAGAGCATCCTGCAAGGTCTCGACGACCTCCGAAGGGATGATGGGCTGATGCAGCTTTTCCATCGTCTCCTTGAACAGTTCGCGGTCCTCGGCACGGTCGATAGTCTCAGGCTTGCAGGCCAGCAGACGGATTCCGGTGCGGTCGAGGTAGCCGGAACGAGCCAGCTCCATGGAAAGGTTCAGACCCATCTGACCGCCGAGGTTGGGCAGAACAGAGTCGGGCTTTTCGATGTCCAGAATGCGCTCGACGACTTCAAGCGTCATCGGCTCGATGTAAACATGGTCGGCCACATCCGGGTCGGTCATAATAGTCGCAGGGTTGGAGTTCAGCAGAACCGTCTCGATGCCCTCTGCCTTCAGGGCACGGCATGCCTGCGTGCCGGAGTAGTCAAATTCGGCTGCCTGACCGATGATGATCGGACCAGAGCCAATGACCAGCACCTTCTTAATACTCGGGTCTTTGGGCATTTCAGCGAGCCTCCTTTGCTGCTTTGACGTTGTTCAGAAAACGGTCGAAGAGAAATTCCGTGTCCTTCGGACCGCCGTTTGCTTCGGGGTGGAACTGGACGGTAAAGCAGTTCCATTTCTTATATTTGATGCCTTCACAAGTGCCGTCGTTGGCGTTCACCTGCGCCACCTCGCCCATCTCAGCCGGCAGCTCGTCGCCTACAACTGCATAGCCGTGGTTCTGGCTGGTGATGAAGGTACGTCCGGACTCAAAATCCGTGACAGGCTGGTTGGCACCGCGGTGACCGTACTTGAGCTTCATGGTCTTTGCACCCGCCGCCAGAGCCGAGAGCTGATGACCAAGGCAGATCCCAAAGGTGGGGATGTTCAGCTCGAAGATCTTTTTCAGATTCTCGATGACCTCCACCGGCTCTGCCGGATCTCCGGGACCATTGGACAGCATGATGCCATCCGGATTCAGGGCTGCGATTTCCTCTGCCGTTGCAAAGGCAGGCATGACAGTCACTTTGCAGCCACGCTTGACAAGGCAGCGGACGATATTCCGTTTGCAGCCGTAGTGCATCAGAACAATGTGCGTCTCGCCCTTTTCGTTGTAGATCTCAGGCTTTTCGCAGGTGACGCTTTTCACCGCATCGGTGACGGCGTAGGCGCGAATTTGTTCCAGCAGAGCGTCGGTCTGCGCCTGATTCGACGGATCCGTCGGGTCAAAGGTCGTCAGGATTGCGCCATTCATCACACCGCTCTCCCGGATGATGCGGGTCAGATGGCGGGTATCGATGCCCTCGATGCCGATGGTATTGTTTTTCTTCAAAAAACTGTCCAGCGTCTCTTCACAACGCCAGTTGGAGGGTGTTTTGCAGGCTTCGCGGACGATATATCCCTTCGCCCAGATGCGGTCGGATTCCATATCGCCATGGTTCATTCCGTAGTTGCCGATCAGCGGATAGGTCTGGGTGATGATCTGACCGTAGTAGCTGGGGTCGGTCAGCGTCTCCTGAAAGCCCACCATACCGGTAGCAAAAACGACCTCGCCCACGGTGACGCCCTCTGCGCCGACCGACTGTCCGGCAAAGACCATGCCGTTCGCCAAAAGAAGATATGCGTTCATAGTATTCCTCGTTTCAACACAGATACGCTTCGTTCCAAAGCCGTGCTTACAGGGTCTGCTTTGCTTCCTGCTTCATCTTGCGGCTGCCCAGATGCACCAGCGGCAGCTTGCCCTCCTTGCAGATGGGACACTCTTCGGGTGCGTAGTTGGGCAGGTCAAGCTTGAGCGCGCTTGCCACGATGGGGATGGGCGACGGAGCTTCGGGCTTGGTGCGGTCAACGACACAGGTGATGCCGACACAGATGCCGCCGTTTTCCTCGATGACCCGCTTCGTTTCCAGAGAAGAGATGCCGGTCGTCACAACATCCTCGGCGATGAGGCACTTCTCACCCGGATGGATGGCGAAACGCTTCAGGGTCATCACGTTGTCCACACGCTCGGTAAAGATGGCGCGCTTGCCGGTCTGACGTGCCAGCTCGTATGCGTAAACGATGCCGCCCATTGCAGGTCCGACAATCACATCAATGTCCATCTCACGGATCTTCTCAGCAACAGTCTTCATGACCTCTGCGCAGCGATCCGGATACTGCTGAAGATATGCCATCTGGCAGTACGCACTGGAATGACGGCCAGAGGACAGGAGGAAATGACCCTCCAGAAATGCGTCACAGCTCTTCAGAATTTCAAGTGCTTCACTCATAATTATGTTTCCCTCTCTTTATCAGAATAGCTTCTTGCGGTATTGTACCACGCTTTTGGTCGAAACGCAAATTTATTCGTATTTGTTTTGATTTTAACGAATATTCTCACATTTTATGCGACTATTTCCGTTTTTTATACAGTATCTCGTGCGCAACCACGGATCTCATCCAGGCTCTTGACGCTGTGCGCGTCCATCCAGTTGCTCATCCCATCGGCGATGGTCTCCATCGCGCGCGGGTTTGCGAAGTTCGCTGCGCCAACCTGAACCGCCGCCGCACCTGCCATGATGAATTCCAGCGCGTCACGACCTGTTGCGATACCGCCCAGACCCACGACGGGGATCTTCACTGCACCGACAGCCTGCCACACCATCCGGAGGGCAATGGGACGCACCGCCGGACCGGACAGACCCGCAAAGATGTTATTGAACACCGGACGGCGTTTTTCCAGATCGATGGCGCACGCCTGAAAGGTGTTCGTCAGACTGATGGCGTCTGCGCCAGCCGCCTCGACCGCCTTGCACATTTCCGGGATGCTCTCAGCCTGCGGGCTGAGCTTCACCATCAGGGGCTTTTTGCAGGCGGCACGCACCATCCTGACGACCTCACCCGCCGCTTCCGCTTTCACCCCGTAAGCCATACCGCCGACCTTGACGTTCGGGCAGGAGATGTTCAGCTCCACGATGTCCACTGCGCTCTCGCTCAGCATCGCCGCCCCCTCGACATACTCTTCCTCACTGTGACCGCCGAGGTTGGCGATCGTCACTGTGCCGTATTTCTGCTTCAGCTCCAGCATCTCGTTCAGCTCCACGTCGATAAAGTGCTGAACTCCCGGGTTCTGCAAACCGATGCTGTTGATCAGTCCGGAGGGCGTTTCCCAAAGGCGTTCGCCCTTGTTGCCGTACTGTCCGTGCAGGGTCAGACCCTTGCCGGAGATGCCGCCGATCTTCGCAAAGTCCGCCAGCTCTTCATATTCCACACCATAACCTACCGTGCCGGACGCACCGATGATGGGACTGTTCATCGTAAAACCGAGCAGGTTTGTTTTCAAATCCGCCATCAGAATACCTCCGTTGCATCAAAGACCGGACCGTTCTTGCAGACGCTCTTGCCCTCGCTGCCCCTGGTCTCGCAGGTGCAACCCAGACATGCACCGATGCCGCACGCCATTTTCTTTTCCAAGCTGACAAAGCAGGGCATGCCCTTCTCGGCGCACAGGCGGGCGGCATTCTTCATCATGACAGTCGGACCGCAGACCAGAACCACATCGTAATCCATCGGGTCATACAGTTGGGTCACAAAGCCGTGAAAGCCCACTGCACCGGTATCGGTCGAGACCTTGACGAGATTTGCGATGGAGCGGTACTCCTCCATGCAGTACGGCTGATCTCGAAAGCCGAAGAATACATCCGGCTTCACGCCTGCCGCCGCCAGCTCGCAGGTCAGTTGATACATCGGCGCAGTGCCAATGCCGCCGCCCACGACAGCGATCTTCTTATACTGTTTCACCAGCTCCGGCACATCGAAGCCGTTTCCCATAGGACCCGTCAACTGGAAGGTATCCTTCACCTTGAGCTGTGCCAGCTTTTTGGTGCCTTCCCCGATGACCTGATACAGGAACTCGATGGTGTTGCTGTCAGCATCGTAGTGATGGACACTGATGGGGCGGGAAAGGAACGGGGCTTCATTTGCGCCCCAGTTACGCAGGGTAAAAAACTGACCCGCATGGGGGATATGCTTGCGATCCGGCCACAGGACGGTCAGCAGACGAATATCCTCTGCAACAACCTCATGGCGCAGGACGGTCGCTTCACAGCAGGCTGCACGCATGAGCAATTGCCTCCTTCATGTTCACACACTCGTTGTAAGCGGCTTCATCGAAAGCCACACCCGGCTGCTTCTTATAAGCCAGCAGGATGCCGCGGCTGGAATTGACAACACCGCCGTTCCCCTCGCTCAAATATTGGGCGATGTCCTCCGCCTTGCCGCCCTGCGCGCCGTAGCCGGGGATAAGGAAGAAGGAATCCTGATACTTTGCGCGGATCTCCGTTGCTTCCTCGATGTGCGTGCCGCCGATGACAAGACCGATGGAAGAGTAGCCATGCTCGCCCATGTAATCCTTGCCCAGAGCGTTCAGCTTATCGCCGACCAGATCGTAAACGTGGCGTCCATCCGCCAGCTTCTCATACTCGAAGTCCTTTGCGCCGCCATTGGAGGTACGGCAGAGGACGAACATACCCTTGCCCTGCTTCTCAGCATAAGGCAGATAGGGGCTGATGGAATCCAGACCCATATAGGGAGCGAGGGTAACAAAGTCAGCCTCGAAGTCACCGGTAAAGTGACCCATTGCGTACATTTCGGCGGTCTTTGCGATGTCGCCACGCTTGATGTCGGCGATGACCGGAATGCCCGCCTCACGGACAGCCTTCAGGGTGTCCGCATAAGCACGCAGACCCTCCAGACCCAGAGCTTCATAATAGGCGATCTGCACCTTGTAGCAGCCTACGACAGCCTTGGTCGCATCAATCAGCTTCCGGTTGAAGCGGACGATATTCTCCCCCTTGGACAGGGTGCTGTCCACGAAATCGGCAGGCAGATAGCTGAAGTCGGTGTCCAGACCGACACAGACCGGACCACGTGCTTCGACTGCTTCATACAGTTTATCCATATTCGTCATTGTTGTGTTCCTCCTGATGATTCTCTTTTATATAATGTAAAGCTTTCCTCATTCTTGGCTTCCCTTTGTAGGGGAGCTGTCAGGCGGATGCGAAACTTAGAGGTTATCCCTCCGCCTGATAGGTCAGCTTGCCGCCCTTAACGGTGGCGCAGATTCTACCGTACAGTTGAACGCCGTCATAGGGGCAGTTGTGGGACTTCGAGTAGAGCTTGTTTTTGTCCACCACATAGGGAGTATCCAGATCGACCAGAACAAAATCTGCGTCATAGCCCGGCTCGAGCTGACCCTTTGCCAGACCAAGGATCTGTGCCGGACTGGTGCTCATCAGATGAACGAGCAGCTCCAGCGGCAGTCCCTCCTCCTTGCAGAGCTTGGTATAGCAGACGCCAAAGGCTGTTTCGCTGCCGACCATGCCAGCCATACCCTTCAGCTTGTCCTCCTCGGAGTGGGGTGCGTGATCAGTCGCAATGGCGTCCACTACACCGGAACGGATGGCATCGATCAATGCCTGCACATCGTCCGCCGTCCGGATGGGCGGGTTAACCCGATAATCACAGGTATCGTTGGTAAACCACAGGTGATGCGGCGTGACCTCACAGGTGACAGGCGCACCGCGCAGCTTTGCCATCTGGATCGCCTCGATCGCACCACGAGTTGAGACGTGGCACATATGCAGACGGGTCTGATAGTATTCACTCATCCAGCAGTTGCGCACCGTTTCCAGATCCTCAGCCAGACGATAATCCCACGGACTGATCTCCATATCCTCGGCGTGGCTCATCACGGTGATATCCCGCTGGGTGCAGATGGCGAACGCTTTTGCCATCGTTGCGTTATCCTGCACGCCGTGGCCGTCCTCGGTGATGAACTTGACCGACGAAGGCAGGGTTTTGAGGTGGTCGAGGGTCTTGCCATCAAAATTTTCCGTGATGGAAACCGTCTGATTGACGTCGCACAGACCGACTTCTGCCGCCTTGCGCTCGATTTCCTCCGCCTGTGCCGCTGTCGAGCAGACAGGTTTGGTGTTCGGCATCAGGTTGACGAACGTGTATCCGCCCGCAGCCGCCGCACGGCTGCCTGTCTCGATGTCCTCTTTGTACTCAAAGCCCGGCGTCCGCCAGTGGCAGTGCAGATCAACGAACGCAGGCAGGACGGTCAGCCCACCGGCATCGAGAACGGTCTCGTTCTCTCCCGCCAATGCGGTCAGATCCTGACCGATGGCTGCGATCCTGCCATCCCTGACATAAAGCTCTACGGGACGACCCTCGGTGTTGACAGCGTTTACAAGCAGCATAATGTACCTCCCATTTGTCGAATCTGTTCGTGTACACGCCCGTTTCCGGGCAAAAAAAAAACTTTTCCCCGCAAAGGGAAAAGTCAATCCAGCCCAAAAGGGAACAACGCCGCCATAACAAAACCGACAGCAAACTGATTTTTCCGTTTTGCGCGCATCGACTTTGCCAGCATCGTGTTGTCTCCTTTTGAGCTATGTTTTATTTCGATATATTTTATCATAGAAGCGCAAAATGTGTCAATGCTTCCTGCAATTTTGATTGTAAAAAGGTTTCTGTTCTGAAGCCCGGATTTTTAGCTACTCTACCGAAAAAACGGATTTTCGTCCGGAACGCCACCAATTTTCCAAAAAAATCCGCCTCAATTCCTAGCATGTCACTGTACATTAAAGTTCACCTGTGTTATTATAATAGGACACGAGAGTAAAACGCCGCCATATTACGGGCGGCAGAACACAAAAGGGAGGGAACCCTCATGGGTTTATTGGAGGACGCACGAAACATTCAGCGCAAAGACCCTGCCGCCCGCAGTGTGCTGGAGGTCATCCTGTTGTACCCCGGTTTTCACATTCTGGTCTATCACCGTGTCGCGCATTGGCTGTTTGAGCACAAGCGTTTCTTTCTTGCGCGGTGGGTCAGCCAACATGGACGCCACCGCACCGGAATCGAGATCCATCCGGGTGCGAAGATCGGCAAATGCCTGTTCATCGACCACGGCATGGGCATCGTGTTCGGAGAAACGACCGAGATCGGCGACAACTGCACCATTTACCACGGCGTGACTCTCGGCGGCACGGGCAAGGACACTGGCAAGCGTCACCCGACCCTCGGCAACAACGTCCTGATCGGCGCAGGTACAAAAGTCCTCGGACCGGTCTATATCGGCGATAACGCCCGCATCGGTGCGGGCAGCGTCGTGCTCCGCAATCTGCCCGCCAACTGCACCGCCGTCGGCGTTCCCGCCGAGGTGGTGCGCATCAACAACAAGGCGGTCAACCCCGCGGACGACCTCGACCAGCAGGATCTTCCGGATGTGGTCGCTCAGCGCATGACCGACCTCGACCGCCGCATCAGCGCGCTCGAAAAGCAGCAGCAGGGCGATCTTCCTCCCACCGCCGAGCAGATCGCCAAACGCAAAAAATAACCCAGACAACAAAACAGGTGTGCCTCCGGAGGTTTTCTCCAAAGGCACACCTGTTATTTCATATTATCTTATCTCTGGGAGAGCTGGCACGGCAACGCCGTGGCAGGCATCTCAGAAATCGATTTCTTCAAGGCGGAGCAAAGCGATGATATAAATTTTCAGTGCTTCCAGCAGCTTATCAATGGGGGCCGCCTCGTTTGCGCCGTGCATCGGACCGCCGAACTCAGGCAGAACCATGTCGTTATGCTCCGGACCGAAGCTGACTGCATACGGGAAGTGACGGGCATACGTGCCGCCGCCCATGGTGAACGGGGT
>CAVEGP010000069.1:0-12575 GCA_963615155.1 Bacteroides uniformis | reverse complement strand
GCCGGGGTTAGCAGCTGCGACCTGCATAGCGACATCCTTGCCGTAAACAGCAAACTCGTCCTTGGACTCGATGCCGTTGGTGGTCTCGAAGTTGACCAGGATGCCGTGGGTACCGCCGCCATGGACGTATGCAGCGCAGACGCCCTCGTAACGGACGAAACGGCGAACCTTGATGTTCTCCTTGATGACCAGGATCAGGTTCTTCAGAGCCTCGTCGACGGTCTCACCGGACTCGGTCTTGCAGCTCATCAGAGCCTCGACGTCAGCCGGGTTCTCCTTCATGATGACCTTGGTAGCAGTTTTGACGAAATCGACGAACTTATCGTTCTTTGCAACGAAGTCAGTCTCAGCGTTGACCTCGATGACAACACCGACCTTGCACTGGGGGCAGTAATCAGCGTAGACCATGCCCTCGGCAGCGATACGACCAGCCTTCTTTGCAGCAGTAGCCAGACCACGCTCACGCAGGATCTCGATTGCCTTCTCGAAGTTGCCGTCTGCCTCAGTCAGAGCCTTCTTGCACTCCATCATGCCGCAGTCGGTCTGCTTGCGCAGTTCCATAACGTCCTTTGCAGAAATAGCCATTTTTATTCTCCCTTACACGTTATTCACAGATTTGAATTCGGGAAACGCAGAAAATCAGGCGTTTGCTGCATCCTCAGCGGGAGCGGCTTCCTGGTTGCCCTGCTTGCCCTCGAGAACAGCGTCAGCCATTGCGCCGGCGATCAGCTTAACAGCGCGGATCGCGTCGTCATTGCCGGGGATGACATAATCGATCTCATCGGGGTTGCAGTTGGTATCAACGATTGCAACGATGGGGATATTCAGCTTGCGAGCCTCAGCAACAGCAATGCGCTCCTTGTGGGGGTCAACAATGAACATAGCCTTCGGCAGGGTCTTCATGTTCTTGACGCCGCCCAGATACTTGTCCAGTTTCTCCATCTCGAGCTCGAGCTTAGCAACTTCCTTCTTGGGCAGCAGCTCGAAGGTGCCGTTCTCCTTCATGTTAGCGAGCTGCTGCATACGGTCGATGCGCTTACGGATGGTGCGGAAGTTGGTCAGCATACCGCCCAGCCAACGAGCGTTGACATAGTGCATACCGCAACGCAGAGCCTCGTCACGGATGGACTCCTGAGCCTGCTTCTTGGTGCCGACAAACAGGATGTCGCCGCCCTCGGCTGCAACTTCCTTCACATAATCATAAGCCTCGTCCAGCTTCTTGACGGTCTTCTGCAGGTCAATAATATAGATACCATTGCGCTCGGTGAAGATGTACTTCGCCATCTTGGGGTTCCAACGACGGGTCTGGTGACCGAAGTGAACGCCTGCCTCGAGAAGCTGCTTCATAGAAACGACTGCCATAGTAAAACTACCTCCAAATATTGTTTTGCCTCCGCATACCGTGATTCCCTCACATATCGGATGCTCGGGAACTGCCCTCCACCATAAAAGGCACAAAAGGGCATAGTAATGCGTGTGTGATGCCTGAATATGATAGCACAAAAAGCCGACGGATTCAAGAGGCTTGCTCTGTTTTTTACAAAAATATTTTTGATTTTTCGCTTATTTGCCGGTTGCCGTCTGGTTCAGGCTCTCCATCCCCATCCGGCTGAGGGCATAGCCCTTCCCGAACATAAGATCATATTGGAGCATCCAGTGGTTCGCGCTCCACTGCTCCTGCAAGGAGGTTGCGGTCTGAGTGGTGCTGCCGTCCCGATTCATGATGGTACCGCGGGTATTTGTCCGATAGGCGACCTGAAGCTGACGGTTGAGATATTGGAAATAAAGCGGCTGCTCGAGACCGTAGATGTTCATCATGACAGGAGAGATATCATAGGCTGCGATCGTACCGAGATCAACAGCCTGATCGGTATAGTTCGACCACATCAGCAGCGTCGTCTGATGGAGGCGTGGATCGCTGCTTTCGTCGCTTGCGTAGCCGCTTGCCGTGAAAATGTCATAGTTCGAGTCGATGGGGTTATAGTGGTCGCCCCAGAAAACCAAGATCACCGGTTCGTCCACCTGTGAAAAATATTCGGTCAGCTTGCCGAGCATGGCGTCTGCGTCCCGGATGCCAGTCGCGAAATCCTCCAAGGCTCCGATGGTGCTGGACTTGATACCGACCGGATACGAAACGACCTTCACCCGTTCCTCGTCCGGATAATTATCACGGTTGTAGTTGGTATGATTCTGCATGGTGACGGCATGGATGAAGATGGGCGCGTCTGCGGAAGTCTTCATCGTTTCGTACTGCTGGATGATCTGATCCGCCATCGAATCATCGGTAACAAGTCCGGTCGTCCAATAGTGCTTGCGGACTTTCTGGACGTGGTGCATATCCTCAAGGCTGATAAAGTTGTCAAACCCCAGATTGGGATATGCTGTATCACGGCTCCAATATTTCGCCCAGAAACAATGGACTGCGGCGGTCTGGTAGCCCTTCTGCTTTTTCAGATAGTTTGGCATGGAGAACATCGGCTTCGTTACATGCTGCTGGTAGGGCTTGCTGCCGTTGGGCAGATAAGAAACAGAATAACCGGTCAGAGCCTCAAACTCAACGTCGCATGTGCCGCCGCCAAAGCTGGGGCTGTATACTCGACCGCTGGCACTTGTTTTTTGTAGTGCGTGAAGATTGACCGAAACATCGGTATCAAATGTGAAACCGTACTCTTCCAGCTCCGAAACATCCCAGTAGGATTCATCCATTACATAAATGATCGTTGGCGTTTTCTCAATCTCATCCGCTGAAGCGGTCGCTCCGTAGGAGTCCGGATAGAGCGGCTGTGTTGCGTACTTCTCCCCCGCCTGCACATCGTCGAGGATCTCATTGACAGCTTCCTCGGAATAATCTTCCGGCTTGGTGATCTCGAGGTTCGTCAGATTTGTCAGAAAGCTGGTGATCACGCCATAATAGCGATAATAGCGGTCCTGCATCCATGCGTCCGGTATGATCCCGACCGCCTGTGTAACAGCAGGCTGCAAAAAGACGCCGAATACCATCGCACCCGTCACTGCCGCACTTGCCGCGAAGCCACCCACTCTCTGTGCCCAGTGAAGCTTTTGTCTGCCCCGATACAGAAAGAACGAACCAATCATCAGCAACAGAACGACAATGATAGCTACAACCATACTGGTCTGGATGTGGATGCCTGCCGCCGACGCCACACCTGCCGCCTCGGAAACCTGCGCCAGATCCCACGGAAGAAACGGCTCGCCGCGCAGCTGAAGCGTATAGAAATTGACTGCTGCCGGAGCACAGCCCAGCACAGCCGCGAGCAGTGTCGCCAGCGGCGCAAAGCGGGTCAGCCAGTCGATATTGAGCCAGACCGTGAACAGCAGTGCCCACGCCAGCAGATAGGCCGGAAAATGTGGGAAAATGTACTGCGAAAAAACTACCGCATCCAGCGTACCGCGTGCGATCCACTCAGTCAGAAGCAGTATTATCAGCGTTGTGGGTAGCGGGAACACGAGCCGCGCCGCATGCAGCGGAATCGGCGTGCGTCTGGGTTGTTTCTTCATAAAGAAGTTTCCTTTCACTTCCAAAAAATCAAATCCTGATTGGTTCCGTAAGCAAAAAATACCTGCGGCTCATTATTATAATCCACTTTTTTATAAAAGCAAGACCCTATGAAAAACTTTCAGTCTTTTCAATCCCTGAACCAGTCTCGGAGCTGTTCCCAAATGCTTTTGGAGGGCGGTGGAGCGGGAAGTTCTACCCGCACCAGCACGGCATCGACCCCGATCTTCTCCACATCCGACCATGCGATCGTCAGTGTCTCTTCCCTTCCCAGAAGGCCGAACAGCTTGGAACGACCAAACAATTGTAGCGATTCGATCTGTGCTGTATTCGGGTCGAAGGTCATATCATCAGCACGCCCCAGACAGATTCCCTCCTGAAGTTGAACGACTTCCTTCGCGCACAATTCCCGAAATGTCATTTGCTCCGCCCCCTTCCCTTGGATTTTATGCGGCAGCAGATGACATCATGCGCACCTGAAAATCCAGTGGAAATCCTTCCGGCAGTTGTGTTATACTGAATGCGGAGCATCGGGAGCATTTCCCGGGGAATCAGAAGCCCACTCCAAAATCAGATCAAGAGGACTTTAAAATGTATAAAAATATTGTGTTTGACCTTGGCGGAGTCATGGTGGATTTTGACCCCAAGGAATACCTTGTTGACCGTTTCTGCAACGCCGAAACAGAGGAGCTTATCTATTCTCTGACCTTTGGCAGCGAGGAATGGAAGTTGTTGGACGCCGGACTCATCACCCGCTTTGAGGCGAACCAGCGGATGCTGACGGCTGGCAAAGCGCACGACTGTAATTTTGAGGTTCAGGGTGTTCTGGATGATTGGACGCATATCCTGCGCCCCCGTCTCCGGATGCAGGAGCTGGTGCGCCGTCTGAAACAGCACGGCTATGCGGTTTATTATCTGAGCAATATTCCGGAGGACACCCTCGATTTTCTGATGACCCGTGATTTCCAAGGTCTGTTCGATGGTGGTGTCGCCTCCTGTGAGGTGCATGTCAACAAGCCGAATCCGAAAATCTATCAGGCATTTCTGGAAAAATACCATCTGAAAGTCAGCGAGTGCGTTTTTATCGACGACCGCCACGAGAATGTCCGCACTGCCTTTGAACTGGGTTTTGCGGGCATCCAGATGAAGGACAGCGTCGGTACGCTGGTGCGCAGTCTTGCGACCTGTGGTGTCACTCTGCGCTGAAGCACTGCGCAGAAAAATCCCTGTCCGGTCATTTGAAGAACCAGACAGGGATTTTTCATGCGCGAGAGAAATTTTTACTTCTTTTCGTAGTTCTGGCAGAAATGCGGGGTCTCGACCTGCTGAGAGGAGCAGGTGCAGTGTTCTGTCACCTTGATCTGCGGAAGGTCACACTTGCAGCTTTCCACATTGTGACGGCATTCGCAGACATCGCAGGTAACACCTGTGTTTTCCATGTTTATCACCTCTTTGACCCTATTCTGCCCCCGTTAAAGAGATTTTATTCCGATCGATTTATTTTTTTACTTCCCGCTTGGATCTTATCGTGACCGCAACATGCTTGATGGACAAGATCGGATGAACTGGCAGCATCCGGGGACCTGCCCAGCGCATGACCATCCGTATCTTTTCCCGCATCTCCGGCTTGTAGCAGTGTACCTTACAAGCCGAGCAGAACGTTTTGGTCTCCATAAACGGGCAGTGCTCGATTCGCGTCAGCGCGTAATCATGCAGCTCCCGACATTCCAGACAAAGACTTCCTTTGGGCGTGTGATGCTGCTTGCGACAGTAGAGTGCGATCATCTCGCTGACAAGAAGCTTTTCGTCAGAACGCTTTTTCTCAAGGTTCGGTTTGGTGTTCGACATAGATTCCTCCTGATAAAAAGCAGGAGACCGAGAGTTCCCTCAGTCTCCTGCCGATGTACTTTCCTATACACGACGAGTCTGAATTCGACAGCGCGCAAGTTCAGCAAAGCTAACTCTTTGCGTTTTAAAAAAGCCGGAACTGCCAGATCAAGAATAGTTTATCAGGACAAACTTACTTTGTCAAGTCACCGCATTACCATGCGACCAGATCTGCGCCCAGCTTGCGGCATGCTGCCTGCGTGTCGTCATCGGGGGTCTCGTTGCAGATCAAACCCTCGTCGCTAAACAGAACCGCGCCGTCTTCCTTGGCACGCTCAGCCCAGTCACGCATCCACTGACCATCGCCCCAGCCGTAAGAGCCGAACAGAGCGACCTTCTTGCCGTTCAGAGAGCCCTCGAGAGAAGAGAACATCGGCTCAAACTCGCTCTCTTCCAACTGCTCTGCGCCCATTGCGGGGCATCCAAAGGCGACAACGTCAAACTCGCCCAGCTTTGCCGGAGTCATATCGCCGCAAGAAACCACGGTTGCAGCGGCGCCTGCGCCCTCTGCGATGCAGTTTGCCATAGTCTCAGTGTTGCCGGTTGCGCTCCAGAATACGATTGCTACTTTGCTCATAAGGTTCGACCTCTCTTATTTCTTTTTATTCGGTTAGCAATTTCTAACTTATTCTGCCACAAAAATACGCCGCAACAGTAACGACGCATTTTTGCAGTTAGATTCTTCTAACCATCTCATAGATTATCACAGCTTTTTGCGCTTGTCAAGCGATTTTGAAAAGTTGTTTGCCGCAACTTACTCACCTGCTTCGCCGCACGGCAAAAACGACTGTCAGGACACCATAGATCACCGGCTGATGCAGCAGATACAAAACCAGTGAATGCCGTCCCATCCAGCCCAGCGGCGGGCAGATCGACTTATGAAGCGGCTGCATTCGTTCTTTGCCGATCAGGTGGTGCAGATAGAAACCTGTCCAGAATAAGAACAGCCACGGCAGAAGCGGAAAATAATCGGTGGAGTAAAAGCCGACCGGATAAAAGCCAATGAAAGCCGTCAGATAATTTCGGAACAGCCCCGTCGGCAGTGTCAGGCACAAATTGCCCATGCCCCAATAACCAGCGGCCGAGTGATAGGTCAGCACGAACAATGCGAAGCTGATAAAAAGTCCCGTGACGGGAGGTATCTTTTGAAGCGGCTTTTCGAGCAGTGCCGTGATGAGCATTGCCGAGCCCAATAGAGTCAGCACACCGAACCAGACCACATCCTCTGGCATGAACAACAGCGTCACCACGGTAACGACTGCACCTGCGCCGAACACCGTTGCACCCCGACGAACGCTGTGATGTCCGAATGGCAGACAAAAACCTGACAGAAGAATAAAGATCCAGCAGATGGATTGCTGCCACAAATGCCCCAGCCAGCCGGCGTACCAACCGACCCACACACCGAAAATATAGATGAGATCCCACATCCCGTGATAGATCATCATGCTGATCAAGTCCAGTCCGCGAAGCTCATCCAGCAGTGCGTACCGAGAAGAAGTATGGTTCATGCATCCGCCCCCCTGTATTTGTTCAGTGCCCCGCAACGCTGGAAATCTCCTGCAATTCAAAGCGGTATTCCTGCGTGACGTCCGGATATTTTTCCTTATCAACTTTGCTCAGGAACATTTCCAGCGGACGAAGCCACAGTCCGCCGTCGCCGTACAGTTTCCGATAAATAACATAGGGTGCGCCTGTCTCGGAATCGTGTGCTACGTCCTCAACCAGGTAATAATCACCCTTGAAGTGGCGGTAAATGCGCCCTTTCTGAATTGCACGCATCGAAATCCTTCTTTCTTGGTTAACTTCGGTTTATTGTAGCATATCATCCGTGGAAAAACCAGTCTCTTTTTTCGGCTTGTGCTTCATGCGCCTGCCACGAAAAAAGCCCCCATTCTTTACGATGGGAGCTTCGTTCGTCATTTAATCCTTTTTCACGGCAATAAGCACTCTTATTTTTTGTCCGGCAGAGCTGCCGCTGTTGTCGTACCAGCCGATGAGGTTATAGTCTTCCGTATTGATTTGAGGGAGGGTCGTAGCGTAGTATGCGCCCTTATACCACAGATAGACCTGCATATTATCGGCAGTCTCATAGCGGGTATCGCCGCTCTTGACGGAGGCTGCGCCCAACTGGTCGATGACCACCGGAATGAGCTGACGCATGGTCTTCACCTTGCCGGAGGTCGTTTTGCCGACTGCGATACCGCCCGCCAGAATCGGATATTTCACGCTGGTCTGATAAGTGGTCTGCTTGCCGTCAACATAGCAGACATAGTTTGCGCCTGTGCCGAAGTAATTCAGGACATTGCTCAGCAGTCCGCTGGTGTTGTTCGCACCCAGCTTGAGCAGGTAGCTTGCGAGGCTGCTGGTGCTGCTGGTGACGCTCTCCCAAACCGTGCTGGCAATGCTGCCGTCGATGATGCCCCAGAGCATCTCGCTGGTACTGGGGAGGACAATGCTGCCGACATCGCTCAGCACATTGGAGGTAGCGGATGTCGTGGTGGAGGTGCCGGTATTGTTGCCAGAGTTGCCCGAAGAGCCAGACGAACCAGAGGAACCGGAGTTTCCTGCTGAAGAGGTCGTCAGATTATTGACGAGGTTTCTCACATCATCCAGAACGCCATACGTCCATAAATCGCCGGTCACATCGTCGAGGATGAGACGGTCGATCTCGCCGTTTTCATTGGTGGTGTAGTACCGCACATCGGAGTCGGAAAGTGTCACTCCCGATAGTCGGCTGGGACGAACCGTCCCAGCCACACCCTCCGAAGTCGTATCCAGAATTTCTACATCGTCCGCAAGGGTATAATCTCCCAGTGAGGATGCATCCGCGCTCACCGTACCGGAGACCGATTTTTCATAGAGTGAAGTAACATTTTCACCGTTTTCGTCCACCGTGATCTCCACCATCCAGCCTGTCGGGTAGTTCAGGCTTTTGTCCACATTGACCGAGCGGATCACGCCATCGGTACAGGTCACGGTGACAGTCTGCTGCACGTCCGCGCCGTTCTCTTCGATCAGGCTGCGGCTGGCTGACTGCACTACACCATAAAAGACCTCATCGGCCTGTTTGCCCGTCAGCACAGAGACGACCTCGTTGTTCATCCCCAGAAGCAGCGTCACGACCTGCCCCACGCCGCCGCCGTTCAGAGCGGACAGCTGCGATGCCGCCGAGGAGCTTGCGATCGTGTAGCTCACGCCTGCCACCGTCACCGAGGTCGGTGTGCTTGCCGACGGAGAGACTGCGGTAATGCGACCTGCGGCACGGCGGGAGTAGGCCCAGACCGTTTTCGCGCTTTCATTATAATAGTAGACGTCGTACTGATTCAATTGAGCGGAATCCGTCAGGGCATCGTTGCGATAAAACGCAGTTGGCGTAAAGGGGAGCGTCTCCTCTGCCGAGGCAACGAACGGACCTTTCAGACTGCTGAGCAGGATCGACGAGGTATCCAGCTTACCGTTTGTAACGGTAAAGCCCAGCGACGTGCCGTAGACTGTGTTCGTCGAGGTTGTCGCAGTCAGGGCATTGTAAAGCATTACCGCACCATCCGAAAGGGTCATGGTCTCGCCCTGCTTCCGACTTAGATCCGTCCGCAGCCCCAATGCGTTGGCCTTGTTCAACTGTGCCGTCGGGAATGTACCGCCCAGAGTCGTTGCGTCATACCCCAACAGCTTGAGGATGACCGTTGCAGCTTCCTCAAGGGTCACTGTGTTGTCCGGACGGAAGCTGCCATCGGTGTAACCGCTCATCCAGCCCTGTTGGACAGCGATGCGGATATAACCCGCCCAGCGATTGTTGGAATCCACATCCGAGAAAAGCTTTCCGGTCGCTCCCTGCGAAGCGGCGGTTTCACGATAGCTCGAGAATGCCACCAGCAACTTCGCAAGCTGTCCACGGGTAAGAGCAGAATTCAAGGAAGCTTCGTCGGTCTGGTCGGTGGTCAGCCCTCCCAGTGTGACCGCCACCTGAATGGCTGTATTTGAGCCTGCTGCACTTGCCGGAAGGATAAGCATCGTTGTCCCGATGCAGACCGCCAGCAGCAGCGCGAGAAGACGTTTTTTCATAGTTTCACTCCTTAATTTCGGCTCTCCTGTCAGGAGAGCTCCGCAAGGCTCTGGCATAGCCAGACCGAAGCGGTGAGATGTTCATCTCAATCATATCTTAACGCTTCGATGGGGTTCAGCCGTGCCGCACGCTTGGCGGGCAGGTAGCCAAACAGGATGCCAATGCCCACCGAGATGCCGAACGCAACCACAACCGAGGTCAGTGAGGGTGTGACGGTCATTTCCATATCGGTCATGACCATCGGAATAATCTTGTTTGCTACTGCGGAAAGCAGATAACCCAACCCGATGCCCAGCGCACCGCCCAGCGAGGAGGTGGTAGCCGCTTCCGTGACGAACAGACCAAGGATCGTGCGTTCCTTCGCTCCCAAGGCTTTCCGGATGCCGATCTCTCGGGTTCGTTCCGTAACAGAGACCATCATGATGTTCATAATGCCGATGCCACCGACCAGAAGCGAGATGGCGGCGATGGCAGTCAGGATCGTCACGACCATGTTCACCATCGAGGTCATCGTGGACAGCATCTCGCTCAGGCTCATAACAAAATAGCCGTCCTCCGAGTGGAATTTCTCCTTCAAGGCGTTTTCAATGACTGTCTTTGCCTCGGAGATCTTGTTTTCGTCGGCAACCATGATGCTGTAGGAGCCGGCTGTGCTGCTCTGTGAGACACGGAGAGCTGTCGTATACGGCACAAAGATCACATCATCGTTGCTGCCCTCTTGTTCGGAGGTCTTGGTGACCTTTGCTTCCAGCACGCCGACGATGGTGTATTGGTTTGCGCCAACCTTGATGGTCTGACCGACGGCATTCCCGCCGTAGGCGACCCGATTGATATATGCGCCCACAACGCAGATCTTTTTATTGTCCATCAGGTCAACATAATTGATGCCCCGTCCATCGGCTACCGTATACCCCAGCATCGAGAGATAGGTCTCGCTGACGCCCTTGACGCTTGTGTTGCTGTAGGTCTTGGTATCCACCTTCACCTTACCACTCAGACTGCCTGTCGGCGAAACACCGCTGAACAGATCGGGGTGAGCTTCCACAATATCATACATTTCCTGCACGGTAATGTTCCGGCTTCCGTAACCCGTGATCTGAACACTGAGAATATTCGTTCCCATATCGGAAAAGCTGTCCTTGATGCTCTGGGACATACCGTTACCGAGACCGACGATGATGATGACCGCCATTTCACCGATGATGATGCCCAGCATCGTGAGAAAGGTTCGGAATTTGTTGCTCCAGATATTCTGGAACGCCTGTCGGAAGGTTTCGTAGATCATCCGTTCACCTCCCCACTCTTTGCGGCAAAGGTCGGCTGAACAACAGCCTCCGGTACATGGGAATCGCCGTCGTAGACCACCTGACCATCCTCCAGACGGATGATACGATCCGCCTGCACTGCGATCGAGTTATCATGCGTGATGAGGACGACCGTGTTCCCCTGCCGATGCAGATCCTGCAGCATCCCCAGAACCTCCCGCCCTGTATGGGAGTCCAATGCTCCGGTCGGCTCATCGGCTAAGATCACCGCAGGCTGCCCCGCCAATGCCCGCGCGATGGAAACACGCTGCTGCTGACCGCCGGAAAGCTGGTTGGGACGGTTCCTGAGCTTTTCGCCCAGACCCACCCGCTCAAGAGCTTCCTTCGCTCTGCGATGACGCTCAGCACGGGGAACGCCCGCATAGATGAGCGGCACCTCTACATTTTCGAGCAGGCTGAGCTTGGGCAGCAGGTTGTATTGCTGAAAGATAAAACCCAGCATCTCGTTCCGGATCTCTGCCAGCTCATCTCGGCTCATCCTGCCGACATCTCTTCCGTTCAACCGATACGCCCCCCTGGTCGGCACATCGAGACATCCGATGATGTTCATACAGGTGGATTTGCCCGAGCCGGACTGTCCGACGATGGCAACGAATTCTCCGCGGTTTATCTTCATCGAAATATGGTCGGCGGCTTTGACGAGGGTATCGCCCATCTGGTAATATTTGCAGACCTCATCAAATTCGATCAGCGCACTCATCAGAAGCCACCTCCCGGCGCACCGCCACCGCCGCCGGGTGCTCCACCGCCGTCACCGCCCGGACCGCCGTCCATCTGGAAGTCCATCATCTCATCGCTGTCCGTGCTCTTGGTTGCCGCATCCGAACTGTACGCGACTTTGTCGCCCTCCTGCAGACCGCTGGTAACGGCAATATAATCATCATCGCTGACACTCGTTGTTACTTTGACATAGACGTAGCCGTCCGGTGCGGTCATGTTGGTATCGGCGTTGGAGGCACTGGGCGAATCGCTGGTAACGAGGACATAGCCACCCCGCACGATGGCGGCATTCGGCACACTGAGGGTATTCTCCGCTCTTGCGATCGTAATTTTCGCCGTGGCGTTCATACCGGGCAGCAGGTCGCCGGTATCATCGATGCGGACCGTGACCGGATAGGTCGTGGTGCCGCCGTTGGTCGTACCTGCCGAAGAGACGCTGGTGACAATACCAGTGAAGGTCTGGTCGGAGATTGCGTCCGCCGTGATGCTGACCTCCTGTCCCTCCTTGATGGAAAGAATCTCCAGTTCGTCAACATTGATGGTCATCTCAAGATAGCTCAGGTCATAGATGACGCACATGGTCTCGCTGGTGTTTGACGATGTACCCACCGTATCCCCCGCCTTGACGGTCTTTGAGATGACCGTACCGCTGATGGGCGAGGTGATGGTATAATTTTTCATCGTTCTTTCCGTGTCTTCCATCGACATCTGTGCGCTGCGCAGATTATCCGAGGCGGTCTGCACCTGCTTTGTCAGCTCGTTGCTCGAAAGCTGGACAAGAGCGGTGTTTTCACCGATCGTCTGTCCTTCCTTGACACAGAGAGCTGCGACCTTGCCGCCAGAGGAAGCCTTGATGCTCTGCTCCTGCTGATAAGTAAACCGTCCTGACGCCAGCGCGCTGACGCCATTGATGGATGCTGTTGCCGCCTGTGCGGTCGTCAGATTTCCCGTGTTGCTGACCGCAATAACAACGGTGCGCACCAGCAGATTTCCGCTGCTGATGGTGTCTGTACCTGCGACCGACTTTACCGTGCCGTTCATCGTCTCAAAGGTGTTGTCC
>CAVEGP010000068.1:0-12638 GCA_963615155.1 Bacteroides uniformis | reverse complement strand
GTCAAAGCCACCCCGCCGCCGTATGTTCCACTCGTTTTCCGTTCCATATGATACCATAAAAAAACAAGATTTGCAAGCGGCTTGAAAATTTGGTATACTATCTCTGTATTTATGGTCGAAAGGCGGCAGGCGGCATGAAGCTTTATTTTCCGGTTCCGGAGGGAGCAGGCGGTGCTTTGCTCCGTTCGTTTCTGCGTTCATGCGCGGTTTCGACCGATCTGGCTCGTGCGGTCAAGTTCCACGGGAGCGGATTTTTTGCTGACGGTGAGCCGATCCTTGCCAATCGTCGGGTGAAAAGCGGGCAGGTCGTTTCCTTCGAGCTCCCGACGGACGGCGCAGGGGTCCCACCTCAGGCAGACATTCCGGTGAGGGTCGTCTATGAGGATGCATTTGCTGTCCTGCTGGAAAAGCCGCCCCATCTGGCGGTTCATCCGACCCTCAATTATCCCCTTGGTACACTGGCGAACGGATACGCGGCGTGGGCGCAGGAGCACGGCGAAAGCCCAGTGTTTCGTCCGGTCAACCGCATCGACAAGGACACCAGCGGCGTGGTTCTGGCGGCAAAAAACAGCTACTCCGCACCGCTTCTGGCGCAGAATGTTCGGAAGCTTTATTACGCGGTTGTGGAAGGAGAGCTTCCGCTGGGGAAAGGCGTCATCGACGCACCCATTGGGCGGAAAGGAGACAGCATCATCGGACGCTGTGTCACTCCGGACGGAAAACCCAGCCGCACGGAGTATACCATATTAAAGGCGGCAGGCGGTCTCAGCCTTGCGGCTTGCGTTCCGGTGACGGGTCGGACGCATCAGATCCGGGTCCATTTTGCGTCCATCGGACATCCGCTGGCAGGGGACGATCTCTATGGCGGAAGCAGAGAGCGGATCGGGCGGCAGGCACTCCACTGCGCAAGACAGACCTTTTTTCTGCCGGAAAACAGAATGTGTCCGGACGGCGTGGAGATCACGATGCCGATGCGGATGCGTTCCGTTACGGTCGAAAGCCCGTTGCCAGTGGATATGGCAGGGCTGCTGCGTTTGGATCTGCGCTAAAAACGTGAAAAGAACGTGAAAACACTGCTCAAATTTTGTGACAAACCTTGTTTCATCTGGTTTGGCGTGTATAATGGAAGAAAAAAATTTTCGATCCTGCCCGAATGTGGTGGATATTTTTTATACGATCCTGATCCGAAAACAGGAAGGAGCATTCCCCCTTGGTTGACGAAAAAACAAATGAGATCCGGCAGGAGAAGCAGTCCTCAGCCCTGCCGAACAAAACGCGCCGCGAAAAGTTGCGGTCGCTCTGGGCGAGGACACAGTGCCGTAATCTTCTGCGCCGCCACCGCTTCCGCCGCAAGACCCAGCATCATATGAATCGCTTCTCCATGAAGCTGCGGGCGATCCCCCTGCTTTTGACGTTGGGAGAGGTGTTTTATTCCCTTGGCTTTGCCGCTGAGTACCGTGCCGTCCGGATCGGACGGAGTGTCCGGAACACCATCCGGAATACGGCGCACATCATAAAGCAGTTCTGGCACGATCTTGCGGTCATCGCGTTCCCGGGGGCAGCACAGTTTGTCAAGGATATTTTCGAGCCGATCTATCGGTTTCTCCGCGGCACCTGTACCCTGCTGGTACATGCCCATCGTGTCCGCAAAAAGCAGGGCTTTGGTGCGGCGGTGCAAGCCAGCATCCATTACCTGAAAAACGGCATTCAACAGAATATCCAGCTTCTGCCTCGGATGGCAATGTATCTGCTGCCGCTGGCAGCCTTTGCGGTTCTGGTCACGGTCTACAACGGCACGATCACGCAGCCCTATGCGCTGGCAGTTCAGGTCAATGGTCAGACCGTTGGCTATGTGGCGAATGAGAATGTGTTCAACTCCGCGCGTGAGGATGTCCAACAGCGTATCAATTACGCAGGTACAGAAAAAACCGAGTGGACGATTAAGCCGACCTATACCCTTTCGGTGGCAAGCCATGTTCTGGACGAAAACGAGATGGCAAATGCCATCCTGATGAACTCCAGCGACGAGATCAGTGAGGGTACGGCTCTTTATCTGGACGATCAGTTGACTGCGGTCTGCTCCAACGGCGACGCACTCCGCAGCTACATCGAAGGTCTGCTTGAGCCGTATGAGGATACCAACGAGCCGAATACGACAGTCGGCTTCAACAAGCAGGTGACGCTTGAGGATGGCATCTATTTCAACGAGAGCTTTGAGGACTATAATAACATCGAGTCGATGCTATCTGGCGTCCAGCAGGCGGAAAAGACCTATACCGTCCAAACAGGCGATACCCTCTGGGCGATCGCCCAGAAAAACAACCTGACCTTCCG
The DNA here is from genome assembly GCA_963615155.1 of Bacteroides uniformis. GTDB lineage: Bacteria > Bacillota > Clostridia > Oscillospirales > Ruminococcaceae > Faecalibacterium. Next base: position 10,304 of record CAVEGP010000068.1, on the reverse strand, counting down.
GGAGCTGTGTGCCCTCAACCCGAGCTTCAAGGGAGAACAACTGACCGAGAACTCGAATATTCAGGTTGGAGATCAACTCATCGTCACGAAGAAAGAGGCGATGCTGGAGGTCCGCATTACGAAAATCGAGATCAAACAGGAAGAAATTCCATACAGCACCGAAACGACCCAGTCCAATGAGTACACCAAGGGCACGACCAAGACCCTTCAGGAGGGCGAGAACGGTCTGCGGAACGTTACGATGAAGAATGTCTATGATACCGATGGTAACCTTCTGGAGCAGTCCGTCCTTTCGACCGAGACGGTCAAAGAGCCGGTGAACAAGAAGGTCGTCGTCGGCACCAAGAAGGTGACGAACAGCACCCAGTACATCACCGGAAGCGGTCAGTTCATCTGGCCTGTCCCGAGTTACCGCTATTGCTCCCGCTGGTACAGCAGCGGTCATAAGGGCGTGGATATCTGCGCACCGGCAGGTACGCCCATCTATGCGACCGCAGCCGGCACGGTCACCAAGGCTGGCTATGAGCGTGCGGGCGCAGGCAGGGGCTATGGCTACTCAGTTATTATCAGTCACTCGGGCGGATATTCTTCGGTCTATGCGCACTGTCTGTCTCTGGTCGTCTCTGCGGGACAGACCGTCCGTCAGGGGCAGCTTCTCGGATATGTCGGCAGCACGGGAAATTCCAGCGGCAACCATTGCCACTTCGAGATCCGCCGCAACGGCTCGTATATCCCACCGCAGAATATCTTCTCGGGTAAAAAATAATTTTATATAAAAAGGAGAATGATTATGTCTACCCCTCATATCAGCGCAGAAAAAGGCGATTTCGCAAAGACCGTCCTGATGCCCGGCGATCCGCTCCGTGCGAAATTCATCGCCGACACCTTCCTCAAAGACGTCCGTCAGGTCACGGGCGTCCGTGGAATGCTGGGTTTTACGGGCACCTATGAAGGTCGCCCCATCAGTGTTATGGGCAGCGGCATGGGAATGCCCTCCATTGGCATTTACTCCTATGAGCTGTTCAAATTCTATGACGTTGACAACATCGTCCGCATCGGCTCGGCGGGCAGCTACACCGATCAGGCGAAGCTGTTCGACGTCGTGCTGGCAGCAGGCGCGGTCAGCGAGTCGAATTATGCCCGTGTGCAGAGCGGCTACGACAAGCCGATCACCTACCCGAGCCAGAGCCTGAACGAGAAGCTACGTGCTTCCGCAAAAAAGCAGGGCATCCAGCTCATCGAGGGCAATATCCACTCTGCGGATGTATTCTACCGCCAGCCGTCCGACGCAAAGCCCACCTACTGGGAAAAACTGCGGGACGAGCAGGGCTGTGTCTGCGTCGAGATGGAGAGCTTTGCTCTGTTCGCAAACGCAAAAGTCCTCGGCAAAAACGCCGCCTGTCTGCTGACGATCTCGGATAGCTTTATTTCTCCGGAGATCACCACCGCAGAGCAGCGTCAGAAGAGCTTCACGGATATGATGAAGATCGCTCTGGGCGCAGAGTACTAAGAGATACTGTTTTATCGGATGCTGCCTCCCCTTATATCTCAGGGGGAGGCTTTGGCATCCTATGGAATCAAAACAACAGGAAGGGAGAAGCAATATGACAAAACTGACTCTGGAAGAAAAAAAGGAGCTGATCCGTCTGGCTTTGGAAGCCCGCGAAAAGGCGTATGTGCCCTACAGCGATTTCATGGTCGGCGCGGCTCTGCGTGCCGAAAACGGCAAGGTCTATACGGGCTGCAATGTCGAGAATGCGGCTTTTACCCCCACAAGCTGTGCCGAGCGCACGGCTCTGTTCAAGGCTGTGGCGGAGGGTGTAACGAAATTTACCGATATTGCGGTGGTCGGCTCACGCCGCGGTGAAGTCAACAAGCAGATCACCTCGCCCTGTGGCGTCTGTCGGCAGGCGCTGTTTGAGTTCGGTGGTCCGAATCTGAATGTCATTATGGCAAAAAGTCCGGAAGACTTCATCGAGAGGAGCATGGATGAGCTGCTGCCCTTCGGCTTTGGTCCCTCCAACGTCGAGGGAAACAAAGCAGTCGAGGAATGAAAACGAAGAAAAATAATTTTGGTAGGCAAAAATCAGATGGATTTCTTATTTTATTAAGAAGTAATACTTTTGTACAAACTTTATAAAAACTTTGTAAAGAATTTGTAATCGGTTTTTGCTTGCTTCTTTTTATTTTTCTCGTTATACTTATCAGTAGCAGGTGTGCCGATGCGCACATCACATGAAATGATTTCAATTGTATCGTATAAAAGGAGAGATTTTTATGAAGATGATTTCTCGTCGTAACTTTCTGGCAGCTGCAGGCGTTTCCGCTGCAGCTCTGGCTCTGACCGCTTGCGGTGGTTCTTCCTCTTCCACCAGCACTGCTTCTTCCGTAGCTGCTTCCTCTGCCGCTTCTTCTGAGGCAAGCGAGGGCGGCAAGATCGCTAAGGTCGCACTGACCTGCGATACCGGCACGATCGATGATGAAAGCTTCAATCAGGCTTGCTGGTCTGCTGTTTCCGGCTACATGGGCGATGACTGCCAGTACTACATCCCCGAGGCTGACGCTTCCGATGAGGATCGTGAGACCATGATCCGTCAGGCCGTCAACGACGGCGCAGAGGTCATTGTCTGCGTTGGTTATCTGTACGGCGCGTCTCTGGCTTGGGCTGCTGATCAGTATCCCGACATCAAGTTCATTGCCATCGACGTTACGCAGGGCGATATCGGAACCGACAGCATCCCCGCAAACTGCTACTGCATCACCTTCAAGGAGGAACAGGCAGGTTATCTGGCAGGCTACGCCATCACCAAGGACGGCTGGACCAAACTGGGCTTCCTCGGCGGCATGGCTGTTCCCGCTGTTATCCGCTACGGCTACGGCTTTGTGCAGGGCGCTGACGCTGCTGCTCAGGAGCTGGGCACCAACATCGACATTAACTACTTCTACGGCGGTCAGTTCTACGGCGATGCAAACATCACCTCCCGTATGGAGGGCTGGTACTCCAACGGCACTCAGGTTGTCTTTGCTTGCGGCGGCGGCATCTACACCTCCGCTGTTGAGGCTGCTCTGAAGAACGACGGCTACGTCATTGGTGTTGACGTTGACCAGAACTACATCGGCGTGAACGGCGTTGCAGACGGTACTTACGCTTACAACCCGTTCATCACCTCTGCGATGAAGGGTCTGAGCGAGGCTGTTAGCACGGCTCTGTCCGATATTGAGGCTGGCGAGTGGAGCGAGATCGCAGCTTCCAACGGTAACTTCGGTCTGGAAGATGGTGACTATGTTGGTCTGCCCACCGCAGATGACAGCTGGAACTTCAAGACCTTTACTGTCGATGAGTACGAGGAGGTCAAGGGCAAGATCGCTTCCGGCGAGCTCACCGTTGACAACAGCTCCGACGACGCTACCAAGCCCACCGTCAGCGAGTTCACCAACGTTACCTACATCCAGTAATCAGTCCGGAGAGACCAAAGGGCTATCCAAGCGGCGCATCCTGAGCGGGTGCGCCGCTTTTTGCTGCACAGAAAACCAGCCCGGGCATCTGCCCGGGCTGGTTTTGGTCTATCCGAATCTACTTTTTTGCCGCAGCCTTATGATACACGGCATAAGCGATGCCAGCGGAAAAAACTTCAGTGACCCAGAAGGCATGCCAGACGCCGGTCGGACCGAAGGAGCGGCAGAGCAGCCATGCCAGCGGCATAATGAAAATGACGTAGCGGCAGAGGGAGATAACAAGGGACTCGACTCCCTTGCCAAGCCCTTCCAGCGCGCCGGAAGAGGTAGTGGATACCGACGACACTACAAAGCCGATGCAGATGATGCGCAGAGCGGTTTGTCCGATCGCGATCGTCTCCGGATTGGTGGAGAAGAGCGCGATAAGCGGTTTGGACGCAAACAGGCAGATGAGCGTTCCGACAGCCATAATGCCTACACTCAGGATCAGGGTCAGCTCATAGAGCTTTGACACGCGCTTGTGCTCGTTCGCACCGTAATTGTAGCCGATCAGCGGACGCATTCCCTGAACAAGACCGCTTGCGGGCAGATAGAGGAAGGTCTGCAGCTTGTAATAGATGCCAAGAACCACCACATAGCTCTGAGAGAAGGCTGCCAGCAGGCTGTTCAGAAAGGTGACGAGCAGGGAGGGCAGAGCAAGGTTCAAGATAGCCGGGATGCCGATGCCGTATAGTTTGCCGTCGAGGGCGGCATTGGGACGAAGCATACTCTTGCGCAGATGGACGGGGAGTTCAGTCCGGAGATAGATGAACAGGTAAACACAGAGAGTCAGAAGCTGTCCGATACCGGTTGCGAGTGCTGCACCCGCAATGCCGAGAGCAGGGAGCGAACCAACGCCGAAGATCAACAGCGGGTCAAGCAGAATGTTGCAGACACAGCCCATGATAAGAGCTGTCATTGTTACCTTCATCCGACCAACGGATTGGAACATCTTTTCAAAGGCAAGGGACGCCATATTGATGATGGAGAACAGGAACACAATGAGAGAATACGTCATTCCCATCGAAATGACATCTGCGTCAGAGGTGAAGCGTGCCAGAAAGGACGGCATGATGAGCGGGCAGATGAGCATTGCCAACGCACCGTGCAGGACGGAGAACATCATACCGTGTGTTGCGGCGGCGTCCGCTTTTTCGTGGTCGCCAGCCCCGAGATAAAACGAGATCTGCGCATTGATCCCCACACCAAAACCGATGGAAACCGCATTGACAAAATTCTGGATGGGGTAGACGAGGGAAAGCGCAGTCATAGCCTGTTCGCTGATCTGCGCAACAAAAAGACTGTCCACGATATTGTAGAGAGAATTGACCAGCATCGAGAGGACGTTCGGCAATGCCATCGACATCAGAAGCGGGAACACAGGGCGGGTTTTCATGAAGGTATCGTTCACTTTTTCGGACTCCTTTGCTTGGGCTATTGAGATTTTGGCGCACAAAAAAGCCACACAACGGCTCTTTCGGGAACCATTGTGTGGCGAAAAATAGTAACTACTGTAAAAATCCACACGATATTTTAGGAACTTAAAAATACCATATCAATCGAACCTTGTCAAGAGAAAAGTCGTACTTTTTTCATGGACGAGGAGAGGTACAGCATCAGCTATAAAGTTTATTGAGCAGAGAGCTATACATTGCGCTCTTTTCGGCCTTGTAGGTGCTCATGGCCTGATCTGCCAGCGTAGTGGGCTGACCGTTCTCGGTCAGGATCGTCCGCATCTGCGAGACGATGCTCTCGACTTCCTTATCACAGGAGGATTCCAGAGATTTCAGTTCTCCGGCTTTTCCCATACAGATGGCGACCTTTCGGGTCTGAGTCTGTTTTTCCACAGGCAGAGCCTTGTATTCTGCCGTTGCAGAGGCGATCGCACTGTTCAGACCGCTTTCAGCCTTGGATTTCACTGCGTAAAGCTGATTGATCAATGTGCGGATCTCGACCTCATAGGGTTCCTCAGTCGTGGAGGTGCCGGAAGATGCTGCGGACGACGCAGTGCCGGATGCGCTGGGCGTTTCGGTGGAGGATGTACTGCCATTGGGTGACGCAACGGATGCGGAGGAATCCGTCGCAGTGCTGCCGGAGGATGCTTCTCCCTGAGAGGATGCGCTTTCGGCGGCTTCCTCAGCATATTTTTCGGCGATCTGGTCGATGGTGACTTTACCGGAGATCAGCTCCTGAAGCTCCTGATCGGTCAGGGTCGTCAGGATCTCGGTCTTGGAGCTGGATGCAGCGGCTTCGCTGGAAGAAGCCGATTGCTCTTCCGATTTGCTGAATCCCTTACAGGCGGCAAGAGAACAGGTCAAGGCTCCTGCAACGGTCAGGGAAAGCAGTTTGAGGGATGTTTTGTTCTTCATGATCTGATCGGGCGGCTCTGTCAGGTGAGACCGACAGACCGGAATGTTCAAAAAAGGAAATGACCCTGTCCGGATGCTGCTCCGACAGGGGCGGAAAAGCTGCGATGTTACAGCACTTCATTACTTTACCATATCCCTCCGCCCAGCGCAAGAGACGAAATGTAACCATCCTGTGAAACTTTCCTACTCACGCCCTTGCATTCTGCCCGAAAACATGGTATAATACTTTGGCATACAAGAGGTATGCCTTGTCGGACAGCGTTTGCTGCGTGGTTCGGCATACGGATGCGGGTCCTGTACGATGGGCTCGCTGTGAACCAGGTCAGGTGGGGAACCAAGCAGCCTTAAGCGGCTGAGCTTGTGCGTTTCAGACAGCCTGCATCCGTATGCCGAGGAACGCAGTTTGGGGAAAACCTTCCCTGCGCTGTCCGATTTTCGTTATACGATTCTTTTTCAGGAAAGGGGAGGACACAGATGTATCGCGCGCTTTACCGTAAATGGCGTCCGCAAAGGTTCGAGGACGTGGTCGGTCAGCATGCCATCGTGACGGCTCTCAGAAACCAGATCACGGCGGGGCGTGTGGGTCATGCATACCTGTTCACCGGTGTGCGCGGCACAGGCAAGACCACCTGTGCCAAGATCTTCGCGAAGGCAGTCAACTGCCTGTATCCCCAGAACGGCGACCCCTGCGGCGAATGCGAGATCTGCCGAGGAATCGACAACGGCAGTCTCCTCGATGTGGTTGAGATGGACGCGGCATCCAACAACGGCGTTGACGATATCCGTGACCTGCGGGATGAGACAGCATACACGCCCAGTGCCTGCCGCTACAAGGTGTATATCATCGATGAGGTACACATGTTGTCAACGGCGGCGTTCAATGCCCTGCTGAAAACGCTGGAAGAGCCGCCCGCACATGTCATCTTCATCCTTGCGACAACGGAGATCCAAAAAGTTCCCGCCACCATCCTTTCGCGATGCCAACGGTACGATTTTACCCGCATTGGTCCGGAGGACATTGCCCGAAGGGTGGAATACATTGCGAACGAGGAAAAGCTTGAGCTGACCTCCGACGGCGCAGAGCTGATCGCACGCCTTGCCGACGGTGCGCTGCGTGATGCGCTGTCCATTCTGGATACCTGTGCGGGTGTGACATCCAAGATCGACACCGACGTTGTCCGTCGGATGGCAGGTGTGACAGACCGGAGCTATCTGTTCCGTATTTCGGATGCGATCGAGGCGCAGGACGGAGCATCCGCTCTGGCTCAGCTTGCGGTGCTGCGTCAGCAGTCGGTGGACGTAAAGCGTCTGACAGAAGAGCTGATTGCCCATTATCGTGCCCTGATGCTGGCAGCTTTGCCGGGTGGGCAATCGCTGCTGTCGGGGGCTTCTCCTGAGGAAGAGAAACAGTATCTCGAAAAAGGTCCGAAGCTGGGTCAGCGGGAAGCGATTCGCGCGATCCGGACGCTGGGCAATGCGCTTGAGCACATGACCCGAGGCAGCGACCAGCGCATTGAGCTGGAGCTTGCCCTTTTCACGTTGTCTGAGCCGCCCCAGCAGCCCGTTCCGGCGGCTGTGCCAGTGCGGACAGCTACGGCTGCCCCTGTTCCGGAGGAAGCTCCCAGACCATTTATGGCTGCACCGGTTCAGCCGTTTGTAAGTGCGCCTGCCGCACCGATTCCGGAGACGCAAGCGGCATCGACTCTTTCGCCTCCGTCCCAGCCTGAGCCGCAGGCTTCTGAGACAAATGCAGCACTCGAGGAGCGTTTGCCCCTTCCGGAAGAGCCGCCGCTTTCGGAAGAACCGCCCGTACAGGATGCTTCGGGTGCGCTGCCGTGGGAGGAATCGTCCGGCATGCCGACTGCTCCCGCTGTCCCAGAGCAACCGCCTGAGCCGCCGGTTCCAGAGAAAGCACCCGAGCCGATCCGCAAGACCGATCCGATGCTGAGCAAGCCCCGCACAGCGGCAGAGACAAGCATCGAACCCTTCCCGCAGTGGTCGGAGGTCATCCAGCTTCTTCGGGAAAAAGACCCGATGCTTTATTCGTACCTCAAGAAATCAAAGGGATACTTCGACGGTACGTATGTTTTGATCGACGGAGGAAAGACCTTTCGGGATTTCATCCGTGCCAACAAGGACAGCCAGCGGCTCATCAAGCAGCTCATTGCGCAGGTGTCCGGCGTGAAAGTACCCATCGGTCCATATGAATCGAAAACGGCGCAAAAGTCCGTTGGCAATGCCGAGCAGTCGCTTCACGCTCTCGAAAAGCTGGGGCTTGAGGTGACGATTGAGGATACTGCAAAACGCAGGAAAGAGTTATAAAGCTTCCCCTTTGAGGGAAAACCTGTAAATACGAAAACTATAAAATAAAAGGAGAACCCAACTATGAAAGCAAGAATGCCCGCAGGCTTTGGTCGCCCCGATGTGAACGCCCTGATGCGTCAGGCTCAGAAGATGCAGGAGGATATGAAGGCAAAGCAGGCTGAACTGGAAGCTGCCGAATATACGGGCAGTGCTTCCGGCGAGATGGTCACGGTCAGGATGAACGGCAAGCACGAAGTTTTGTCAATCAACATCAAGCCCGAGGCGGTCGATCCCGATGATATCGAGATGCTGGAGGATCTGGTCGCAGCTGCCATCAATGCGACGGTCAAGCAGGTCGATGAGACGGCGGAAGCCGAGATGGGCAAGCTGACCGGCGGTATGAACATTCCCGGTCTCTGATCCGGACGGAGGGTTCGCAATGGATTACACTGCTGCCCCACTGGAAAAGCTCATCGAAGAGCTGAGCAAATTTTCGGGAATTGGACGCAAAAGCGCGACCCGTATGGCGTATCAGGTCATGAGCATGTCGGACGAGGACGCCGCTTCACTGGCAGGCGCGATCCGGAACGCCCACGTCAAGCTGCATCGCTGCAAGGTCTGCCAGAACTATACGGATGCGGACGTCTGCAACATTTGTGCAAACACCAAGCGGGACAAGTCCATCATCTGCGTGGTCGAACACCCCCGTGATGTGCAGGCGATTGAACGGACGCGGGAGTACAATGGAATGTATCATGTTCTGTACGGTCTGCTCAACCCGCTGGACGGAATCACTGCCGAACAACTGACCGTGAAGGAGTTGCTTGCGCGGTTGAAGGACGACACCGTGAAGGAAGTCATCATGGCGATGAATCCCACAGTCGAGGGAGACGCGACCGCAATGTATCTGGCAAAGCTCATCAAACCGATGGGAATAAAAGCGACCCGTCTCGCCTACGGTCTGCCGACTGGTTCAAGTCTCGAATATGCCGACGAGAGCACGCTTTACCGTGCGCTTTCTGGTCGCGGCGAGCTTTGATGCAGGAAATTTTGGAAAAGTGTTACACTTTCTTCAAAAAACGCCCTTGAAAAACCATAAAAATATGATATACTAACAAGACGAAGCCAGACAAAGAGGGGAGGCGCGTCTCAATGGCGTCAACAAAAGAACGTCCGGCGATCAAAACGATCGCCACCAACCGCGAGGCGCGTCACGAGTACTTTGTTCTGGACGCCTTGGAAACTGGCGTGGAGCTGAAGGGCACAGAGGTCAAAAGCCTGCGTGCCGGCGGCGTCAATCTGAAAGACAGCTGGGTCGATATCGAAGATGGCGAGTTGCTGGTGAAGGGAATGCACATCACTCCCTACGACCACGGCAATATCTTCAATCAGGATCCGCTTCGTGTTCGGAGACTGCTTGCGCATAAGAGCGAGATCCGGCATCTGCATCAACAGTGCAAATTGCAGGGCTATACGCTCGTGCCGCTGTCGCTCTACTTCAAGCATGGTTGCGTGAAAATGGAAGTGGGCTTGTGTAAGGGCAAAAAGCTCTATGACAAGCGCGCGGACGCCGCAAAGCGGGACGCAAAACGCTCCATTGACCGCGCAGTGAAGTCCAACGGCAGATTCTATTGATTTTCCGGGCAGCTTTTCCGGCAAAACCACACGCTTTTCGCACATCGCAGGATGTGCTTTTATGGGGGCGTAAAGGTTTCGACGGGGGGAGCGAGGCCTGGGCAGCGGGTAGCAGTGGGGGAACTGCTCTAAACTCCTCCAAAAAATTAACTGACAACAATAATTATCAGTTGCTCGCAGCCTGAGTGCTGCGCGTTCCGCCCACTCTTGTGTCGTGTGGGGTCGGGGCGTCCTTTAGACACAGCACCTGAACGGATCTAAGCTTTGCGAACCGGCAGGAACTCATGAAGCTACTGAAGCGTTAGCCTGACGGTCGGCGTGACGCGGAGGGAATGTTGTAGATCGCCTGCACCCGGAGACACCTACGCTGAACTCTTTTCGGACATGGGTTCGACTCCCATCGCCTCCACTAGCAAAATCACCTAGATTCGTTAAAATCTAGGTGATTTTCTTTTGCTATAACACACTATTTAACACACTCTTGAAATTAACACATGCTTT
>CAVEGP010000067.1:0-12648 GCA_963615155.1 Bacteroides uniformis | reverse complement strand
GCTGGTCGCCAGCATCGAGGCGGCGATCGCCATCAACATGGGCATCCCGTACTTTACCGGCACGCAGCTCCCCTTCATCGCAAGCATCGTGATCGGAACCATTCAGTTGGGCGCGACCGTTGACTACTCCATCCTGATGACGACCCGTTATCATGAGGAGCGCGCCTTTGGACGCACACCCCAGCAGGCTGCGCAGCAGTCTCTGGAGCACTGCAGTCAGAGTATCCTGACGAGTGGTCTGACCTTCTTCGCCGCTACTGTCGGCGTTGCTGCTATCAGTAAGATGGAGCTGCTGCAGAGCATCTGCCTGCTTATCTCCCGCGGCGCACTGATCTCAATGGCGGTCATTCTGGTCGTCCTGCCCGCCGCACTGATGCTGACGGACGGCATCATCCGCCACACCACCCTCCATTGGCTTGTGCCTGAAAACACCGAGAAGTCTGCAAAGGAGTAATCACCATGAAAAAATCGCTTCGTTTCGCGAGTGCGGCACTGGCTCTGACACTTGCCGCCGGAATGACGATGCCCGCTTTTGCCGCAGGTAAGGCGAGCTTCGAGAAGTCCGAGACCGTCTATACCGTGATGAACGCCGATGGCTCGGTGAAGAGCACCACCGTCAGCGAGCATCTTTACAATTCCAATGGTCTGTCCAGCGTGACAGACCAGAGCACCCTGAGCAATATCCAGAACACCGAAAGTGACGCCACCTTCACACAGGATGGTGAAAAGCTGGTCTGGAACACTGATGATACGGATGTTTACTATAAGGGCGAGACGACCCGTCAGCTTCCCATCACCGCAAAAGTTACCTACAAAATGGACGGCGTGGAGTCCTCGCTGGAGGATCTCATCGGCAAGAGCGGTCATCTGACCGTGACGGTCGATCTGACGAACAACGAGACCGGAACGGTCGAGGTGAACGGCAAGACCCGTACCATCGTCACCCCGCTCATCACCGCCGTGGGCGTTGTTTTCGGTGAGGACGCATCCAATGTCAACGCAGAGCATGGCGTGCTGGAAAGCGCGGCAAAGAGCTCGGTTGCCGCCTTTGTCACCCTGCCGGGCGTCAAGGATTCACTGAATGGTCTACTGCCGGAGGATGTAAGCTCCATTGAGGACTATTTGCAGAACAGCGTGACGGTCGAGGCAGACGTCACGGAGCTGACCGCTCCGCAGATCATGATCGCCTGCGCAACCAGCGCGGAAGCTCTGGGTCAGGACAATGTCTTCGACCTGAGCAGCATCAATGAGCTGACCGACGGCATCAAGCAGTTGAACGACGCAATGAGTCAGTTGATGGACGGCGCATCCCAGCTGGTCAGCGGCGCGTCTCAACTGGCAAGCGGCGGTCTGACACTGCTGAATGGCGCAAGTCAGCTCAAGAGCGGCGCATCTGCTCTGGATGACGGTCTGGGTCAGTTGACCGACGGTCTGGATACCCTCACCTCCAATAATGCCGCTCTGACTGCTGGCGCACAGCAGGTCGCCGATGGCGTTCTGGCATCCGCAAATGATACCCTCATCGAGGGCGGACTGATCGACGAGCCGATGACATGGGACAACTACGAGGCTGTCATCGACGAGATCCTGACGCTGGGCGACAAGACGCTGGCTGCTGGTCGCAAGAAGATGGTCCGTACCATCTGGGAGCAGGAGCCCAGCTTCAAGGCAAGCCAGTTGGACATCGCACTTTATCTTGCAGCCACCAAGACCAACGATGACCTCGAGGCGGCACTCAAGCTGATGCAGAACCTTGACCCGTCCTTCCTGACCGGCATCGTTGAGAAGCTGACCGATGCAGACGCACAGCAGAAGATCAACGATGAGCTGTACCTGCAGGTTAAGAACAGCGAGGACATGGCAAACGTCGCTGCCCTGAAAACCAGCCTGAGCCAGATCCAGTATTTCGTTTCCAGCGTGAACCAGTACACCAATGGTGTCGCAACCGTTGCCGACGGTGCGCACTCCGCAAAGGATGGCAGCGCACAGCTCGCTGCGGGCACCAAGAGCCTGTATGACGGCGTGAATACCCTGAACAACGGCGTCGGACAGCTTTCAAATGGCACGGTTCAACTGAATGATGGTCTGAACCAGTTCAACGAAGAGGGCATCTCCAAGCTGACGGGTTCTCTGGACACCGATCAGCTTCAGGCTCTCAAGACCGTCGTGGAAGAAATGACCGACCGCCTTGGCGATTACAACAGCTTTGCAGGCGCGCCGGAGGAGGCTTCCAGCAGCGTGAAGTTCATCTATAAGACGGGCGAGACTGTTGCCTCCGAAGAGAACACTGCCGTGACCGAGACTACCGTTGAGGAAGGCAACTTCTTCACCCGCCTCTGGAAGCGGATCGTCAATCTGTTCAAGTTCTGATCATCTGATTCCGTCAACTTCTCTCCAGAATCCTCATAGAAATGAAAGAGCGTCAACCCGTAAAAAGGCTGACGCTCTTTTGTGTATCATTCCATCCCATCCAGAAGAGTGAACGTATTTTTCTCCACAAGGAGCAGGTGCTCATCCCGCATTTTGCCAAGCTCTTTGGAAAGCGCGCTGCGGTCAAGGTTGAGGTAGTCGGCAAGAGCCTGACGATTGAACGGGATGGTGAAGGTACGGCTTCCAGCCTTTGCGGACTGATTGGACAGGTAGAGCAGCAGCCGTCCGCGGATGGTCTTGGGGCTGGTGCAGAAGATGCGCTCCGACAGGGCGAGGTTTTTGTGAAGAGAGATGCTGAGCAGGTTGTTGTTCAGCACCTGCTGCCAGCCGCACTCCGGATGCGGGGTGCGAAGCAGACGGTCGAGGTTCAGGAACAGCACCTGAGAAACTTCATCAGCAACAGCGTCCACCATCATCGGTTCGCCGCAGTAGGCATAGGTTTCGGCAAAGACCTGTCCGGCGGGAATGTGACTCAGGATACTTTTGTTGCCCCAGAGGTCGATGTTCTCGATATTGACGCTGCCGGACAGGACGATACCAAGCTCATGCACGGTATCTCCGGTGTGGAAAATCGTCTCGCCCTTTCCAAATTGCTTCTGCCGGACGCCACCATACTGACACATTTGCTCGAATGCCTCATCCCCGATGCCCCGAAACAAGGGTGTTTGAATCTTCTGCATAAAATCGACCTCTTTGATCTGGTAATGCGAATGTGTCCATGATAGCATTTCCCACCGGATGCGTCAAGCGGACGAAAAAAGCTCCCCAGTATTCCGAGTATCCGGAAAACTGGGGAGCTTTTTTCAGTACAGGGGAAAGAGCATCGGCAGGAAGAACACCGAGACGACGATAAGGATCAGAGCCAGCGGTGTGCCGCACCGGAGATAATCCCGAAGCTTGTATCCGCCCGGTTCGATGATCATGATCTGGCAGGGAGCAGCCATCGGGGTCATGATGGAGATGCAGCTGGCAGTGATGACGCCGACCACGGCGGCACGGGGGTCAATGCCCATCCGGATACAGGCGGAAGTTACCAGCGGAATGAAGATCGTCAGGGTCGCCAGATTGGACATGACCTGTGTCAGGATGAACGGAACGAGGAAGAACACCAGCATGATGAGATACGGATTGGTGGTATTGCCCAGCAGACGGATCATCCAGTCGGCAACAACATCGCCTGCACCAGTAGTCTGGATGGCGTCCGACAGTGCCAGCACACCGGCGAACAGAAAAATGGTGGGCTGATGGATGGAGTTTAGAGCTTCTTTTTCGCTCAGGACGCCGGAGAGCACCAGCGCGACCGCACCAAGGCAGGCGACGAGGTACATCTTGATGCCGATGATGTTTTCAAGGAGCATCAGCAGGATGGTTGCCAGAATGATGACGACGGCCAGCTTGCTCTTGAAGGGAGAAAGCTTTTCGGTCTCAGCGGCGGTATGCTCAGAGTCGGAAAACTGCTCATTGGGGAGATCGGGCATCAGCCTGTAGCCGAAGAAGGTCATATACAGGATGGCAATCGTCAGCATGGGGATGCGCGCGATGGTGAAATCCCAGATATGAAGCGGATTGGGTGCGCCTGCCTGCATCATGACGTCGTTCCACGCCATGTTGGAAGCACCCTGACCGAGAAAGGTCATCTGGGTCGCAATGTTCGCACAGGCCATGGCGGGGTAAAGCAGCTTGCTGCGGCTGACTCCGATATCGTTGGCGATGCCGATGAGAAGGGGGATCATGATAGCGGCTGTTGCGGTCGCGCTGGTGATGGCACCCAGAAACGCACCGGCGACGCAGGAGAGGAAGATCAACATCCGCATATTGTCTTTGTAGCGGATGACAAGACTTTGCGCTTTGTCGATGAGAGGTGTTTTTGTCAGTCCTGCGCCGATAACGAACATGGCGACAAACATGACGACGTTGGTATTGATGAAACCGCCGAATGCCTCGGCAGGGGTCTTGATGCCCGTCACGATCAGGGCAAGGATGATGCCGGTGGAGATGACCGAGAACGGGATCCTGCCGGAAATAAAGGCGAGGATCGTGACGAGCAGAATGACAAGCGTGATTTCTAAGGGGGTCATGGAAAGTTCCTCCTGATGGTTCGATGATTTGCCGGACAGGGATGAGATAGACATACCAAAAATCCCCGGACATCCGAAGGCAGTGGATGCTCGGGGATTTGATTGCGGAGAACTGAAATGAGCGTGGAAAAAGGTTGGCTGAAAGGTTGGCTGAGTAAAAATGAACGGTAAGAATTAAGAAGTTTTAGAAGGGCGTCCTCCGCAGGAGAATGTACAAAAGGAGAGGGAGAAGGTTACTTGATAAAGCCGACGTGCTTGCAGATCTCTTCCACTGCTTTATCCTTGCGCTGGTTGAAGATGACCTTGTTCTCCTCGAACAGGTTGCGACCCTCGGTGTCGATGGAGACGATCAGCGGACCGAACTCGTTGACACGGCAGTGCCACAGCGTCTCAGGCATGCCCAGATCACGCCACTGCGCCTCGACGATCTCCTCGACCTCGGTTGCAGCGACGACGGCGTTGCCGGCGGGGAACACACAGTGGATCGCGCCGAATTCCTTGCAGGCACGCTCGGTGTTCGGACCCATGCCGCCCTTGCCGACGATGACGCGGACGCCGGACTTCTGGACGAACTCGTACTCAAACTTCTCCATGCGCATGGAGGTGGTGGGACCGACCGACACCATCTCGAACTTGTCGTTCTCGAGTGGGCGTATGATCGGACCGGCGTGGAAGATCGCGGCGTCCTTGACATCGACGGGCAGCGGACGACCTTCCTCAACAAGGCGGCGGTGCGCCACGTCACGGCAGGTCGTCAGGCTGCCATTCAGGTAGACGATGTCGCCGATATGGATATCCTTCAGGTCTTCAGCAGAGACCGGAGTGGTAAGAATTTTCTTTCCGTCTTTGATCGTAAGCATTACAGAGTCACCCCCGAGTGAGTATCAATGGTGTAGTTCAGGTCTTTATCGAAAACGATGTGACCGCGGCGATGAGACCAGCAGCCAACGTTCACGGCAACGCCGATGGCAGAGGGATGGCGGGCGGTGTTCTCGATGTGAACACCCATGACGGAGTACTTGCCGCCCATGCCCTGAGGACCCAGACCGATGGAGTTGATGCCATCCTCCAGCAGCTTCTCCATGTAAGCAGCGCGCTCATTTTCGTTGTGGCTGCCCAGAGGACGCATCAGAGCCTTCTTGGACAGGAGAGCGGCGGTCTCGACCGAGGTGGCGACGCCGACGCCCACCAGCAACGGAGGACATGCGTTGATGCCGTAGCTCGTCATGACGTCCATGACGAACTTGGTGACGCCCTCGTAGCCTGCGCCGGGCATCAGGACCATAGCTTTGCCCGGAAGGGTGCAACCGCCGCCTGCCATGTATGCGTAGATCTCGCACTTGTCGCTGTTGGGAACGATATCCCACCAGACAGTCGGAGTGCCCTTGCCGACGTTGCGTCCGGTGTTGAACTCGTCGAAGGTCTCGACACTGTTGTGGCGGAGAGGTGCTTCAAAGGTCGCCTTGACCACGGCTTCCTTCAGCAGCGGCTCAAGCTCACCGATGAGGGGGAAATCGACGCCGCACTTTACCCAGAACTGGAGCACGCCAGTGTCCTGACAGCTCGGACGGTTCAGCTCCTTTGCCAGCTTCTGGTTGCGCTTCATGGTCTCATAAATGACCTTGGACAGGGGAGCGTCCTCCTGCTCGCCCAGCTCATCGAGCTTGGCAATAATGTCGTCCGGCAGCACTTTGGCGATATGGGAAACAAAGTTCGCCATATAGGTCGTCATCTGCTGCACCTGTTCTTGCTTGTTCATTCCATTGCCTCCTTAAAGATTTCAAAAAAGTTGGTACTTTTAGGCTTGCGATTTATCTTTCAGTTCTCAGCCGCTCACTGCGGGAAGAACGGAAATGCGATGGGAAGAATCACCATGCTGACGATGGTCGCGATCACGATGAGGGGCAGACCCGCTTTGGCGTAATCCTTGAAGGTATAGCCGCCTGCGGAAACGACCATTGTGTTGGCGGGCATTCCGATGGGGGTCGCGTAGGCGCACGAACCGCCGATGACGCAGGCCATCAGAACAGCGCGTGGATCAGCACCCATGCCCTGCGCAATGCTCAGGCAGATGGGAACCATCAGGGCGGTGGTGGCGGTGTTGGACATGAAGTTCGTCATGACGCAGCAGAGGATGAATACCACGAAGGTCAGGACGTAGGGCGAGGGGGTCTCACCCAGTGCGCCGATGACGAGATTCGCGATCTCTGCGCCTGCGCCTGTCTTGTCCAGAGCGGACGCCAGCGACAGCGTGCCGCCGAAGAGGAAGATGGTTTTCAGGTCGATGGACTTGAGCGCGTCCTTCTCGGAGATAACGCCGGTGAGGATCAGTGCCAGAGCACCGATGCCGCCCGTGATGCAGAGCTTGATACCGATCTGCTGTTCAAAGATCATGCCCAGCAGGGTAAGGATGAGGATGACGAGGGAAAGCACCTGCTTCCACTTGGGAACATTGGAAAAATCCTGTTCGGTGCTGAATGCGCCGTCGTCCTTGACTTCGTGGTCGGGCAGAAGCTTCTTGCCGAGAGTGGCATAGAAGAGGATGCCTGCGATGAGAATGGGCAGACCGACGATGGCATACTCGAAGAAGCCGAAGGACATGCCGATCTCCTGAAGAGCACTCTGGGCGATGAGGTTGCCCGGAGCACCGATGAGGGAGAGGTTACCGCCCATCGCCGCGGCAAAGACCAGCGGCATCAGCAGCTTGGAGCGGGAGTAACCGGATTTGGCTGCGATGCCGATGACGACGGGGATAAGAACGGCAGCCGTGCCGGTGTTGGAGAGAACACCGCTCATCAGACCGACAATGACCATGATGGCGATGATGAGGCTGCGTTCGGATCTGGCAAAGTGGGTGACGATG
This sequence comes from Bacteroides uniformis, assembly GCA_963615155.1. Taxonomy (GTDB): domain Bacteria; phylum Bacillota; class Clostridia; order Oscillospirales; family Ruminococcaceae; genus Faecalibacterium. The sequence continues at coordinate 5,277 of CAVEGP010000067.1, read as the reverse complement.
CCACCGATCTTGTTTGCCATGCCCGTTTCAAACAGAGCACCGCCGACAATGAACATGGCGACGAAGAGGATAACGTTGCTGTCGATGAAGCCCGCAAAAGCGGTCTTGACGTCCAGCACCCCGGTGACGACCAGACCGATACAGACGATCATGGACGTGACGCCGAGGGGGATCTTCTCAAACACGAACATAACGACCGCGAAGAGAAGAAAGAGCAGGGTGATGGTTGATGGACTCATACTGGGGGTTCCTCCTTTTAACCTTTTATAATGTATCCAATTTCTGACGCAAGTTGACGCCAGATTTGCGGAACACCCCAGCCGTGCCACATTGCACGGTGCGTCTCTGCCGGATTTGTGGTGAGATGCTCTTCTTACTCCGGAAACCGGCGGTTTCCTCGGGAGCATTGAGAAGGCGGGCAGAGAACTTTATTGAATTGTTTTATCTTTAATCGTTGATAATGTATCCACTTGACGACACGAGAATACACGATTTTGCCGCAAATGTCAACCCCTTTTTGCAAGCTTTGTCGCCTTGTATGTTTTTTGTACCGATTTTTGTGCAAGCCTGACAGACAGAAGGATACAACAACGCCCTCCCAGGTACACAGAGCGTGACAGAGAGGGCGGGATTTACTCCAATCTCTTTTTGAAGTACCCCTCAGCGCAATAAATTGCACCGCAGGGATTGTGCGCGAGAACGCGGTCTTTGGCAACGAGGGTCGTCACCATCGCGTCGGAATATTTGTAGAACATCGAATCGTGCCCGACACAGAGACCGACCGTAATGTTAAATTCAGTGTGCTGTTCATTCAGCAGCTTTGCCTGCGCGATGGGATTGCACATGGCCTCGAATTCGTCCGGATGAATTTTGACCTCTTCCGGGATTCCGGCTTTCTCTTTTGAGATGCCGCCCGTCTTACAGATGACAGACACGACTTCAAATCCCTGCGCACGGAGCAGGTCGGCCACGACCCGGGCTTCTTTCCGCAGACCCTTGCAGAATGCAAGACCCAGCTTGTGATAGCCCATCCGTTTGCAGAATTCCACCGTCTCTTTCAGGCGCGGCCACTGGCAGTAACCCAACCCCTCGATGGCCGAACAGTTGACGTAGAAATCGTGATTTTCCGGTTCACTGTAAAGGAAAAATGCCTCTTCCATCCGGTCAGTATTCCGCATCGGACAGTTTTTCGGCATCTTGACCGGCTCGTTGTTGGCACAGGCTAAAACCGTGCAGTTGGCGCAGGTGTACATGGGAGACTCCTTTTTACGATGTGTATCAATGAAAAATGATTTGCATTATTATAAGTAATAGGTCAGCGCATCATCCATACTGCGGAGGATATGCTTTTCCATTTCGGTGCGGGCGGCGATGGCGTCCCGGCTTTCCATTGCAAGAAAGATGGATTTGTGCTCCCGCTGAGAGTTGAGGGCATAGTCCAGCTCGCTCATCTCGACACCGACGGAAAGACCGTTCCATAATTCACTGAGCAGCTTGCGCATCTTTTCGTTGCCGGAGGCTTCCCAGATCTCAAAATGGAACGACTGGTTAAAATCCGCATAGTTGCTCGCCTGACGGTGGGAAAGAGCTTCCTCGGCAGAGTCCATGCAGTTCTTGATTTTGGAAAGGTCGGCGTTGTTCTGACAGCAGAGCATACAGGCCGCGCCCTCAAGGGCGGCACGGAGCTGATAATGCTCCCGAATGGTTTTTTCGGTCACGCCCAGAACAACGGCACAGCGGTTCTGCTTCAGCTCCAGCAGACCGTCACGGGCTAAGATCTGGAATGCCTCGCGCACGGGTGTGATGGATACGCCGAGCTCCTGTGCGGTGTTCTCAAGGGTCAGGACAGAGCCTTCGGGGATGCTTTTTGAGATGATGGCTTTACGCAGAGCCGAGGCGACCCGCTCACGGGCAGGTAGCAGCTTGATTGGTTTCAGTCCCAGCATGATGATTCCTCACGGATAAAATAACGTGTAACAGTTCGGATTCGTACCGCTGCCACTCGGTCTGAACCTCCGGCGATCCGCTGCGGGTCAGTGCCAGCAACAGAGGCAGACGATGGGTCACAGGTTCGGTGCGGGAGCGGACGGCAAAGGCAACGTAGGTCTCGAGGATGCTTTCCAGAAGCTTGCGCTGCAATCCATAGGGTAGAGCTTTGCAGAGGGTACGGTGCTGCATCATCTCGTTGCCGGCAAGGGCGGCGTCCGGCGGGAAAAACTGGATCGCCTGCCGCTCCAACTGTGCGCCCAGTGCCAAAACCTGACGCAGATAATCCTCGGTCAGGTCAGCAGCCTGCACATGATTGTTGGGCAGCCGGACGATCAGCCCCTGATATTCGAGGATCATCAAGGCTTCCCGCACGGGCATTCGCGAAACGCCAAGGCTTTCCGCCAGCTCGTTCTGGGTCATTTCTGTTCCGGCGGGGATCTGTCCGGACAAAATTGCCTGTTGCAGCGCTTCGACGACGCCGCCGTTCTTCTTCTGGATGCCGATCCGTTCCATGCTGCCTCCTGAGATGATTATGTTTCTTTTATATTGTATCCAAAATAGGCGAAAATTGCAAGGGATTCTCACAAAACCGACAGAAAAGGTATTTGAATCTTTCACTGGAAAGCAGGAAATATCTGGAATGGAAAAATCAAACCTGTCGTTTCGTGTTATTTTTCAGTAACACAATACGATATGGACGAATTAGAAAAGTTTGGTATAATACACTAAAATTATAACAAAAGGGTTGACGACAAAATGAAAAAATTAATTTCGATTGTTCTTACTGTTGTGCTGTGTGGAACTATGATGATTACTACACCTTTTGCCAATTGCTATGCGGAAAAGCAGCCTTCGGACGAAAACCCTTCGTCGTCTTCATCTGAGAAAGAAAATAATGACGAAGGTGAAAAAGACACGAATTATCCAATAAATCTCGCAGATGCACAGAATCCGCAAGGGGAACTTACTTAATCACAAAATTCTAATCCAAGATATTCTTTTGCTTCCCGTTTTGTGATTTCTAGGTCTTTCTGCCATCCAATTGCTTCGCAAAGATAATAAGCTTGGCGATATGCTTTTGCACTTTCAGCATCGTTTCCTAAAAAATGATTGCACTCGGCATAGATTTCAATACAGCCGGAAAGAAGCTGGAAGTGTCCGTATTTAATACAGGCGTCTTTTCCTTCAAGAGCAAGCTGCGCACCTTCCTCATATCGACCACATAGATCTAATACCCGAGCGTAGTTATATAAAATAAGAGGCAGAATTCCAGTAGATGTAATTGTTTCCTGATAATGCTTGCGCACATATTTCAGCAGCTGATAAAATATTTCAGCTGCTTTTTTATTGTTTCCAGAAGCAGAATAGGCATTAGCAAGCTGATTTATTGTTTTGATTTCATCTCTGCTATAGATATGACCTTCAATTTCATCTAACGAAAAAGATGGAATGGTTAATTGAATCGCACGCATTAACAGTTCGATTTGTTCGTCGGTAGAGTATTGACCATTTATACTGCCAAGGAGTGCTTTAGAACGAAGGATAAATTGCTGGGTCAGATGATCATCAGGCCGGGAAAGTTTCTCTAATTGAGTAAGTTTTTTAAGACACTCTTCTTGTTGTCGCGTTGCATTGCAGGCGACAATTTCTTTTTCCAGAGCTTCGATTTTCAGCTCGTCTTTACTCAGTAAGGCGTAATAGCGGTCATCCGGAAGATCAAGACGCTGTAAGATGGCGTTGATCCGGGAACGGCTGGGTGTTTGTTTGCCATTTTCGATTCGTGAAAGGGTGATTGGCTCGCAGATGCCGTCGCAGACTTCCTCTTGCGTCAACCCAAGATCCAGTCTGCGCTGACGGATAAACTCTCCAAGAAGGAAATTTTGCATGATATGTACCGCCTTTCTGGTTAGTATTCAATAGTATAACATAGCAAATTGGTATTTTTAGAGCTTGTTGGCAAATATTGGAAGCGAACCATATCGTTTCGTGTTATTTTTTTATAACATGAAACGATATGGTAAGTCAAGAACTTAGGTGATAAGATATAGTCACAGCAAAACAAAAATCAAATGAATGTTTCGCTGAATATAAGAAAGGAGAAAGGACCATGGAAGTTGTCGTTGCGAAGAAGCCTATTGAGAAAGTCGCACATTGCAATAATGATCATACTTGCAATTGCTGCTAACATTATGTGAAAATAGTGGCTGAAAATAAGGGCTTGGAGTTACTCTAAGCCCTTATTTTTTCAATAATTAAAATAAAATTGATAAGGGAGTAAAGGTATGTATAGATTTCCGGGATATGTTGATTATCATAAAAAGAATGACGGAATTTATGTGACATCTAATTTATATGGAAATGTCATACGATTAACTGATTATGCAATCAAGCAAGAATTTGAAAATTTGGTGGAACAATCTGGGTGTGAAAAACTTGAAACGCCGCTTACCAATTTATTGCATGAACAGGGGCTGCTTTTGAATGACACGGAATTCAATCAAACCATGACGGAAATTCGAAAATTGATGGATGATATATTCACGATATCAATACTGCCTACTGAGGGTTGCAATTTTCGGTGCCCATATTGCTATGAAGACCATAATTCTGCTCAGATGTCTAGGGAGATTCTGAATCAAATTAAAAAGTATATTGTTGAACAAATTCCGAAATATAGTAAAGTGAACTTAGGATGGTTTGGTGGAGAACCAACATTGTGTAAAGATATCGTTTTAGAGATTTGTACATTATTCCAGACACTAAAGGTTAAATACGGATTTGAATTTTACTCTAATATGACAACTAACGGATACTTGCTGGATGAAAAAACATTTTGCCAATTTTATAAACTTGGAATAACAAGCTATCATATTACGTTAGATGGATGGAATCATGATAAAACGCGCCCGAAAGCATCAGGTGAGGGCACATTGCAAACGATTTTGCGTAATCTTATTTCGATTTCCAATTTGGATAAGAGCGAATATCATTTTCAAATCACAATTAGACATAATATTTTGGCAGGTGACCACGATTATAGCTGGTATGATTTTCTATTTCGCTTATTTGGTCAAGACGAGCGGTTTCAAATTTATATTCATCCAGTGGATGATTGGGGAGGAAAAAGTGTCCATGGCTTGAACTTGATAAGCGAAGATGATAAGGATCGTGTAGTAAGAGAACATATTGAGTACTTAAATAGAATCGGAATGAAGTGCTCTAATACTCAAAAAGATAATAAACTGTTTGGACATGTTTGTTATGCTTGCCGTCCAAATGCAGTGGTAT
>CAVEGP010000066.1:0-12994 GCA_963615155.1 Bacteroides uniformis | reverse complement strand
TAGCTCTGCCGTTCCATCTTTCAGGATGTGCCGCCTTAGCTGCTTCGTATACCTTATGACGTTTATTATTGATGGCTTGCTTGAAAACGAGGACGATGAACCAAATACTGTTATGTCAATCGACTTTGATCGTGAAACGTTCGTTGCATTAACAATCTCGGACTCGAATATTAAAGATAGAGCAGCTCAAGGCTGTATCAACTTACGATGGTGCGGAAATTTTTGAAGAAATTTCTGAAAAGGGGGCATAAAAGCGATACTCTTGCCCGCAGCACCATGCAAAATCCAAAGAAAGAAGCGTGAAACCGATGGATTTTCAAAAAGTACATTTATGACCCCGCCCGGTTCGCATCCGACTTCAGGGTTCGGAACCCGGCACGGTCCGCCAAAGTTTTTTCGGCATAAAAAACGCCGCATCGTACAAAACGATGCGGCAAATTGGTGGACCTAGAGGGATTCGAACCCTTGACCTCTCGGATGCGAACCGAACGCTCTCCCAGCTGAGCTATAGGCCCATATTTAGGGGTGTAACTCGGTTGGGCGACCAACCGTTATACTCCCCATTTGAATGCCCACAACTCCGTGGGGCACAAAAGCGATACTCTTGCACTCCCAACTGAGCTACGAGCCCACGAAAAAGCACCCAATATCTAATGGGCGCAAATGAGCTATAACTCCAGATTGTGAATGTATCAAATACACTCCCAGCTGAGCTATAGGCCCATATATATCTACTCAGGACTCTATTATTCTAACGCACAGGGAGACGTTTGTCAAGGATTTTTTGGAAAATAAGAGGCGGCGAGGATCAATGCTTTCCGAGCTGCCAGAATGCGACGGCACTTGCGGCGGCGACATTGAGCGAATCGACGCCGTGGGACATTGGAATCTTTACGGTGTAGTCGCATGCAGCAATGGTGGAATGAGACAGTCCGTCGCCTTCGGTTCCCATAATGATAGCAAGGCGAGGCTCTGCGGCAAGCTGCTCATCGTCGATGCTCACCGAGCGGTCGCTCAATGCCATGGCAGCTGTTTTAAAGCCCAGCGCATGGAGCAGGTCAATGCCTTTTTCCGGCCAGTCGGCGGGTGTTGTGCCGATCAGTGCCCAAGGCACTTGAAAGACAGTTCCCATACTGACACGAACGGCACGGCGGCAGAGCGGGTCGCAGCAGGAGGGAGTCGTCAGAACAGCGTCCATATTCAGCGCGGCGGCACTGCGAAAAATCGCGCCTACATTTGTCGAATCGACAATACTCTCCAGCACGACGACCCGATGGGCATTGCGGCAAAGTTCCACGACTGAACGTGGAGCAGGGCGATGGAATGCGCAGAGCACGCCTCGGGTCAGCTCAAAACCGGTCAGTGCAGCCAGCATGTTACGGTCTGCGGTGTAAATGGGGGCGTTTCCGCATCGGGTCAGGATCTCAGCCGCCGGACCGGTGATCTGCTTGCGCTCCATCAGCAGGGAAATGGGCTGATAGCCCGCGTCGAGTGCGCGCGCAATGACCTTCGGGCTTTCCGCAATGAAAATACCCTTTTCCGGCTCTAAACGGTTGCGTAGTTGCGCCTGCGTCAATCGAGCATATGGGTCAAGCTCGGGGGCATTGAAATCGGTTATTTCGATGATATTGGACATCCGAAATTCTCCTTTGAATGTGTAAAAGCGTTTTTTGCCATTGTATCACATTCTGTGCCGCAATGCAAAACCTGCCACTGCAATATAAATCGGATATGGCTGCCATGTTTTAAATGTCCTATTGCACTTTGCCGAATTTGTACTATAATAATGTGGCAGAATATACAAAAACTGAAAGCGAAATTTGTGAGGATGTGATTTTATGAGATCGGGTCTGAAACGGACTCACCGTGGGCAGATGTCCGAGTCCTTTTATACGGCGATGTTTCTCTCTCTTTCCGGCGGCTTGCAGGATGCTTATACCTATCTTTTCCGAGGAAAGGTATTTGCCAATGCTCAGACGGGAAACATCGTTCTTCTGAGCGAAAATCTGTTTGCGGGAGAGTGGGAAAAGACCATCCACTATCTCGTTCCTTTGCTGGCGTTTGCGCTGGGTGTTTTTGTGGCGGAGATGCTGCATGGGCGGTTCAAGAATCTGCAGTCGCTCCACTGGCGGCAGTTGATCGTTCTGTGCGAGATCTTGCTACTGTTCGGCGTTGGATTTTTCCCGCAGGAGTGGAATCTTCTGGCGAACGCCCTCGTTTCGTTTGCTTGTGCTATGCAGGTGCAGACCTTCCGAAAGGTGAACGGCTACGGCTTCGCCAGTACGATGTGCATTGGCAATCTGCGCAGCGGTATGGAGGCTCTTTGCGGATGGATGCAGACCGGAAGTGCCAAGGCAAAGGACAAGGCGTTCCACTATTTTGGGATCATCTTTCTGTTTGGTCTGGGCGCGGGTCTGGGAAGCGTCGGGATCCAGTGGTTTGGTCGGTACGCCATCTGGGGTTCGTGTCTGCTACTGGTCGTCAGCTTCATCCTGATGTTCATTAAGGAGGACATAGAAGAGGATCCAGCCATTGAATCGGAGCTGACCGAGCTGCGTCACGATGTTCATGAGGTCGATCGGCTGCTCAAGGAAGAGCTGCATGAAGAACGGGAAGAGCTTCACAAAACACTGCGCTCCGAAAAACACCAAAATTGATTCCAACCCAAAACGCTGTTTTTTCTCCGATAAAGGGGAGAGGACAGCGTTTCTTTTTGCCGATTGATTCTTTTTGAGAATGGAATTCGATTAAATCTTTGTATTTTACAAATGGATGAGAATATGGTTTGATAAAAACGAAAAGAAACGAACTCCATCGTGAGAGAATTAGACTCGTTGAAAGGCAATCGAAAGGAAGAGAGATTATGCGTAAATTTCCCTGTGTATTCATGCGCGGCGGCACATCGAAGGGCTGCATGTTCCTGCGCGAGGATCTGCCTGCCCGGGAAGAGTGGGACGACATTTTCGTTCAGGCAATGGGAAGCCCCGATCCCAAACAAATCGACGGTCTGGGCGGCTGTGTATCCAGCAACAATAAAATTGTTGTCGTGAACAAGAGCGACCGTCCCGGCATCGATGTGGATTACATCGTTGGACAATCCATTGTCGGGCAGTCGAAGATCGACTACAAGAGCAACTGCGGCAACATGACCGCCGCAACCGCTCCGTTTGCGGTCGAGATGGGTCTGATCGAGCATCTGATCGAGCCGACGACCATCGTCCATATGTTCAACCTGAACACCAATAAGACCATCGATGTGGAAGTTCCGGTCAAGGATGGTCAGTTCAACAACGAAGGCAACTGCTCGATCGCAGGTGTTGACGGCACGGCAGGCGAATTGAAGGTCAATTTCCTCGATCCGGCGGGTTCTAAAACGGGTAAGCTGTTTCCGACCGATGCCGCAAAGGAAGTGCTGGATCTGGGCGAATTGGGCAGCATCGAAGCGACCATTCTAGACGTTTCCAACCCCATCGTTCTGGTGCGCGCCTCTGACCTCGGCATTGCCGGCACCGAGCTGCCTGCCGAAGTCGATGCAAACAAGGCTCTGGCCGCAAAGCTGGAAGCTATCCGCGGCGCAGCCTGCGTCAAGATGGGCTTTGCCAAAAATCTTGCGGACGCGACCGCCAACAGCCCCGCAGTGCCGAAGGTGGGCTTCGTGAATGCTCCGACCGCTTTCACCGATATCAGCGGCAAGCAGGTCGGGGCTTCAGAGATGGATATCTGCGCCCGTGTGATCAGCGTGTTCAAATGCCACAAGGCTTGCCCCCTGACAAGCGCATCTTCTATCAGCGTCGCAGCCTTTGTCCCGGGAACGATCGTCCATGAGCTGGTTTCCATCAAGCTCGAACAGCAGACCGTTCGGATCGGTCATCCGTCCGGCGTTATGACGATGTACCCCTATCTGGACGACCCTGCCAAGCCCCTGAACGAGATCGGGGTCTCGGGCGTGGCTGTCCAGCGTACGGCTCGCCGTATCATGGACGGCACGCTGTATATCCGAAAATGATATTGCTCTCCTATCCTGCAAGGGTGAGAAAATAGAACACAACAGACGCCAGCGACCTCGTTCGGTTTTCCGGATGGGGTCGCTGGTGTTTTTCAGGAAAAAAGTGAACCATTGAAAATGAGAATCAAAAATCATCAAAACCAACTATTTTACAGAATGATTCCGATGCGCTATCATAGAGCCAGAAAGAGAATCCCGAACGGGATCGAAAGAGAGTAAAGCTCCAATAGATGAAAGGAAGTACCTGCTATGTTGAAACTGTATGAGAACGGCATCTACCTCGTCAACGGTGAGACCATCTGCTCCTGCCCCGAAGAGGTGGCGCAGAAGACGGGTCACGCAACCTACAAGGAAGCAGCCGAGAAGGGCACGATGGCTTATGGCATCCTCGAGGCGCATAACCAGAGTGACAACATGAACGAGCTTCGCCTGAAGTTCGACTCTATGACGAGCCATGACATCACGTATGTCGGCATCATCCAGACTGCCCGTGCGTCCGGCATGAAGCAGTTCCCACTGCCTTATGTTCTGACAAACTGCCATAACAGCCTGTGCGCGGTCGGCGGCACCATCAATGAGGATGACCACAAGTTCGCGCTGTCTGCTGCACACAAGTACGGCGGAATCTACGTTCCCACCAATATGGCAAACATCCACAGCTACAACCGTGAGACGATGGCAGCCGGCGGTAAGATGATCCTTGGCTCGGACTCTCATACCCGCTACGGCGCACTGGGTACGATGGCTGTCGGCGAGGGCGGCGGCGAGCTGGCAAAACAGCTGGTCGGTCGTACCTATGATTTTGCTCGTCCGCAGGTCATCGCGATCTATTTGACCGGCAAGCCCCGTGCAGGCATCGGTCCGCACGATGTTGCCCTGAGCATCTGTGGCGCGGTCTACAAGAACGGTTACGTCAAGAATAAGGTCATGGAGTTCGTCGGTCCGGGCGTTGCAAGCCTGCCCATCGAGTTCCGCAATGCGATCGATGTTATGACGACCGAGACCACCTGCTGGTCGTCCATTTGGGTCACGGACGAGGAGACCCAGCGTTACTACACCATCCACGGTCGTCCGCAGGACTTCAAGAAGCTTCAGCCTGCTGAGGTCGCTTACTATGACGGCTGTGTTTATATCGACTTGTCCACCATCGAGTCTACCATCGCAATGCCGATGCACCCCTCCAATACCTACACCATCCATGAGCTGATTGAGAACGCAGAGGACATCCTGCACAAGGTTCAGGAAGAGGCCAACAAGCAAATCAAGGGCGCAAAGATGGATTTGATGAGCAAGTGGCACGACGGTGCGATCTGGGTCGATCAGGGCGAGATCGCTGGCTGTGCGGGCGGCACGTTCGATAATATCTGCGCTGCTGCGGATATTCTCCGTGGACAGAGCTGCGGCAACGGCGCATTCACGCTGAGCATCTATCCCGGCTCGATGCCTGCGCTGTCGGAGCTGCTCAAGAATGGTCGCGCAAACGACCTTGTGAATGCCGGCGCAATTATGCGTGAGTGCTTCTGCGGTCCCTGCTTTGGCGCAGGCGATTGTCCGGCAAACGGCGAGTTCTCCATCCGCCACACTACCCGTAACTTCCCGAACCGTGAAGGCTCGAAACCGGGCGAGGGTCAGATGAGTGCCGTTGCTTTGATGGACGCTCGTTCCATCGCGGCTACCGCTGCAAACGGCGGTAAGCTGACTGCCGCGACCGACCTCGACATTGAATACACCAACCCTGAGTATCACTATAACGCATCTTTGTACCAGAAGCGTGTCTACAACGGCTGGGGCAAGGCAGAGCCGGACGCAGAGCTGCGCTTTGGTCCGAACATCAAGGATTGGCCCGAGATGCCCGCTTTGACCGACGACCTGCTGGTGAAGGTCTGCTCCTACATCACCGACCCTGTCACCACCACCGACGAGCTGATCCCCTCCGGCGAGACTTCTTCCTATCGTTCCAACCCCGAGCGTCTGTCCGAGTTCGCTCTGAGTCGCCGCGATCCGCAGTATGTCTCCCGCAGCAAGGTCATGCGCCAGATCGAGCGCGACCGTGAGGCCGGCAAGGCTCTGCCCGAGGAAGTTCTGAATGTCTATGCGGCCCTCACCAAGGCAGGCGTCCGGAACGATCCCGCCAACACCGATATTGGTTCTACCATCTTCGCCAACATGCCCGGTGACGGTTCCGCTCGTGAGCAGGCTGCTTCCTGCCAGCGTGTTATGGGCGCATCCGCAAACTTCGCAAAGCAGTACGCCACCAAGCGCTATCGCTCCAACTGCATCAACTGGGGTATGACTCCGTTCCTCGTCGAAAACCCCGAGGTCTTTGCGCTGGGCGATTACATCTTCATCTCGGGTCTGCGTCAGGCAGTCCTCGAGAATAAAGCGAGCTTCTCTGCTTACGCCGTCAAGCCGGATGGCACGGTCACCGAGTTCCCGGTTTCCACGGGTGTTCTGACCGAGCCGGAGCGTCAGATCATCGCCGATGGTTGCCTCATCAACTATTATCGCAACAATCAGGAGTGAGCTTGTGAAAAGCGGATACGGGCTTGAACTTTTGTCCTCAAAACGCTATACTGAAAACACGATCATAAAAAGCGAGAAGAGGACGGAACATCATATGGACGAAAAAGATCTCCTGATCTTCCTGACCCTTGCGGAGACCGGAAATCTGACCCGCACGGCGGAGAAGCTCTATCTGGCACAGCCGACTCTGAGCAAGCGGCTGCAAAATATGGAGGCTGAGCTGGGCGCGCCGCTCTTCCTGCGGAGCAAGCATGGTGTGACTCTGACTCCGGCAGGCGAGGATGCCCGCAAGACGATCCAGAAAGTGGTCAATGAGTTTGAAGCTCTTCGGGACCGGATCCAGCTTGGCAAGGGCACAGTGGGCGGCACACTTCGGATGGAGGCGTCCATTGATTATGCCAACTATCGGTTGCCGAAGATCCTTGCGGAGTATACCGCACGGTATCCGGATGTTACCTTGAAGGTATCCAGCGACCACAGCCGGGACTGTATGCGTAAGCTGCAGGAGGGGCAGGCTTATCTTGCCATCGTGCGGGGCGAGTACGACTGGGATGATGGCAAGATCCTGTTGGAGCGGGAAGCGGTTTGTCTTATCCGAAGCCGAGCCAATGCGAATACCCCGCTGGATCGGATGCGGTACATCGGGAGGGATGCCAATCCCGAGCATATGAGCATGAAAGCCCGTTGGCTGATGGAGCACAAGCTTGAGCCTGCCAGCCCGCTGAATGTTGACGGTTTGTCTGCCTGCGTGTCAATGGTGCAGGCTGGATTGGGCTGGAGCATCGTGCCGGAGATCTGCCTATCCTATTTTGATGGAGTTGCCGAACCGCTTTTTTTCTCGGACGGAACACCGCTGACCCGTTCGACCTACCTGCTTTATCGCAAGCGGGAATTTGAACTGCCGCAGGTGCGGGAATTCATCCGTCTGGCCTGTGCCCTCAGTAAGCCCTGATAAGACATTTTCCTTCCATCTTTCCCCTGTGCGGAGAAGTTTCCGCACAGGGGATTTTTTCTGTCAGAACGCCGCTTCTTTTTTACTCCTGCGGAGCGGAGAAGAAAAAACGGGAAAAAGTGCTTGACAAATGAAAGAATGCTTGTATAATTATCGGTGGTAATTAACCCTGGTAATCAATTGGAGGATCCTATGACAGTTGGACTCATCAAGCGGATGATGGATGCGTGTTATCAGGCAAAACGTGCAAGAGAGCTGCTGCCGCCGCTGCCTGCGGGGGTGGCGTCGTCCTACATCCAATATCTGGATGTAGTGCTGACGATGGAGTCTCAAAACGTTCCGGCAAGGGTGTCTGATATCAGTGACGTGCTGGGGCTTCCTCGTCCCGGTGTGACCCGAACCGTCAAAGAAATGGAAAAAAAAGGCTATCTCAAAAAAATCGCTTCGGCGGAGGACGGTCGGGTGACTTACATCTCGGTCACAGAAGCGGGGAGACAGTTGTCGCAGAAATACGACAAGGAGTATTTCAACGCGCTCATCCCGTATATGGAGGGTATTTCTGAGGAAGATGCAGAGTGCATGATACGCACCATCGAAAAATTTCATCAAGTGATGCTTGAAAGGAGAAGTTATCGTGAAAAGTGAGAAAAACGATTTTACACAGGGCAGCATCCTGAAAAAGCTGGCTCTGTTCATGCTGCCGATTTTAGGCGCGCTGATCTTACAGGCTGCCTACGGCGCGGTCGATCTGCTGGTCGTGGGTCGGTTTGGCTCGACCTCCGGTCTGTCCGCTGTTTCGACGGGCAGTCAGGTGCTCAATCTCGTCACATTTGTCGTCATTCAGTTCGCAATGGGCGTTACGGTGCTGATCGCCCGCTATCTGGGAGAAAAGCGACCCGAGTTCATCGGCTCGGTCATTGGCGGCGCAACGATCGTGTTCGCGGTCATGGCAGTGGTACTTTTTGTCCTTTTGGTCTTTTTTGCCCGACCGATCTCGGTGCTGATGCAAGCACCGTCGGAGGCCATCGACCTGACGGCAAGCTATGTCCGTATCTGTGGCTGCGGCATGTTTTTTATCGTTTCTTATAACGTCCTGTCTGCCATTTTCCGTGGTCTGGGCGACAGCAAGTCTCCGCTTTTGTTCGTTCTGGTGGCATGTATCGTCAACATCTTCGGCGACCTGCTTCTGGTGGCAGGCTTCCATATGGATGCAGCTGGTGCGGCTTTGGCAACGGTGTTCGCACAAGCAATCAGCGTTGTCTGCGCGGTTGTTCTCCTGCTGAAGAAGAAGGGGATGTTCACCATCCGGAAATCGGACTTCCGGTTCAACCCTCAATGCGAAAAATTCCTCGCCATTGGTCTTCCGCTGGCTTTGCAGGAGTTCCTGACGCAGGTTTCCTTCCTTGCGCTCTGCGCATTTGTCAATCGACTGGGTCTGGAAGCATCTTCGGGTTATGGTGTCGCCTGCAAGATCGTCAATTTTGCGATGCTGATTCCCAGCTCGTTGATGCAGTCGATGGCATCCTTTGTTTCCCAGAATGTCGGCGCAGGCAACCAGAAGCGTGCCAAAAAGTCGATGTTCACGGGCATTGGTGTGGGGCTGTTTTTCGGCGTGTTCGTGTTTGCTCTTGTTATGCTCAAGGGTGATATCCTGTCCAGTGCCTTTTCCACCGATGCCGCTGTCATTCAGAACGCATTTGCTTACCTGAAGGGATTTGCGCCGGAGACCCTTGTCACGGCGATCCTGTTCTCGATGGTCGGCTACTTCAATGGCAACAACAAAACCGTCTGGGTCATGATCCAGGGTCTGATCCAGACACTCGCTGTCCGTCTTCCGCTGGCGTACTTCATGAGCATCCAGCCCAATGCCAGCCTGACAAAGATTGGTCTTGCTGCTCCCGTTTCCACTGCGGTAGGCATCGTTCTGAACGTGGGATTCTACCTCTATCTGAACCAAAAATCCAAGAAGACCGCGTAAAAAACAGCCGTCCTTTGCAAGTTGCATCGGGCGGCTGTTTGTGTCTCTGATAAAAATCTTACTCGTTCTGTTCGCTTGGGTCTTGCATCCGGATGACCTTTGCGGGGACGCCGCCGACCACAGCATAATCGGGGACATCCTTGGTGACGACCGCACCTGCGGCGACCACGGCATATTGACCGATGGTAACGCCGGGGCAGACGGTGACATTCATGCTCAGCCATGCGTTCTTTTTGATCGTCACTTTGCCGTAGGTGTAGATGGTGTGGCGGTTGTTCATATCGTGGTTGATGGTGGCAATACGAACGCCGGGTGCAATCATCACGCCGTCCTCGAATTCGATGCCGCCGGAAGCGGACAGGATGGCAGAATGATTGATGAACACGCCCTTGCCGAATTTGACCCGATTGCCAAAATCGCAGATAAATGGGGTCAGGATGCGGACGTCGCTCAGGTCGCGGTCGAACAGCTCTTCCAGATACTTCATATAGCTGGGGTCGTCCGGAAGGGTGGCGTTGGCTTTGGCGCAGAGTGTTTGCGCGCGGATCATTTCTTCGCCGGCCTCTTTGAAATAAGATTCACGGACATTGGTCGGACCGCCCTCGTCCATCAGCTTGTAAACATGTCCCTTTTTGTATTCCATTTTAGACCCATCCTTTCAGTTTTGCTTCGGCGTTGTCGGCACTGCTGCCGTGGATTGCCAGACCCGGCTTCACGATGGCACCCTTTGCAGTCCGCTCGATGTCCTTGACCGTGTTGGACAGGCCGCTGCCCTCGTGGGTGCAGAAGGGGTGAATGACTTTGCCGGTGAAATCGTAATGCTCGAGGAAGGTGTAGACCGCCATCGGCATGGTACCCCAGTAGTTCGGGTAGCCGAGATAAATTTCATCGTACTTGTTCAGGTTTTCCGGCAGAGCGACCAGCTCCGGTCGGGCGTTCGCCTGTAAATCGCACTTGGCCTCGGCGATGCACTCCTGATAATTGGCCGAGTAGGGCTTTTTCTGCTCGAGCTTCAGAAGGCTCGCGCCGGTCAGTTTTGCCAGCATGTAGGCGACCTTTTCGGTGTTGCCAACGGGGATGACGCGGTAGCTGCCGCCGAAATAATTCTCATCCGCACGGGAATAAAATGCAATCAACTTTGCCATAACAATACTCCTTTTCTCAGTGTTTCTCATCCGTACCCCAGACCAGTTTTCCGGTCTGGAGAGCTTCTTCATAATGCTTGATCTTGAAGGAGAGCCGCTCCATCGTGGCTTCCAGCTGTTCTTTCTGGGCGCGGAGAGCCTCCATCTGCTCGTTCAAAAGTTCCAGACGCGCCGGAATGGTGCGGTCGCCCTCCTGAAACAGCCGGAGATACTCGATCATCACCTCGATGGGAAGCCCGGCACTCCGCATACAGATTGCCAGCTCGACCCAGCGCAGGTCTTCGGCCTGATAATCCCGGATGCCGCCGGAGGTGCGGTGGACTTTCGGGATCATCTGCATCCGCTCGTAATAGCGGAGCGTGTCCTGCGAAATGTGGTATTTTTCGGATACTTCTTTGATGGTCATGCTCAAAACCTCCTTCGCTGGCATTAGTATAGCACTTGGAGTTTGCTCCAAGTCAAGGGCTTTTTTGAAAAAGTTTACGGTGGACAAAAATTTGGGCTTGGCTTGACCCGAACAGAAAAAGGCGTTATAATCCTTGTGGTTATACATAGCTAACCACAAGGAGGTGCATTTATGACAGATGTCTTTTATGGTATTCTGATCCCGTTTCTCGGCACGTCTCTCGGGGCATCCGGAGTGTTTTTTCTGAAAAATTCCCTCAGCGACGGGATTCAAAGGGCGTTGACTGGATTTGCGGCGGGCGTGATGGTAGCGGCTTCGGTCTGGAGCCTGTTGATCCCCGCAATGGAGCAGTCGGCGGGGATGGGGAAACTGGCTTTTGTCCCTGCGGCAGTTGGTTTCTGGCTGGGGATCTTGTTTTTGCTTCTGCTCGACCATGTCATCCCGCACCTGCACCAGAACAGTGAGAAAGCGGAAGGTCCGAAAAGTAAGCTTCAACGCACGACGATGATGGTGCTGGCTGTTACCCTGCATAATATTCCGGAGGGAATGGCAGTGGGTGTGGTTTATGCGGGTTTTCTGTCTGGCAGTGCGCAGATCACTGCCGCCAGTGCGCTGGCACTGTCGCTGGGGATCGCCATCCAGAATTTCCCCGAGGGCGCAATCATCTCAATGCCGCTTCGGGCAGAAGGGATGAAAAAGAGCAAAGCCTTTTGGGGCGGCGTGCTGTCCGGCATCGTCGAGCCGATTGGCGCAATGCTTACGATCTTGGCGGCAGGTGTGGTCGTGCCTGCATTGCCATATCTGCTCAGCTTTGCGGCAGGCGCAATGCTGTATGTGGTGGTAGAAGAGTTGATTCCAGAAATGTCGCAGGGCGAACATTCCAATATTGGGACGGTGTTTTTTGCGGTGGGATTCAGCCTGATGATGGTGCTGGATGTTGCGCTGGGCTGACAACAGAAAAGACTGCTGCCGGACATTCTGACAGACAGCCTTTTGGAAGGCAGAGCTTATTTCAGCCTGTTGTATGCTTCATCAGTGACAGGCTCGCACCACTCGTTCGAGGTCTCGACGCCGGGAACCTCGACGGCGAGGTGAGAGAACCAGCTGTCGGGTGCAGCACCGTGCCAGTGCTTGACCTCAGCAGGAATGTTGATGCAGTCGCCGGGGTTCATCTCGACCGGCTCCTTGCCCTCTTCCTGATAGTAGCCGCGGCCTGCGACGCAAACGAGGATCTGGCCGCCGCCAGACTTTGCGTGGTGGATGTGCCAGTTGTTGCGGCAGCCCGGCTCAAAGGTGACATTGTGGATGCCGACCTGCGAGGTGGAGATGGGTGCAAGGTAGCTCTGGCCGATGAAATACTTTGCGTAGGCGACATTCGGCTCGCCGATGGGGAAGATCATCGAAGTCTGATGCTTTGCCTTTGCGGACTCATCTTCAGGCTCGACTTCCCAGATCTCCTTAGCCATGTTGAAGACGGCCCAGCCCTTCGGCCAGCCGGCGTAGAACGCAACGTGAGTGATGATGGCGGCGATCTCTTTCTGGGTCACGCCGTGGTTCTTTGCGTTCTGAAGATGGAACTTCAGGGAAGAATCGGTGATGCCGGATGCCATCAGGGCGACTACGGTGATGATGCTCCGGGTCTTGACGTCGATGCTGTCATCGTTCCAGTTCTCGCCAAAGAGAACATCATCGTTGTAGTGAGCAAATGCCGGTGCAAAAGTGCCGAGGGCGTTGCGGCCGGCGGTCTGTATTATTTTTTCCATAAAGGTACCTTCTCTCTTTCTCTGCTTTTCTGTAAAATTTGCGGGAGGACCGCTCACTGCTTATACTGTAGCACTTGAAGCTGAGTTTAGGTCAAAAAAAAAAAAAAAAACCATCATCTTTTCTTTCGTTTTGGGCTGTGGTAGAATAGAAAAAATCAAACAGGGGGAAAAGCAATGAATATCACGGTTTATCTGGGAGCGAATGCGGGCAATGACCCGAC
>CAVEGP010000065.1:0-13198 GCA_963615155.1 Bacteroides uniformis | reverse complement strand
ACAGGTTTCATTTCTTGTTTGTGCCTTGCAGCGCAGCGGAAAGGTATGGTCATAAGTATGAGCCAAGGACGCGCAAATGGATGATCCGGATGCAGCTTTCGGCGTCGCTGCTTCTGTTCGGCGATGTGTGTGCCAATCTTTTCAGGGGAATGCCGGGAGAAACAGGATATTGGATGGTGCGCATCAGCAATCTCTGGGTGTTCTTCACGCTGGAAATGACGCTGCTGTTCTTTGTGCAGTATGTAAACAACGTCTTGTTCAGCGTCGAGGAATGCCGCCGCATGAAGCGCACACGTCTGGCAGAGGCAAACTGTATCCTTGGCATGGCACTGGTCGTTTTGTCGCAGTTTACTGGACTGTATTACTGTTTTGACGCCGAAAACATTTATCATCGTGCTGCAGGATATCCGATCAGTATGGCGATCCCAATGCTTACCATGCTTATTGAGGCGAGCCTCCTGCTCCAGTACCGGAACCGCATCAGCAAATATCTGTTTCGGGCAAACATCTCGTATATCATTCTTCCCATGGTCGGCGCAGTGATCCAGATCCTGTTTTATGGGGTGGCACTGATCGAGCAGATGACCGGTGTGTCCATGATTCTGATGTTTTTGGCGGCCATTCGGGAGCAGAATATGAGATTGTCCCAATTGGAGGCCAGCCAGATGCGGATCGCGGAAAAGCTGGAGATCGCTACGATGCTCAACCGCTGTGTGGCAAAGCTTTCGGATGGAGCAGACCGGAATGTTGCTTTGAACAATCTAATGGAGATCGTGCGGGATTATTTTCAGGCAGACCGCAGTTACCTGTTTGAGATCGAGCCGACGAGAAATATATTGGTCAATACCTATGAAGCGGTAAAGTCGGGTGTCGTGCCGCAGATCAATAATCTGCAGGAAGTACCGGTGGAGGTGATCGCGCACTGGATGGAGAAGTTCCGGCAGGAACGGGTCTACTATATGGATTCACTGGAGCAGGAAAAGGGTTTTGAAAGTTATGAAATGCTTCAGGTACAGGATGTATGGCGGCTGTTGGCGGTTCCGCTGTGCCGGAATGGGCAGATCATCGGATTTTTAGGTCTGGACAATCCGCGCCGGCATGCGCAGGATGCCACACTGCTTTCCTCGATCCAGTTTTTCATTACGAACAGTCTGGAACGGCGTGACCAGCAGGAATATCTGCAAAAGCTCAGCTATTACGATCTGCTGACACACCTGCGAAACCGCAACGGCTACATAGAAAGTCTGAATCTCTGGAAACAGACGAAGCTGGAACAGGTAGGCTGTGTTTTCATCGACTTGAACGGTCTGAAAAAGATCAACGATGAACAGGGACACGGGTCAGGAGATCAATTGATCTGCCAGATGGCAGAAATTCTGAAGGCGATCTTTCCGGAACGGGGATATCGGATCGGTGGGGACGAATTTGTGGTGATCCAGCATGGGATCCCGCAGGATGCGTTCTGCGCCAAAGTACAGCAGTTTCGGGAGAAATTGCTGCAGCAGAAGGTGAGTGCTGCGGTGGGAGCTGTTTGGGAGCAGTATCCCAAGGATCTGGAAACGATGCTTCATCAGGCAGATGAGCGGATGTACAGCGAAAAAGAAAAAATGAAACAGACCTGAACCGGAGAGTCCGCTGCGCAGAGGAATGCGAGGCGGGCTCTTTTTGTCTGCAAATTTTACAGACATTTTTCATCAATCTGGTTTCACGCGGGAGATGCGCCGTGCTGAACTGATAAAGAGAAAAGTCTTACTTTTTCAAAATATAGAAAAAATGTCTAAATATAGGAGAGATTTTTCTCTATAACAGCCATTGCCAAAGAGCAGAATGTGGACGTATACTTAAAATTACAAAGTACCTATGGAAAGTGGAGGCTCTTATGAAAAACAAAATGATTTCTCGGCGTAATTTCTTGAAAGTCGCAACTGCGTCCGCTACCGTTGCAGCGGCAGGATGCCTGACTCCGGCAGCATCGGCGTGCGATCTGAAGAACCTGTGGAAGATGGATCTTCAGATTCTGGCGACCAGCGATACCCACGGTAAGTTTGACCCATGGGATTATGCGGCAAACAAGGCAGATGCTTCGGGCAGTGTGGCACAGCAGGCAACCGCCATCAAGGAGAACCGCACCGATACCACGCTGGTGGTCGATGCAGGCGATACCATTCAGGCAAACTCTGCCGAACTGTTCCTGAATGACGATGTACATCCGATGGTCGCAGCGATGAACGCCATTGGTTACGATGTCTGGACGACTGGAAACCATGAGTATAACTACGGCATGGATGTTCTGGAAAAGGTCATGGCAGAGCAGAAAGCTAAGGTTCTGACCGGTAACGTCTACAGTCCGGAGGGAAAGCCGCTGGCAGACGGCTATACCATCATCAACAAGAAGGGAGTAAAGATCGGTCTTATTGGTATGGTTACACCCAATATCGTCCGCTGGGATGCGAATAATCTGAAGGGGTGGACGGTCACGAATCCTGTGGATGAGTCCCGCAAGATCATCGATCAGATCAAGGATAAGGTCGATGTTTTGGTCGGCGTCATGCATATGGACATTGACAATGAGTATGGTGTATATGGTTCCGGCGTTACCGATCTGGCAAATGCCTGCCCGGAGTTTGACGTGATCGTTGCCGCTCATGGTCACAAGAGCATCCCAAACCAGATGATTAACGGTGTTCTGGTCGTCGAGAACAAGAATGCAGGCGCAACGGTGTCTGAGATTCATGTTTACCTCGAGCGTCAGTGGAACGGCAAGTGGAAGGTCGTTGACCGCAGCTCTGAGAATCTCACGATCAAGGAGTATGATCCCGATCCCGAGCTGACCGAGCTGCTTGCCTCCTACGATACCCGCGCTAAAGAGGATGCTGTGACTCCGATCGGCGAGCTGCGTGGAGGCGACCTTGCACCGGAGAATGAGATCGCGGAGATCCCTCAGCCGATGATCGAGGATACCGCAATGCTGGATTTCGTCAATGAGGTTCAGATGTACTACACCGAGGCTGCCGTTTCTGCTTGCTCTATGACTTCCATGACCTCTATGGTGAAGGAAGGTGTTCTCCGTAAGTGCGATATGGCAAATATCTACACCTATCAGAACACGCTGTACAAGATCCAGATGAAGGGCTGGCAGCTCCGCCGTTTTATGGAGTGGTCGGCAGGCTTCTTCAAGACCTATCAGCCGGGCGATCTGACCATTGCGTTCGATCCGTCCACCCGTTACTATCTGTACGATGCGTTTGCAGGCGTCACCTACGACATTGACATCTCCAAAGAGCCGGGAGACCGCATCCAGAATTTGTGCTGGAAGAATGGTACTCCGGTGGACGACGAGGAGAGCTTTGTCGTTGCAGCGAATAACTACCGCGCTACTACGCAGCTTCTTACCTATGCGGATATCTTTACCGCAGGCGAAGAGCTGCCGGAGTTGCTCGAGATTGACGTTCGCGGTGACATCGGCGGCGTTCGTGAGTTGCTGGGCGAGTACATCCGCACCGTCAAGGGCGGCGTTATTGAGCCGACCGTGGACAACAACTGGAAAATCATCGGCAACAACTGGGATGCCGCAAAGCATGAAAAGGCAGTTCAGTTGTTGAAGGAAGGTAAGTTGAAGCTGTCCGAGAATGCCGATAGCCGTACTCTGGCAGGCAAGTCCATCACAGAGGCAGATATCGCCGCATTCTAAAAATCAGGATTTCGCAGGTTGTGCGAAGCCCCGCCGCAGTTTTTTGCGGCGGGGCTTTTTGATAAAAAAATGGAAGGCGGGCAGTTTTCCACAGAGAACGCTGCTGCTTGTGGAAAACTGCCCGCAGACCAAAAAACGGACAGTGAGGGTGTTTTCTTTTTGTGCGGTTCGTGGTACAATATCTTTGAATATCCATTTGCGGAAAACGCAGGAAACCCGGAGAGAACGGGTTTTGTCGAAGGCGGGGAGCGTCGCCGAAAAAATCAAGTCAGGAGAAACGTCATGCAGAGTTCGACCATTGCCGCCATTGCAACTGCGCCCGGCGCGGGCGGAATTGCAGTCGTTCGGTTGTCCGGTCCGGAAAGCTATCCCGTGGCAGAACGGGTGTTCCGTCCGGCAAATCCAAACAAGAAGGTACTGGATGCGAAAGGCTATACCGCATTGTTCGGTCGATTTGTGGAAGGAGAGGAGACTTTCGATGAGGGAGTTGCCCTCTTTTTCCGTGCGCCGCACAGCTACACGGGCGAGGATGTTGTAGAACTGTCCTGTCACGGCGGAAGTGCTGTGGCACGGCGGCTGGTGGAAGCCTGCATCGAAGCGGGTGCGGCTCCGGCTGCCTCCGGCGAGTACACCCGCCGTGCCTACCTGAATGGCAAACTGGGTTTGACACAGGCGGAAGCGGTCATGGATCTGATCTCAGCCGATGGACGACAAGGGGCGGCATTGGCGAATGCGTCCTTGTCGGGTGCGCTGGCGAAGAAGATCGCCGCCGAAAAGGAAGCATTGACCGGATTGCAGGCGCATCTGGCGGCGTGGGTAGATTTTCCGGAGGAGGACGTACCCGAGTTGGACGAGGAACATCTGAAAACGGTGTTGGGTTCGGTTCGGGACGAACTGGACGAGCTGATCCGGAATTACGACGCGGGGGCTGTCCTGCGGGAGGGCGTGGACTGCGCCATTGTCGGACGTCCCAATGCGGGAAAATCGACCCTGCTCAACCTGCTGGCGGGGTTTGACCGTGCCATTGTGACTCCGGTTGCCGGAACGACCCGTGACGTGGTAGAGCAGGCGGTGCGGCTGGGAGATGTCCGGCTGAACCTTTTTGATACTGCCGGACTGCGGGAGACAGAGGACGAGATCGAGGCTGAGGGCATCCGCCGAAGTTGGAAAAAGCTGGACGAGGCGGGATTGATCCTTGCCGTTTTTGATGGCTCTGAGCCGCTGACAAAGGAGGACTTCCAGTTGGCACAGCGGTGTGAGGGGCGTCCTGCTATCGCTCTTGTCAACAAGGAGGATAAGCCGACCCAGTTTGATGCGGAGGTTATTGCGCCTTATTTCGCAATGCTCATTCCGGTCTGTTGTCAGGAAGAGGGGGCACGGAAGGTCATTGCGGCGGCTGTCGCACGACTGCTGGGAACCAATCAGATCGACCCTCATGCCGCAAGTCTTTCGGGACAGCGGCAGCTTTCCGCCGCGACCCGTGCGCGGGATGCCGTGTCGGGTGCGTTGGATGCTATTATGGGCGGGTTTGGTCTGGACGCGGTTTCGGTCTGTGTGGACGACGCGCTGGATGCGCTGTGTGAGCTTACCGGGGAAAATGCGTCCGAGACAGTCATCAACGAAGTATTTGAACGATTTTGTGTTGGAAAATAAGATGCGGACTTGGCTCTCCCGTTGGGAGAGCTGGCGAACAAAGTGAGCCTGAGAGGGCGAGACTGTTTTTTCTTGTGGGAGAGTAGAAAAAGTTTATGAATCACTTGGGTGACTATGATGTGATCGTGATCGGCGCAGGACACGCCGGGATTGAGGCGGCACATGCGGCCGCAACGCTTGGCGCAAGGACGGCGGTGTTTACCATGAGTCTGGACGCCATCGGAAATATGCCCTGCAACCCGAGTATCGGCGGAACAGCCAAGGGCACTCTGGTAAGAGAGTTGGACGCATTGGGTGGTGTGATGGGGCTTGCCGCCGACGCAACCTATTTACAGAGCCGGATGCTCAATAAGGGCAAAGGTCCGGCGGTTCACGCATTGCGTGTTCAGACCGACCGTAAACGCTATCATGAATATATGAAGCATGCTCTGGAGTTGACGCCCGATCTTGTCATCCATCAGGTGGAGGTCGTCTCCATCGAGGTAGAGGATGGCCGTGTCAAGGGTGTTGTGACCCAGTTGAACGGAGAGTATGGCGCAAAGTGCGTTGTCATTGCGACGGGAACAAATCTCGGTGGCAAAATTTTTGTGGGTGACGCATGGTATGCGTCCGGTCCGGACGGAATGCACGCCGCAAACGCTCTGACCGAAAGCCTGAGATTGGCGGGGATTCCGCTTCGTCGGTTCAAGACCGGAACACCTGCCCGTGTTCACCGCCGGAGCATTGATTTTTCAAAGCTCGAGTGTCAGCCCGGTGATCCGGACAGCGAGCTTCAGCCGTTCAGCTTTATGACCGATGCGCCGATGCATAATAAGGTTGAGTGTTGGATCGCCTATACCAACCCAGAGACGCACAAAATCATCCTTGACAACATCCGGCGCAGTCCTCTCTATGGCGGTATGATCGAGGGAGTTGGTCCGAGATACTGTCCGTCCATTGAAGATAAGGTGGTGCGATTCGCAGGGAAGGAGAGACACCCGATCTTTGTTGAACCTTGCGGCGAGAATACGGAGGAGATGTATCTGCAAGGTGCGTCCAGCAGTTTGCCGGAGGATGTGCAGAATGCGTTCTACCGGAGCATCAAGGGCTTTGAGAAGATCGAGATCATGCGCCCTGCCTATGCCATTGAATATGACTGCGTTGACCCCACCAGTCTGGAAGCAACACTGGAAAGCAAAGTCGTGCGAGGCTTGTATGGCGCGGGACAGTTCAATGGAACATCCGGTTATGAGGAAGCCGCTGCACAGGGACTTCTGGCGGGATTGAACGCCGCCCGCAACGCAAAAGGGGAGGAGCAGCTCATCCTGCCCCGCCAGTCCAGCTACCTTGGAACGCTGGTGGACGACCTCGTGACAAAAGGCGTTATGGATCCTTATCGGATGATGACGAGCCGGAGCGAGTATCGCTTGACGCTGCGTCAGGACAACGCCGACCAGCGGCTGACCCCGATTGGTCGGGAATACGGTCTGGTGCAGGATAATCGATGGGAAAAATACGAACATACGCAGGAAATTCTCAAGAAAGAGCGTGAGCGTCTTCATGAAACGCATCTCCGAACCGTTGATTTGCAGACAGCCATGACGAATGCAGGGCTTGCACCGGCTGCGGAGGGCGGCATTGCGGAAGAACTGCTCCGCCGTCCAGAGATCTCCTATCCGCTGTTAGCCGAGGTTATCGGCTGGGGAGAGGAGATCACCCCGATGCTTGCTGAGCGGCTGGAAACGGAGATCAAATACGCTGGCTATATCGCCCGACAGGATCGGATGATCCGAGAGGTCGCCCGTCACGAAAAGACACGGATACCGGATGATTTTTCATATGAGAATCTGACCGGACTGACGCTGGAGGCTCGCGAAAAGCTGACCCGCATCCGACCGAAGAATCTTGGACAAGCCGGACGTATCCCGGGGGTCTCGCCCTCGGATGTGGCGCAGTTGAGCGTTGCGCTCGTCAATGCGAAATGAGGAAAATATCATGGAAATTACACTGTATGAAGGTCGTCCGGAGGACTGTTCCGGACGCTTGGAAAAAGAGATCAAAACCTACGATTTTCTGGACAAACTCGGGATGCGGTATTGGCGCACCGATCATGCGGGGATGAAGGCGGATACGATGGAAGATTGCCGTATCATCGATGATTGTCTGAATGCAACGGTCTGCAAGAATTTGTTCCTCTGCAATCGGCAAAAGACAAACTTCTATCTGCTGATGATGCCGGGCGACAAGCCCTTCCGGACAAAGGAATTGTCCGGTCAGTTGGGGATCGCGCGGCTGAGCTTTGCTTCGCCGGAGGATATGGAAAAGTATCTTGACTGCACACCAGGCTCATCGTCCATCATGGGGCTGCGGAACGATCCGGAAAATCATGTTCAGCTTCTGATGGATGAGGACGTTGTGAAAGGGGAGTTTCTGGGCTGTCATCCCTGTATCAACACATCCTCGCTCAAGCTTCAGACAAAGGACATTCTGGAAATATTTTTGCCTGCCGTCCATCACGAACCGATTTATGTCCACCTGACAGGGGAATAACAGAAAGGAACTTGGATGATCGATAAAAACAGACTGGAGCAAAAATGTTCCACATGGAACATTGCGCTGACTGGAACGCAGCTTGACCAGTTGGAGGCCTTTGCGGAAATTTTGGTCGCATACAATGAGAAGGTCAATCTGACCGCCATCACCGACCCGGAGGGCATCGAGGATAAACACTTTCTGGACAGCCTGCTGTTTGCATCTCAGCCGGAGGTGGCAGGGAAGATGGTGGATGTCGGTGCTGGCGCAGGCTTCCCGGGAATCGTGACGAAAATTTTCAAGCCGGAGCTGGAGCTGACGCTGATGGAACCAACCGGAAAGCGGGTAGAATTTCTGAAATACGCCTGTGCCCAATTGGGTCTGACAGGGGTGGAGTTTGCAAAGGAACGTGCGGAGGAAGCAGCCCGCAAGCTCTGGCGGGAACAGTTTGATCTGGCGTCTGCCCGTGCGGTGGCTGCTCTGCCGATGCTGGCGGAATACTGTCTGCCGCTGGTGAAGGTGGGGGGAAGCTTCCTTGCGATGAAAGGCTCTTCGGGCAAGGAGGAGCTGACCGCTGCACAGGGCGCAATCAAAAAGCTGGGTGGTAGGTACGAAGAGACGCGCACCTTTCATTTGCCGGAAGGTGATACCCGAACCCTGATCCTCTGCAAAAAGATTTCGCAAACTCCGACAGCTTATCCCAGAAATGGCGGAAAAATTGCGAAAAGTCCGCTGAAATAACGAAATATCGAACCAATCATGCAAGACCCTGCCGAACGAAATTTCTGGCGAGGTCTTGTTTTTTCTGGTACACTGGGGGCGTAAACAAAGAAGGTTTTCCACCTTTTCCCGGGAAAGGGTGGAAAACAAAGCCGAAAATCAGTGAAAAAACCAGACAAAGGGGCGATATCATGTTTGAACGAAAAAAATCGGTCGGAAAAATCTATTTGCTGCCAGTGGATGAGATCCGGTCTTCGCCGTTTCAGGCGCGGACGAATTTTGACGAGCAGGAGTTGGAAGGGCTTGCGCAGAGCATTCGGGAAAATGGGCTGCTTCAACCCGTCTCGGTACGGAAAATAGGGGAAGGCTACGAGCTAGTTGCAGGTGAACGGAGGCTTCGGGCTTGCAAAATGGCAAAGCTGGGGCAGATTCCTGCGGTTCTCTGCGATTATTCCGATGAACGGACTGCGGCACTGGGTCTGCTTGAGAACATTCAGCGGGAAGATTTGAATCCCTTCGAGCAGGCGCAGGGTTTGCGGGATATCATGGTTCTCTGGGACTGTACCCAAGCAGAAGCGGCCAAACGCCTTGGGATAGCACAGCCTACATTTGCAAACAAACTCCGTCTGCTTCAATTGACCGCAGACCAGCGGCAGTTTGTCCTTGACAATGGTCTGACCGAACGCCATGCCCGTGCGGTGCTTCGCCTGCCGGAAAACCGCCGGAGCGAGGCTCTGATCACCATCGCCAAGCGTAGAATGAATGCGCGTGCGACGGATCTGTATATTGAACAGCTTCTCAGCGAGACAACGCAGGGAAAACACCACATTTCGATGGTGAAGGATGTGCGCATTTTTGTGAATACCATCGACCATGCCATCCGCCTGATGACCGACAACGGTGTTCCGGCAACCGCCCATCGGGAAGAACGGGACGGATATATCGAATATACCGTCCGCATCCCGACCGCTGCCGCACAGAAATAGTGTTCCATGTGGAACAAGAAAAACCTCCACCGGGTGGTATGTTTGCGATTCTATCCGGTGGAGATTTTAATATGATCCTCGAAAAAAGAAAGAAAACAACACAAAAATCATAAAGAAGCAGTTCAAAAACTCTCGCTGATGTGCTATACTAAAAAGTACAGGGAGTCTGCGGACGGGAAAACGCAGGGCTTCGACTTCAGACTTCAGAATGTTCCATGTGGAACAAGAATTTTCTCGGGGAGGAAGCAAAGCACGTGGCAAAAATTGTTGCAATCGCAAACCAGAAGGGCGGCGTAGGCAAAACAACGACCGCTGTGAATCTTTCGTCCTGCGTGGCAGCACTGGGGAAAAAAGTGCTGATCGTTGACCTTGACCCACAGGGGAACACGACGACGGGCTATGGCATCCAGAAACGAAGCGTTGAGATCGGTACTTATGAGCTGCTCATCGGCGAGGCAGACGCTAAGGACGCCATCCGGAAGACAGAATTCCGGACGGATGTCATCGGCTCGAACACCCGTCTGGCAGGTGCTGCTCTTGAGATGATCGACCTTTCCGGACGGGAAAGCCGCCTGCGCAAGGCGTTGGCAAGCGTTCAGCAGGATTATGATTTTATTTTTATTGATTGTCCGCCCAGTCTGGACCTGCTTACGCTGAACGGCTTGTGTGCCTGCGACAGTGTGCTGATCCCGACGCAGTGCGAGTATTATGCGCTTGAAGGTCTGTCGGAGCTGATCAGTACGCTGAAAACCATCCGGAAAAAGTACAACCCGTATCTCGACATCGAGGGCGTGGTATTCACGATGTTCGCCGGACGGCTGAATCTGACGATGCAGGTCGTCGAGCAGGTGAAGAAGTACTTCGGCTCAAAGGTCTATAAGACCGCCATTCCGCGTACAATCCGCATCTCGGAAGCACCGAGCTACGGTCAGCCCATCAATTTCTACGAGCCGCACGGCAAGGGAAGCGAGGCGTATATGGACCTGGCGATTGAATTCGTCAAGAACAATCGTTCTCGTGACGCAATGCCGAAACGCCGCAGTGGAAAAGCGGTGGCTGAAGCGAAACGGTCTGAAAACGCACTCGAAGAAGTATAAACAGGGGGAGCTTTGTTCATGGGAAAAGGAAAAGGCGGATTGGGACGTGGTCTCGAAAGTCTGTTTGAGGATTCCGCGCCCAGCTTTGAATCCGATACCCGTATCGAGACGCTCCCTCTGCGGGAGATCGAACCCGATCCGGAACAGCCACGCAAGACCTTCGATGACGAGACGCTGGGGGAACTGGCGTCCAGCATTGCCGAGCACGGATTACTGCAACCCATCGCGGTGCGGCATAAAGCTGCAGGCGGTTATCTGATCGTGGCGGGAGAACGCCGCTGGCGTGCCAGTCGGATGGCGGGACTGACCGAAGTGCCGGCGATCGTCAAGGACGTCACCGACGAGCAGGCGATGGAGCTGGCACTGGTGGAAAATCTTCAGCGTGAGGATCTTGATCCGGTGGAAGAAGCAAACGGCATTCGGGAGCTGATGAATCGCTGTGACCTGACACAGGAGCAGGCGGCGCGGAAGCTGGGAAAGAGCCGGAGCGCGCTGGCAAATATCCTGCGTCTGCTCAATCTGCCGGACGAGGTGCTGGAGCTGCTGAAGACCGGAAAGCTGAATGTCGGACATGCAAAGGTCATCCTGAGCCTGCCCACCGCAGAATTGCAGAGACAAGCCGCGCAGCTCATTGCAGAAAATGAGCTGAATGTCCGGCAGACCGAAGCACTTTGCAAGAAGCTGGTGAAGCAGGAAAAAGAGCCGGTCGAGCCAACGCCTCGCAGCACTCTGCCGATAGAGGTGGAGGAGAGCCTGAAGCAGGTGCTTGGCAATGAGGTCAATGTGGCTTACCATGACGGCAAGGGAAAGCTGACCATTCATTTCTATTCAGACGACCAGCTCAAAGCCTTTGCGAATCTGCTGGGTCAGTATCAAACCGATGTCTGAGGCGGCATGCCGCCTTTGAACGGCATGGATGGAAAAACCGTTCGTGCAACAATAGAGTAAGGAGAGTTATCATGCTTGATATCAAATTTGTCCGTGAAAATCCGGACGCTGTGAAAGAGAACATCAAGAAGAAGTTTCAGGATGCAAAGCTTCCTCTCGTGGATGAAGTAATCGAGAAGGACGCCAAATATCGCGAGTGCCTGAAAGAGGTCGAGTCTCTCAAGGCTGCCCGCAATAAGCTGAGTAAGGCGAATGGTCCTCTGTTCGGACAGTTGAAAAAGTGCACCGATGAAGCGCAGAAGGCGGAGATCCAGAAGCAGATCGACGCCAACAACGCCGCTGTCAAAGCTGACGCTGATAAGATGGCAGAGCTGGAAGCTGAGGAAGCGACCCTCTCCGCACGCATTCAGGAAATCATGTACACCATCCCGCAGATGATAGATCCCAGCGTTCCCATCGGTCCGGATGACAGCTATAATGTCGAGGCACAGCGTTTTGGTGAGCCGATCGTGCCTGATTTCCCCATTCCGTACCACACCGAGATCATGGAGAGCTTCGACGGCATTGATATGGATGCCGCAGGTCGCGTTGCAGGCAACGGTTTCTACTATCTGCTGGGCAACATCGCGCGTTTGCACGAGGCTGTTCTGGCCTATGCCCGTGACTTCATGATCGACAAGGGCTTCACCTATGTCATCCCTCCCTTCATGATGCACGGCAACGTTGTGCAGGGGGTCATGTCCTTCCCCGAGATGGATGCGATGATGTACAAGATCGAGGGAGAAGATCTCTATCTGATCGGCACCAGCGAGCATACCATGATCGGTCGCTTCATCGACCAGACGCTTGACGAGGCAACTCTGCCCCTGACCCTGACCTCTTACAGCCCCTGCTTCCGCAAGGAGAAAGGCGCGCATGGCATTGAGGAGCGCGGCATCTATCGGATCCATCAGTTTGAGAAGCAGGAAATGATCGTCGTCTGCCGTCCGGAGGAAAGCGCGGATTGGTACGAGAAGCTGTGGAAGAATTCGGTCGAGCTGTTCCGCAGCATGGAGATCCCCGTCCGTCAGCTCAACTGCTGCTCCGGCGATCTTGCCGACCTGAAGGTCAAGAGCTGTGATATCGAGGCATGGAGCCCCCGCCAGCAGAAGTATTTTGAGGTGTGCAGCTGCTCCAATCTGGGCGATGCACAGGCGCGCCGTCTGCACATCCGCGTCAAGGGCAAGGATGGCAAGAACTACCTTGCGCACACTCTGAACAACACCTGCGTTGCGCCTCCGCGTATGCTGATCGCCTTCCTCGAGAACCATCTGCAGGCTGACGGAAGCGTCACCATCCCGAAGGTTCTCCAGCCTTATATGGGCGGTCTTGAGGTCATGATCCCGACTCATAAGAAGAACGGCTGAGCTTTAAACTTCAATCTTAAAAAATGTTGAAAACCACCGCCTGCGTCCGGTGAGACGCAGGCGGTGGTTTTTTGCTGAAGAGACAGCCGGAATAAAAAAAGTGAATTTTTTTGAAAAAAGATGTTGACAAATCGTCTGTGTATGGATATAATAATAAAGCTCCGTTCAAGTGCGATGTGAATATGGCGGTATAGCTCAGTTGGCTAGAGCATTCGGTTCATACCCGAAGTGTCACCGGTTCGAATC
>CAVEGP010000064.1:0-13420 GCA_963615155.1 Bacteroides uniformis | reverse complement strand
CCGGTGCATGTGCGCAAGGTTTGATTTGGGGCATTATGGCGATCGGCGTTTACCTGACCTATCGGATTCTGGATGTTGCAGACCTGACCGTTGATGGCTCGTTCGGTACGGGCGGCGCAGTCTGCGTTATGTGCCTGCTGTCGGGACAAAATGTCTGGGTCTCACTGTTGATGGCGTTGCTGGCAGGTCTGGCAACGGGTCTTGTCACAGGTCTGCTCCATACCTTCATGGGCATTCCGGCGATCCTTGCCGGCATCCTCACCCAGCTGGCTTTGTATTCCATCAACCTGAAAATTATGGGCAAAGCCAACCAGTCCATCAACGTGGATAAGTATGACCTGCTCATTTCTCTGCGCTGGGTCAAGGAGTTTGCGCTCCACAACCCGATCATTATGGTCATTATCGTCTCAGCAGTGCTGATCGGTGTGCTGTACTGGTTCTTTGGTACAGAACTGGGCTGCGCGATCCGCGCCACCGGTTCGAACCCGAACATGTCCCGTGCACAGGGAATCAACACTAACATGAACATTGTGTTGGGTCTGGCGGTCTCGAATGGTCTGGTCGCCCTGTCCGGTGCGTTGCTGAGCCAGTATCAGGGTTTTGCGGACGTCAGCATGGGACGCGGTGCGATCGTCATCGGTCTGGCCGCAGTCATCATCGGTGAGGCTGTGTTTGGACGCATCTTCCATAACTTTGCGCTCAAGCTCGTTTCCGTCTCGCTGGGCGCGATCATCTACTACATCGTCATTCAGCTCGTTCTGACTCTTGGCTTTGACGCAAACCTGCTGAAGCTGCTGAGTGCGACTGTGGTCGCGGTCTTCCTCGCAGTGCCTTACTGGAAGGGAAAATACTTCGCAAAGCCCACCGCAAAAAAGGCAAAGGATGGTGCAAAAAATGCTTGAGATCCAAAATGTTTCCAAAACCTTCAATGTGGGTACGGTAAACGAAAAAACTGCATTGAATGGTCTGAACTTAAAGCTGAATGAGGGCGATTTTGTCACGGTCATTGGTGGCAATGGTGCGGGCAAATCCACCATGCT
Organism: Bacteroides uniformis; assembly: GCA_963615155.1. GTDB lineage: Bacteria > Bacillota > Clostridia > Oscillospirales > Ruminococcaceae > Faecalibacterium. The sequence goes on along the minus strand of CAVEGP010000064.1, from coordinate 12,380 downwards.
GAATGCGGTCGCAGGTGTCTGGCCGGTGGATTCGGGCAAGATCCTCATCGACGGCGTGGACGTCACCCGTCTGGGCGAGCATCAGCGTGCCGCCTATATTGGTCGTGTATTTCAGGACCCCATGACGGGCACAGCCGCGACGATGCAGATCGAGGAAAATCTTGCGCTGGCAGCCCGCCGTGGCAAGCACCGGACGCTTCGGGTCGGAATCACCAAGGCGGAGCGGGAACAGTATCGTGAGCTGTTGAAAACGCTGGACTTGGGTCTGGAAGATCGTCTGACGGCGCGTGTCGGTCTGCTGTCTGGCGGTCAGCGTCAGGCGTTGACCCTGCTGATGGCAACCATGAATCAACCCAAGCTCCTGCTTCTGGATGAGCATACGGCGGCTCTTGACCCCAAGACCGCACTGAAAGTGCTTACTTTGTCGGCGAAGATCGTGGAGGAAAATCACCTGACGACCATGATGATCACCCACAACATGAAGGATGCCATCAAATATGGCAACCGTCTCATTATGATGCACGAGGGTCACATCATCTATGATGTTTCCGGTGAAGAGAAGAAGAACCTTCATGTTTCCGACCTGCTGGCAAAGTTCCAGATCGCCAGCGGCGGCGAATTCGCAAATGATCGAATGATCTTGTCCTGAACTTTAAAACCTCTCAGTCGAGCGAACACTCGCCAGCCCCCTGATAGGGGAGTTGGCATCCCATAGGGATGACGGAGAGGTTTTTATTGCGGTTTCCCCGAAACTCATATATAATAAAGGAAAAAAACAGGAGGAAAGCAAATGAAGCGATTTTTGAAAAGAGCGGCGGCTGCCGCAGTCAGTCTGGCTTTGATGGGGGGAATGTTCCCTGCGGCGAGTGCGGCATCCGACGGCGTGGAAGCAAAGCTTGCGTCAATGACCCTGCGTGAGAAAGTGGGTCAGCTCTTTCTTGTACGGCCGGAAGCACTGGATTTTGAGCAGACGTCAGACGGTAAGACTGTGACAGATGCCATGAAGGAGCATCTGAAGGAGTATCCCGTCGGCGGCATTGCATTGTTCAAGCAGAACATTACAGACGCAACGCAGATGACGAAGCTGATTCAGGATTATCAGAATGCCGCGGATATCGGTTTACTGGTAGCTGTGGACGAAGAGGGTGGTACCGTTGCGCGGCTGGCAAACCACAGCGCGTTTGACCTTCCGAAATACGAAAGCGCGGCGGCAGTCGGCGCAACAGGAGATGCTGAACAGGCGAAAGCGATGGGTCGTACCATCGGTGCTTATTTGAAGCCTTACGGCTTCAATCTGGACTTTGCACCAGTCGCGGACGTAAACTCGAACCCGAATAACCCTGTCATTGGCAAACGGTCTTTTTCGTCCGACCCGAATGTTGCGGCAGAGATGGTTGCAGCGGCGGTAGAAGGCTTCCACGAATCCGGGATGCTCTGCACACTGAAACATTTCCCGGGACATGGTGATACCGGCGAGGACAGCCATTACGGAACGGCAACTACGACGAAAACGTGGGAGCAGATGAAGGAAGTTGAAATGCTGCCCTTTGAAGCTGGCATTGCGGCGGGAGCGGACGTCATTATGACCGCCCACATCACGACGCCCAACGCGACCACGGACGGTTTGCCTGCGTCGCTGTCCTACACCATGTTGACCGAGCGTCTGCGCGGTGAGTTGGGCTTTACTGGGGTCATCGTGACCGATGCGCTGGAAATGAAAGCCATCAGCAACTATTTCTCTCCGGCGGATGCGGCTGTCACCGCTTTGAACGCCGGTGCGGACATCCTGCTGATGCCCTCTGACTTAAGAGAAGCCTTTGACGGCGTGGTGAACGCTGTCGAGACGGGCAGAGTCTCGGAAGAACGCCTGAACGAAAGTGTCCGCCGCATCCTGACCCTGAAAGAAAAAGCAGGGATCCAGCTTGAGGTATCCGTATCCGCAGAGACACAGCCGGAATGCTCGGATTTCTGGACATGGCTGGCAAAGCTTTGGGAGTAATCGAAACGAGAAAAGAGAGATACCACTGTGTGGTATCTCTCTTTTTGCATCCCAAAAACTCAGAACAGCTTCCGCAGAAAGGCGGTGAATTCATAGAGAACGGTCTCCTCATCGGGGCGGTCTGGCTGTTTTATAGATAAAATTACCGCTTGATATCGTAATTCATGTTCATCAGGTTGCGGATACTGCTGACGTCGTCGGTGATGTTCGCGTCGCCATGGATGGTGTGCTTGATGGCACTGCTTGCGACGGCAAAGTTCACCATATCCATCGCCTTGTAGTTGTGGAGCATCGCATAGATCAAACCGCTGGCGAATGCGTCGCCGCCGCCCACACGGTCAAGGATGTTGAAGGTAAAGAGCTTGCTCTCGAAAGTGTGACCTTCGTACCACATGAAAGCCTTCAGGCTGTTCTCGCTGCCGCTGTGAGCGTAGCGCACATGGCGAGCAATGCACTTCAGGTTGGGATAACGCTCGATGAAGTGCTGGAAGATCTCGTCCTGCTGCTCGTAGCTGGGCTGGAGAGGAACGCCGTCCTTCCAATCGCCCTTCGAGTGGTCGGACTCGTCCTTCCACAGGTGGTACGGCTCGATGCCCAGCAGGACATCAACGTAGGGCAGGCACTCGGTGCAGAAATCGCGCGCTTCCTCCCAGGTCCACAGGGTGCTGCGGAAGTTGCCGTCAAAGCTGACCGTCAACCCCTTCTTTTTTGCGACCTTGAGCATATCGAGGATCAGACCGCGGCAATTCGGACCAAGAGCCGGAGTGATGCCGCTCAGATGCAGCCAGTCGAAGCCTTCCAGCAGCCCGTCGAGATCGACCTGTGAGTAGTCGTATTCGGTGATGGCACTGTGCTTGCGGTCGTAGATGACCTTGGATGGGCGGATCCCGTAGCCGGTCTCCAGATAATAAGTACCCAGACGGTTGGACGGGGTCTCATCCGGCTCAGTCAAAATCATCGGGGTGCAGTGGACATCGTTGGAGCGCAGCCAGCGTACCGCGCTCTTGCCCAGACTGTTGTTCGGCACGACGCTGAAGAAGGTGCTGTCAACGCCAAGGTTTGCCAGCGCAAGGGCAATGTTCGCCTCGCTGCCGCCGTAGCTTGCTTCAAAACCCGATGCCATTCGGATCTTTTCGTAGTTCGGCGGGGTCAGACGAAGCATGATCTCACCACAGGTGATGAATTTCTGCCCGGGGTTCTCGTTGCCAAGAATGGGATTGAAGTGTTCCATAACGATCCTCCTAAAAGACGGTTCGTGATCCTGCGCGCTTCGTGTGGGGATCACCGCCCTGTTCACGGAAGGGCAGTTGTGCGCACATTGTTGTATCCATTATAGTGCTTTTCTGGAAGGATTGCAAGGGATTGCCAACGGTTGCGAGAGAAAATAAGACTGAAATTTTGTGCAGTATGTATGAATGAGGGAGAAATCATACGCCCGTCAGGTCGAAGCTGGGGGTATATTCTTCCTTCGCACTGCTTTTTTGCTGCATATAACCATCGGAAAAACCTTTGTCCATCGCGTAGTTGACGACCCGACGGTATTCGTAGGTCGTGATGCGCCGCCCGATGCCGTGCTCCGCCGCCTGATAAAACGGTGTGTACTGGCTCATGACGCTGGGCAGGAAGCAGCCCGGGTCGGCATCGTTCCATGCGGTCATCTGATCGAGGACGGCGAAGCTGTCGTCGATGTGACCGGGCAGAGCGAGGTGACGCAGGATGACGCCCCGTTGGAGAATGCCGTCTGCGTCGAAAACCGGATGTCCGGCTTGGAGCATCATCTCCTCGATGGCAGGTTTTGCCATCGCAAAGTAATCCGGTGCGGCGGACAGATCGGCGGAAAGGGAAGAGGACACATATTTTAAATCTGCCAGCCAGATGTCAATGTATCCCTTCCACGCCCGAACGCTTTCCACTGTTTCATAGCCGCCTGTGTTGCAGACGATGGGAAGAGTCAGCCCTTGCGCGCGGGCTTCATTCAGCGCGGCGATGATCCACGGTCTCCACTGACCGGGCGTGACAAGATTGATGTTGTGTGCGCCCTGCTGCTGCAGATCGAGGAAGATCTCTGCCAGACGCTCGACCGAAATCTCTTTGCCGAGCCCCTCGGCACTGATGGGGTAGTTCTGGCAAAAGCAGCATTTCAGGGTACACCCCGAAAAAAACACCGTTCCGCTTCCTCTTGTACCGCTGATGCACGGCTCTTCCCAGAAGTGCAGGGCAGCGCGGGCAGCTTTCAGAGTCGAGCCGGCTCCGCAGAAGCCGATTTTTCCGGCAGAACGATCGGCGTGGCAGCGACGCGGGCAAAGCTCGCAGGAGGTTGGGGGCGTGACAGGAATAAGTTTCGGCATAATGTCCAAGTCCTTTGAAAAAGTTTCATAACAGATTTTCTCAGTTAAGTATACCATTTTTGTGCAGAGAAATGGTATACTATGAGTGAATATTGCATGCGATGCAAAAATACTACATATTGCAGGAGGAAACCATGCGCACCGAAACCGACGAGATACGGGATAACCTGAAATATTTGTCTCTGCTTGCACGGGACTACCCGTCGCAAGCTTCTGCGGCCAGCGAGATCATCAGCACACAGGCACTTCTGAAGCTCCCCAAGGGCACAGAGCATTTTATGAGCGACCTGCACGGCGAGAACGAAGCCTTTGTTCATATCCTCAATTCAGCCTCCGGCGTGATTCGGGAAAAGGTCGATATCGTGCTGGGAAATGCTGTGCCGGAGCCTGTCCGTGCCGAGCTTGCGACGCTCATCTATTACCCCAACGAAAAGCTTCCTCAGTTGAAAGACCGCTGTGTGGATGAAGAAGCTCTTGAGCAATGGTATAACGAGACGCTGCTCCGTCTCATTGATATCTGCCGCCTTGTTTCGTCCAAGCACACCCGTGAGCATGTGCGTGCGTGCCTGCCATCCAGCTGCGGTTATATTCTGGACGAGCTGCTCCATGCTCACTTTGAGGATCATGACAAAGATCTCTATTACGGACAGATCGTTGGAAGCATCATCGAGAATGGTCGTGCTGACCGCTTTATCGTTCGTCTGTGTGAGCTGATCAAGCGGCTGGCTGTGGATAAGCTGCATATCGTCGGTGATCTGTTTGACCGAGGTCCGCGCCCCGATATCATCCTTGATCTGCTGATGCGACACCATAATGTCGATATCCAGTGGGGCAACCACGATGTTGTCTGGATGGGTGCGGCGGCTGGAAGCCCCATCTGCATCTGCACGGTTCTGAAAACCACGCTGGCCTACCACAACCACGGAATGCTGGAGGACTGCTATGGGATCAACCTGCGTCATTTGCAGAGGATGGCCGAGCAATTCTATGGCGAGGACGACCTGAGCATCTGGATGCCTCACACCGATACCGCGCGTGGTCCGTATACCCCCGGAATGCTCCATCGGTGTGCTGTTATGCACAAGGCTGTCACCATTCTGATGCTCAAGATGGAGTGTCAGGTCATCGACCGCAATCCGGATTTCAAGATGCAGGGACGTGATTATCTTCGTCGCATTGACTGGGAGAAGGGAACGGTCATGGTCGGCGATAAGGAGTATCCTCTGCGGGATACCTCTTTTCCGACGGTTGACCCGAAAGACCCTGCGGCACTGAATGAGGATGAAAAGATCGTCCTCCGCAAGCTGGTGCAATCCTTCCGCCAGAGCGAGAAATTACAGCAGCACATTGAGTTCTTGTATGCGAAAGGCAGCGTCTACCACATCGAGAACGGCAACCTGCTCTATCACGGAGTCGTTCCGATGAACAAGAAGGGCAGCTTCGCTGTGGAGCGGTTCGAGGGTCACAGCTACTCCGGGCGTGCTCTTATGGATTATTGCGATGAACGTGCCCGCCGAGGCTACTTTGCCTCCGAGGGCAGTGCGGCACGTCAGAGCGGACAGGATTTCCTGTGGTATCTCTGGTGCGGCAAGCTTTCGCCACTGTTCGGACGCAGTGCCATGACGACATTTGAGCGTCTTTACGTTGCGGATGCGTCCACCCATAAGGAGATCAAGGATCCCTATTATACGTGGTACAATGAGGAGGCGACCTGCCGCCGCATCCTCGCCGAGTTCGGGCTGCCGGGCAGCAGTCACATTGTCAATGGTCATGTCCCCGTGCAGGAGAAAAATGGCGAGAGTCCGATCAAGGGCGGAGGACGGCTGGTCGTCATCGACGGCGGATTCTGCCGTGCCTACCACGAAAAAACAGGCATTGCAGGGTATACGCTGGTCTATTCCAGCCGCACGATGTCTCTCCGCACCCATCAGCCTTTCGTCAGCGCGGAGAAGGCTGTCAGTGAGAATATCGACATCATTTCTCAGAAGAATATCCTTGAAACGGAGAATCATCGGATCCTGGTCGAGGAGACCGACGAAGGCGAAGTCCTGCGGGAGCGTGTCCATGACCTGAAACAGCTTGTCCGTGCGTATCAACTGGGCTGGATCAAGGAGACACGAAGCGAGGATCAGGTCTGGTGAGATGGAGCTGAGAATGGATTTTGTAAAATTTTTGAAAACAATGATTAAAAAAGCCGGATAGAGGAAATTTTTCTGGGCAAAACAGAAAATAATCACTGCGTGTCATTTGGGGCTTTGCTTTTTGGTAAAAATCGTGTATAATAAATTCGTTGTATCTTGATGGTCGGTTGGCTATTTTGGACGAGAAGAAAGCTGAACTTTGAAAGCGAAACCTTATGGGTCGGCGTGAGGGCAGACCTTTGACAAGGAGATCATAAAATTGGAAAAGTTTGTTATTACGGGCGGCAAGCCTCTGCACGGCGAAGTAACGATTTCTGGCGCAAAAAACGCGGCGGTGGGCATCCTGCCCGCAACCATCCTGGCGGCTGATGTCTGTGTGATCGAAAATTTGCCGAACATCAGTGATGTGGCGGTCAGCCTCAAGATCCTCAGCGTTCTGGGCGCAAAGGTCAGGATGCTGGACAAGAACACCTATGAGATCGACACCACCCATTTGGTAAGCACCAATGTGCCGGACGATCTGTCTCGTCAGATGCGCGCAAGCTATTATTTCCTCGGTGCGCTGTTGTCCCGTTTTGGCAAGGCGCAGGTCGCCATGCCCGGTGGCTGCAACCTCGGGCCGCGCCCCATCGATCAGCATCTGAAGGCGTTCAGCGCATTGGGTGCAGAGGACAGTGTGGATTACGGCATGATCACGGTACGGGCACACGAGTTGAACGGCGCGCGGATCTTCTTCGATAAGGTCAGTGTCGGCGCAACGATGAACGGAATGCTTTCCGCAGTTATGGCGAAGGGGCAGACCGTCCTCGAGAACTGCGCCAAGGAACCGCATGTTGTCGATCTGGCGAACTTCCTGAACATGTGCGGCGCGGACATTCGCGGCGCAGGTACGGATGTCATCAAAGTGCGGGGCGTCGAGAAAATGCACGGCTGCACCTACAGCATTATTCCCGACCAGATCGAGGCAGGCAGTTACATGGTCGCTGCAGCGGCGACCGGCGGCGATGTCCTCATTAAAAATGTCACCCCGAAGCACCTCGAACCTATCACTGCAAAGCTCCGCCGTGCCGGTGCTGAGGTGGAGGAATTTGATGACGCAGTCCGTGTGACCCGAAAGGGTGACATCCTGCCGACCAAGATCAATACCATGCCGCACCCCGGCTTCCCGACGGACATGCAGCCTTTGATGGGGGTTCTGCTCAGTGTCGCCAAGGGAACCAGCACCATTACCGAGGGCGTCTGGGACAACCGCTTCCGCTATGTCGATGAGCTGCGCAAAATGGGCGCGAATGTTCAGGTCGATGGTCAGGTGGCTGTCTTTGAGGGAGTAGAAAAGCTTTCTCCCGCACCGCTCCGTGCAAGCGACCTGCGTGCAGGCGCGGCGATGGTCGTCGCGGCTCTGATGGCGGATGGCACCAGCGAAATTGAAGAGATCGTTCATATCGAGCGCGGCTATGAGGATATCGTGGAAAAGCTGCGCGGTCTTGGTGCGGATATCAAAAAGGTCGAGCGTGTTCCGGCTGCTTTGGAGCAGGCAATGTAATGAAATAAAGCAAACCTCTCAGTCTGCTTCGCAGACAGCTCCCCTGACAGGGGGGTCTCTGGCGAAGAAAAGACGCTTTGCGGACTGCCAAAGCCTCTCCTATCAGGAGAGGTGGCGTTGCGAAGCGATGACGGAGAGGTTTTTCTTTTGGCAGTAGAAAATTGGAGAAACTATGTCAGAATTTACATCCCTTTATTCCGGCTCTTCCGGAAACAGCAGTGTGGTGCGCTGCGGTGAAAGGTATCTCATCATCGATATGGGAAAAGGCGTCCGCATCACCGGAAATGCGCTGAAAACAATCGGGCTGTCGATTGAAAATTGTGACGGCATCCTTGTTACCCATGAGCACAGCGACCATGTGAAGGGGCTGTCTACCTTTTTGAAAAAGTACCCGTTGCCTATCTATGGCGCGGAGGAAACACTGAGTTTTCTCGAGATAAACAACGTCGTTCCTCCCACCTGCGATATGACCCCGCTGACCTTCGGCAGGGAAGAAGAGATCGGTGCGTTCGGGGTCAAGGCGTTCCCTACCAGCCATGATGTGCCCTGCGTGGGCTACCGCATCCACACGCCGGACAGCAAGACCATGACGATCGCCACCGACCTCGGCGTGCTGACCCCGGCAGTACATGAAGCACTCTCCGGCTGTGACCTCGTCGCGCTGGAAAGTAACTACGACCTTCACATGCTCCGCAGTGGGCGTTACCCTTATGTCCTGCGCGCACGCATCGAGTCGCCCCGCGGTCACCTCTCAAACGATGAGTGCTCGGCGAAGCTGCTCGAGCTGATCCAGGAAGGCTGTAAAAAGTTCGCCCTCTGCCACCTCTCGCAGGAAAATAACACTCCTATGCTGGCCTTGCAGACGGTGTTCGCCACCCTCGGCGCGGCGGGCGTCATCCCCGAAAAGGATTGCGTTGTTCAGACCCAGCGCAGAAATGAGGTCAGCCCGGTGCTGGAGTTTTAAACTATCATTTTGCTGAAAAACTTACCCATCTTCGTGATTTGCAAAAATCGTCTAAAAATGACGACAAAAAACAGTTGACAAATGCCGCCTGCTTTGCTAAACTAAAAAAGTACTCGCAGGGTTAGCTCATCCGGTAGAGCGACTGCTTCCCAAGCAGTAGGCGGCGGGTTCGAGTCCCGTATCCTGCTCCATGAAATTATAAAAATCCCACGAAATATCGCTTAAAACAAAGCATATCTCGTGGGGTTTTTATTTTGTTCTTTTTGAAAAAATAACGATAAAAACTCTAAAAGAACGCTATAATCTAACGGTTAATCTAACAGATTTTTGATCTTCCTGATGACAAGCTTATATTCTTTTGGGTATACCAGCTTTATAGCGTTCATGTGATCATCAAGTACCTGCATTAACCCGCCAAATGGAACAGCGCTTGCCGCTTCCACGAACTCGCTTTCCGGACCCGCTGCACGCGAGTACTCAGAGATCTGAGCAGGCTTTGCGTCCTGCTCAGATTCTCGGCTTCCGTCCAACTCATTCCGCACAGTGCAGAGGGCTGCAAGCTTTTCAACACTCTGCCAGCTGGTTTCCGCAGTTTTCAGCTTTCGGATGTGCTCGTTGATCTCATCGATGTCCATGCCTGCTGCCCTCCTCCCTTACGCATTGCGTAGAATGTCCGCTGGCGCAGGTTCTCAAGCTCTTGCATAGTTTACATCCTCCCCGCTTCTTTGACCACCGCCATTTGCGCAAAGGTCACGTTTGCTGTGGCGGTGCCGACAACCCAAGCATAGAGCTGCAAGGTGTGCGTATTGCAATCGCAAGGGATGCTTCTGAGCATGTCGGTGGTAAGCGTAACCGTAGCGTCGGCAGCAGCAGTCACGGTGCGCTGAGTTTCGGGTAGGAGAACGCCGTCCAGATAGATGGCAACAACAACATCTCCTGCGGTGGTTGCCAAAGCCTGAGCGTTCGCAGACGCTCTGTACAAGCCGCTATTATTGATTTTTACAGCCGCTTGCTCAGGGTCAAGAGAGATGCCTGTGTTGGTGAGGACTGTTCCGGTCAGCCCAAGCGGAGCGGGCGTGGTGTTCAGTGCCTGGGTTGCGGTGTTGTAAGTCTCAACTGCACTCTTGTAGTGAGGGCTTTTCATGCAAGAAATCATATCATTCACTCCTGTTCAATATAAATGCCCCCACAGCGTTTGCCGTGAGGGCTGTGCGCTGTTAAAGCGAAGTTATAGAGAGATTAAGCGGCATTGCCCCAGTAAGGATTAAAGCCGGGCGCAGGCGCAAGCTGGTAGGCGTAGGGAGAAGCCTTCGGAATCCCACAGATAGCCTGCTGGATAGCGAACTGAGTAGCCTGCTGGTTATAGGCACGCTCCAAATCGCCGTAGCGATTCGTTGCCAGCTGATCAAGCACTTTCTGAATGCCCGCAGTCTGATTCTCTTTGATAGCCGCCGCAAAATTGCTCATATCGTACCGCACGGAGTCGATGTTGCGGTTGGTTTCGCAGCAACAAACCTGCTGCTGTGCAAATCCAGCGTTTGACGCAGACTCGAGGTCGCGCAGTTCGCCGAGAATGTTATAGTTGCCGTCCTTTACGGCGGCGGCAACGTCATAAACGCCCTGTCGAGTCGCAGCGACTCCCTCATTGTTCTGCCGTTCCAACGCAGCGAAGTCGGTCGCACGCTGAACGTCTGCGGTTGTAGCGACATTGGGTGGGAACATCGCACTGCGATTTCCGCCGAACAGACCGTTGCCGTTTCCGCCCAGCAGCAGAGCAAGCAGGATCAGCAAGCCAAAAATCCAGATGCCAGAACCGCCAAAGCCAGTAGAATCATCCATTGCCATAATTAGCCACCTTTCAAAAGTTTCGATAATTTATTGCCAAGCCCCTGTGCACCGGAGCTTTGTGCCATTTGTAGAATCTCATCCAGAGGGATGCCGTTCTTCTGCGCCAGCCAACGAGTCATGCTTTCAGGATTCCTCGAGCCTGTGTAGCCTGTCAGCAGACCGGACTTGTCGCAGTAGTCCATAAGGGCTTTCTGCGGATTTTGCGCTGCGTTGATAAATGCAAGCGTTTTTCTCGCCTGTGCAATCGCACTTGGGAGAGCGGAAAGAATCGAGCCGGACACCGCATGTGGGGAGTCCTGTCGTGCCATTCGATTCATTAAAGGATTACTCATGCGCTACCTCTTTCTTTGTCTTGGCAGCCGTTTGTGCGGGTGTCGACTGATGAGAGAATGACGCTGCATATTGAGCGACAAGCCGGGCGGCTTTATCGTCCACTATCTTTTCCACATCTTCCCTCGTGAGCGGTTGAATGTCCGAAACGGCAGGCTGAGTTGTCAGAGACACCGGATCAACTTGCTCAAAGCGATAATATTCAGCCGGAGCGTATCCCATCGCATTGGCGGTTTTGACAGCAAAAATCGGGTCCGACTGTACCATGATCCACTTGGTTTCTCCTCGCTCGACGGCAACCTTATCTACATCGGACAGGGTTGGTACCATAATCCACGGGTCCTTCTGTTCCGGCTGTGCTTGCGACAAAGGTTGCACAACGGGCGTCGATTGCCAATTATAGCCTTGCGGTGGTAAGGGCTTCCCGGTGTAAGGGTCATACATGAACGGCATTCTAATCCCTCCTCTTGAGCCTATTCTAACAGGAAGGCGAGCAGCGAGAGACAACGAACGTCAAACGAAGGACAAAAAAATAAAGCCCCCATGCGGATTTCTCCGCACGAGAGCTTCTGTTGGTATTGTTTATCGAGTGTCGAGCATTTTATCAATGCTTTTCAGTCGGTAGCCTATCGCAGTCCGGCTGTAATGGGTCTGTGTCGCAATGTCCGGCAGAGGAAGCCGCTCAACATACCGCAGTAAGGCAATCTTACGGTCAACCCTCCCAAGCGGTGCGTTTTTGATGACGGCTTGCATTTCCTGTCGGCTTTTATCTCGCAGCACAGCGGGCAGCACTACACGAGCCGCTGCCATGAGCAACACCGAGCCAGAAAGGCTGCGGCAGCTGTCCGGCGTTGCGCACCAAAGCGGCGACGTTACCGAGATGGTACGTTTTCGTGAGGTCACAAACTCGTCCGTGTGTGGCGTACATTTTGTTGACGCCAACAAAATGCTCGTATGTAGTGCTAGTCATGATGTTACTCCTTGTTGCCATGTCCGCGCTTTTCGCAATTTTTGTAGCAATTTGCGCAAACAATCCCTTTATCGCGGCATTCTTTGGGCGTTTCATTGCGTTCGCGGCGTTTTCTCGCTTCGATCGCCGCGTAATTGCACGCTGCAATAATTCCACACATTGGCACTCCCACGGCAGTTTCCCTCCTTACGCTTTGTTCTGCATCTGGTCGAGCAGCTCATCCGCTCTGATCGCTTC
>CAVEGP010000063.1:0-13563 GCA_963615155.1 Bacteroides uniformis | reverse complement strand
ACCACACGCACCTCAAACGTGCGCGTCTGCCAGTTCCGCCACCCTCGCATATTCTGTTTTCGCAGCCCATGCAACTCCTGAGGTTGGAAGCCGTATCGCTGACTGCTTGAGTATAATATCATATCCCCTCCGGAATGTCAAGCATTTTCATAGATTTTCCACGCAGTCATACCTTATATAAAAGAGTCTTTTGGCAAGAAATGACCTATGAAGGAGGTTTTCGGATGAATTTTCCTAAAAAAACATTTTTGGGGGCAGGCGGACTTTTTCTGGCTGGGCTTGCGGCAGGCTTTTTGCTGGGCAGTTTCTATACTTCGCCGCTTATCGGCTGCGCAGAGAATGACCTAACGCCGCTGCCCGACACCCGATTTCTTGATTCAACGGAAACATCTTCCACTCTCCCCTCCTCATCCATGTCCGAGCCTGCTCCTGAACCGGAGAAATGGGTCTGTCTGACCTTTGACGACGGTCCGAGCAAAACGACGCCCGCCGTGCTGGATGCGCTGAATTCCGCCGGAGTGAAAGCCACCTTTTTTGTTGTGGCGACAGGCTATAACGAAACGTATCTTCCTCTTCTTGCAGAAGCTCTTTCCGACGGACATCAGATCGCTCTTCACTCCGCATCCCACGAGTACGGCGATATTTATCGCAGTTCGGATGCCTACTGGCAGGATATCGACCTTCTTCGGAAACGCCTTTCGCCTTACATCCCAACCGACAGCATCCGGTATCTGCGCTTTCCGGGCGGCAGCACCAACACAGTCAGCCGCCGTTATGGCGGAAAAGGGCTGATGCAGCAGCTCAAATCCGAGGTCGAGGAAAAAGGTCTGCAATGGATCGACTGGAATGTCTGTGCCGAGGATGCTGTGGGTGGAAAGCCCAGCGCATCCACCATCTTCCGGAATATTGTCCGTGAAACAGGCGAACAGACCAAATGTATCGTCCTGATGCATGATTCCAACACCACCCACACCACTGCTGAGGCTCTGCCTGATATCATCCAATGGTATCGTGACCAAGGATTTGTTTTCTGCACCGTGGAGCAGGTCGTCCCTATTGCGCCCTCTGCCTGACTTCACACGCAAAAGAACCTCTGCCGATCCTGCTCGACAGAGGTTCTTCGTTTTTATCCGGTCGTATCGATCACGCTTCCAGCGTTTCCAACGGGACGAGATATTCCTTGCGGCACTCCTCGTAAGCCAGCAAATACTCTCTGCTGGGGTTATGGTGCATCATGCTCTTGAGGGTGTGAGAATCGTAGTCCTCGCCTGCTTCCATCCCGATCAGACGAGCCGCAATATTCGAGCAGTGATCCGAGATACGCTCCGCATTGTTCAGCACGTCCAGGAATACAACGCCCGTATCGATCGAGCAGATGCCCTCTTTCAGTCGTTTGATATGCTGATCACGCAAACGCTCCACGAGGATATCAATGACCTCCTCGATCGGTTCGACCTGCCGAGCTACCGAAACCTCCCCCGACTCAAACGCGTAATCTGTCAGGGTCAGGATCTTTTCCAACGCGGAATCAAGGATCTTCAGTTCATCCTTGGCACAGTCGCTGAACGCAACCTCTTTGTCCGCAAGTTCCTGTGCCTTTTCCATGATGTTCACGGCATAATCGCCGATACGCTCGTACTCCGTCACGAAGTTCAGCAGCTCCGTGACCGCATGACTCTCCTCATCTCCCAATTCCTGATCGGTCATTCTAATAAGGTAATTGGAGATCTCGACCTCCATCCGGTCGATCAGGTGTTCCCGCACATTGATCGCACTGACGACCTCTTCATCCATCTTGAGGAGAAGCGGTGTTGCAAGGCTGACATTGCGGGCCGCACGGCGGGACATTTTGACGACCGCACTCTTTGCCTGTTGCAGAGCCACAGACGGGCTTTTGTACAGACGCTCATCCAGAACCGGCATCGTAAGCTCCTGTGCATCCTCTGCGCTGTCACGGACGGTCATGCAGGACAGCTTCACCAGCAGACCGTTGAAGGGCAGCAAAAGAAGCATTGCCACCACGCTGGACAGTGTATGGATGTTTGCGATGGAGCTTTTATTCATGACATCGAACCACATCGGAATGCCGATGGTGTACTGAACCGCATAGATCAGAACCATCAGGACGATACTGCCAATGATATTAAAGTACAGATGGACAAAAGCCGCACGCTTGCCGTCCTTGGAAGAACCACCGACCGTCAGCAGCGGTGTGAACGCTGTGCCGATATGCGCACCCAGAATGATCGGGATCGCCGAGCCAAAGGTGACGAGACCCGTGCTGGAAAGTGCCTGCAAAATACCGACCGAAGCCGACGAGGACTGGATCGCGACCGTTGCCAGCAGTCCGACCAGAACGCCAAGGATGGGGTTGGACATCGAGACGAAGAGCTGCTGAAACAGCTCGCTCTCCTTCAGAGGCGCAACTCCCGTATCCATCAGGCTCATGCCCGTGAACAGGATGCCGAAGCCCAGCATGATCTGACCGATGTTCTTCTTTTTGGCATTCTGGATAAAGACATAAAAAATACAGCCAATAAATGCAACCACCGGAGCGAACGTCTTGGGCTGCACGAGGGTCAGCCAAAGGCTGTCGCCGGAAATATCCGCCATGCGGATGAGCTGTCCGGTGACAGTCGTACCAATGTTCGCACCCATGATCACGCCTACTGACTGCGTCAGGGTCATAATTCCCGAGTTGACGAGACCGACGCAAATAACGACCGTGCCCGCCGAAGACTGGATCACACCGGTGATGAGTGTACCAAAAATAACGCCCTTCAGGGTGGATGAGGTCAGCTTCTGCAGCACGCCCTGCATTTTGCCACCTGCCAGCTTCTCAAGTCCGGCACCCATGATCGACATTCCGTACAGAAACAACGCAATACCGCCCAGCAAAGAAGTGATGTGTGTGATGTCCATATCAATGCTCCTAAATGCTCTTCCTTTTGATCTTTCACAACAAAAAGACGGCGCAGCGGAACGCTCCTCCAGAACGCCGTCTTTTTTATTATAGCATTGACAGGCCCTGTACAACAAGCACTATTTTACCGAAATCTTACTTTTTTGATACATTTCCCTCCTCTTCTCCATTTTCTGAGCGGAATCTTTCCTCAGATTTTACATACCTTTTACATTTATGTCGTCCAACTGTTTTTCATCCCGCCACGACCGTTTCCCGGTGTTCCATCTGCTCGGCTTTCTCTGTCCGCGCCTTGTCGTAGCAATACCGGATGATTGCCTGCCGCCGGACGATTCCGATGAAGATACCTCGGTCATCCACTACCGGCACAAAGTTCTGGTTCATTGCTGCCTCGATCAACTGATCCATGCTGGTCGTAACGGTCACTGCCTTGTAATCCCGCTTGTGCGGGAAAGCGGAGATCGGCACATCCTCCGCTCCCTCAAGATCAAGACCATGGAATTTCTTCAGACCCCAGAGGATATCCCCCTCGGTCAAGGTTCCCACATATTCACCCTTCCGGTTCAGCATCGGAATGGATGCGTAGCGGTTTTTCTCCCATTTTTCCAAGGTCTGCCGGAGAGTAAAATCATCATACACATACATCAGATCCTGTTTGGGCGAAAGGAAAAACAAAATGTTCATGAAAACAGCTCCTACCTGTCAAATTCTGTCGCGTCGGCAAATTCTTCTGTCCGCCATGCCATGCGCCTGATCCTGATTCCTATTTGCTGCACCACTTTTCGCAGTCTGCCTGCCCTCCTCAGATAAGAATGACTTTTTCTTCTGAGAATCGTGTGAATTGTGTGCCGACTGCTTTCGTTAACTCAATTTTAGCACTTTTTCACAGCAAGATAAAGTCGATTTTTGATTTTTTTATAATTTATTCACAGTCATTCTGCAGCAAATCTCAAAATACAGATCCGTTCCATGCACGAAGCGCGTTTTTTGTGCTATACTATGCGCAGAAAGCTCCGCCGAAGCCCAACGTTCTTTCTCAGTATACCGGGTCAGCCGGTCGAATCCACAGGCTTTCCGGCGGCGGTTTTGGTTATTTTTCGCTCATTCCAGCAATTTGAACTGTACAGCAGGGCGAAGAAGTTGTATAATATAAGTGGTATATGATCCCGTTCTTCGGTCTCCGGTCTACGGAGAGGTTCTGCCGCTGCTGCGGACGAACTTAAAAATTCAAGATAAAGGAGCAAAGCGACTATGATCACTTCCCGTTTCCCGCTGGGCGATGTCAGCTTTTCGGCTGAATATTTTTCCACCCTTGTGGGCGAGGCAACGAAACAATGCTACGGTGTGGCTGCAATGGCTCCCCGTGATTTGACCGACGCCGTCAAAAACATGGTCAGGCGTGGTACTGACTATTCCGATAAGGGCGTCCGCGTCACGCAGGAAGAGGGTCGTCTCGTGATCGAGCTGCACATTGCTGTCAGCTATGGTCTGAACATCTCGACCGCCGCACGCAGCATCTCGCACCGTGTCAAGGACGAGGTCGAGCAGGCGACTGGCTTGAAGGTGTCTCGTGTGGTCATCTCTGTCGATGACGTCATCGCCTGACAGCGAACCTGCCCGGAATCCCGGGGAAAGATTTTAAGGAGTAAAAGACAATGATTTCTGGTAAGATCCTGCGCGACGCGATCATTTCCGGCGCGAATAATATCAACAACCAGCGTTCCCGTGTGGACGAGCTGAACGTTTTTCCGGTTCCCGATGGCGATACCGGCACGAACATGGGCATGACCGTCGGTGCAGCCGTCCGTGAGCTGCAGGCTTTGGACGACGACTGCACCGTTGCAGAAGCTTCCAAGACGGCTGCATCCGCAATGCTGCGGGGTGCGCGCGGCAACTCCGGCGTTATTACCAGCCTACTGTTCCGTGGTTTCTCCAAGGCTCTGGAGGGCAAGAAGGAAGCCGGCACGGCTGACCTCGTTGCCGCTCTGAAGAAGGGTGTCGAAGGTGCGTACAAGGCTGTCATGAAGCCTACCGAGGGTACCATCCTGACCGTCGCCCGCATTGCCAGCGAGGAGGCTGCCGCTGCTACCACCGAGGACGTCGCTGAGCTGTGGGACATCGTTCTGGCTGCCGCGCAGAAGGCTCTGGACGACACCCCCAACCTACTGCCCGTCCTGAAAAAGGCAGGCGTTGTTGATGCAGGCGGTCAAGGCATCCTCATCATCTTCGAGGGCATGGGCAAGGTCTTCCACGGTGAGCCGATCGTTGAGGGTGGTGAGGCTGCTCCCAACAAGGCAAAGCTGTCCACCGAAAACGCAGGCAAGGGCGTTTTCACGGACGACCTGATGAAGGTCGAGGACATCAAGAACGGTTACTGCACCCAGTTCCTCATCAATAAGAACGAGGGCGCAAGTGCAGCAAAAATGCGTGCCTTCGCAGAATCCAACGGTGACAGTGTCGTCTGCATCGAGGACGACGATGTCATCAACCTGCATGTTCATACGGCTGATCCCGGCAAGATCCTGAGCGAGGCCATCAAGTACGGCTACCTCACCAACTTCAAGATCGAGAACATGCACGAGCAGTTCCTTGCTCGTCAGAAGCAGGGCAAGAGCCTTGAGAAGCAGGCATCTGCCGAGAAAAAGACCGACCCCACCGCAGAGTTCATCTATGCGGCTGTCGATCCCAGCCGTGACTATGGCTTTGTTGCTGTCGCCGCCGGCGAGGGTCTGAAGGCTGTCTTTACCGATCTGGCTGCGGACGCTGTCGTTTCCGGCGGTCAGACCATGAACCCTGCTACTGAGGATATCCTGGCTGCTGTTCAGAGCGTTCCGGCAAAGGTCGTCTTCGTCCTGCCCAACAATAAGAACATCATCATGGCTGCGGAGCAGGCTCAGAAGCTGGCAGACCGTCAGGTCGTTGTTCTGCCAACCCGTACTGTCCCGATGGGCATCACCGCTTTGCTGAATTTCGACCCGTCCGCAAATGTCGAAACCAACACCATCAACATGATGGCTGCCGCCGATAAGGTCTCCACCGGTCTCATCACCTATGCCGCCCGCGACAGCGAGTATGACGGCAAGCGCATCCGGAAAGGCGAGATCATGGCTTTGGAGAACGGCAAGATCGTCTCCACCTCCAACGACATCACCAAAGCGACCTACCGTCTGGCACGCAATATGTGCAAGAAGGATTCCAGCTTTGTCACCATCATCTCCGGCTGCGACGTCAGCGATGAGGATGCCGAGAAGATCACCGAGATCGTCAAGGCAAAGTGCCCCAACCACGTTGAGGTCAGCCACATCCGCGGCGGTCAGCCTGTCTACTATTATATGATCAGCGTGGAGTGATCGTTCCTCCGCACTGAGACCCGAATCATCAAAAAAGCTCTCCGCCAGATCTGGACCGTCCGGCGGAGAGCTTTTGTTGTATCATCTTATTTGTAAAACTTATGCCTTTGTATACTGGCGGTCAAAAATCTGCGGTGCGACCTTGATGAGCAGAACCACGCCAACAACTGTAATGAGCGTCTCGGGCAGCATATAGCTTGCGTTATAGACCAAGCTATACGTCCATGCGCCCAGACCATCGCTCAGGTTGCCCCAAACGAGGACGCCGGACAAAAAGCTGCACAGAAAGCGCAGGAAACCAGCGATCGCCGTACCGATGGCAACGCCGACCGTGCGGTTCTTGATAGGACGCGCGAAAAACTCTGCCGTACCCAGTGCCATGAACGCCACCAGATAGTCCAGCAGCACCTCACCGAGGAAGTAGATAAAGGTTGGTGTCGGAGGTGCCCAGAAGCCCAGAAGCATCTGGAGGCAGCCGTTCACCAGACCTGTGAACAGACCCCACTTGACGCCGTGGCGGAAGGACACCAGCACGAAGGGCAGCATGCTCAGCAGAGTGACACTGCCGCCATTGGGCATGGTGAAAATTTTGATGTTGGACAGCACCGTACCGATGGCGATCATCAGTGCGCACTCGACCAGAATACGGGTCTTGGAATAGGTTTTGGACATAGAGATTCCTCTCCTCATTATAAATAGTACACAAAAACAAAAATGCGCCCGCTGAAACCAGCAGGCGCACGGGTCGTTTGTGAAAAAAGCGGACGTTTTTCGCAAACTACCTACGCCGGCATTACCCGGATCAGGTTCGAGGGTACTTTGCTTGCGCAAATCTCAGCCTTTCGGCGCCCCTGTTTTCATGTCCGTATCCCAGTATAACCGCCTCTCCCGAAAAGTCAAGCATAACCCGCCGTGCCGCCGCATATTTTTTAGCAGGTCATTTCAGGCGGTCGGGAGGGATCGGTTTATGAAGGGTGATCCGGAGCGGCGTGCGGTGCTGCTGGGAGAATATATTGTAGAACACGGTACGACTGTGCGGGCGACAGCGCGCGTCTTCGGGTGCAGCAAATCGACTGTCCACAAGGACGTTTCGACCCGACTTCAGGCGGTCAGTCCCAGTCTCTTTTTGCAGGTAAAGGCAGTTCTGGCACGCAACAAAGCCGAACGCCATCTGCGGGGTGGAGCGGCTACCCGAGAAAAATACAGTCGCAATCCCGCACATTCGATCTGAGCTTCACAAAACGGCGGACAGCTTCCCTCGCAAAAAGGACTGTCCGCCGTTCTTTTATCTGTGGTTGTGGAACTGGTTCAGAGCAGCTTTTTCCAATCGGCTGACCTGCGCCTGACTGATCCCGATCTCTCGGGCGACCTCCATCTGGGTCTTTCCTTTCAGATACCGCAGCTCCATGATCTTCTTCTCACGCGGGGTCAGCTCGGAGACGGTCTGACGGAATTCCAGCCCGCTGATCCAGCTTTCCTCGCCGTCCGGATCTCTCACCTGATCAATGACGTACATCGCATCGCCGCCATCGGTGTAGATGGGTTCTTCCAGGCTCATCGGCTCGACCACCGATTCCAGCGCGGCAGACACCTCCCGACGGGGCAGGCCTGTTTTTTGAGCGATCTCGTCCACGGTCGGCTCCCGCCCCAGTTGCTTTTCCAGCTCCTCCCGCGACTGCATGGCACGGTAAGCCGTATCCCGCAGAGAACGGCTCACCCGCAAAGCATTGTTGTCCCGCAGAAAGCGGCGTATCTCGCCAATGATCATCGGCACGCCATAGGTCGAGAAGCGCACCTCCTGCGAGGGATCAAAGTTGTCGATCGCCTTGATCAGCCCGATGCACCCCACTTGAAACAGATCGTCGAGGTTTTCGCCCCGCTGGGAAAACCTCTGCACCACGCTGAGGACAAGCCGCAGATTCCCCTCGATCATACCTTGTCGGGCTTTCCTGTCACCTGCCCGTGCCTGTTTCAGAAGCAGACGCTTTTCCTGCTCGGTCAGAACAGGCAGCTCCGCCGTGTTCATCCCACAGAGTTCTACCTTGTTGTACATCCCCGAACCTCCGGTTTCCTTTGGACTTCACCGAAAGTATGGACAGTTTTCCGAAGGAGAATTCATGGAAAGTATACCCTCTCAGTCAACGCATAAGCAATGACGCCTCTCCTCTTCATCCAAAAGCCTCCCCTCCTGAGGGGAAGCTTTGGCTGTTCCATCAGGGGAACTGATGCGACAAGTCCAGAACGCAGTGGAAAAAGCCCTTGCCTCTCCCTTTGGGAGAGGTGGCAACGCCGAAAGGCGTTGTCAGAGAGGGCGAGCTTGTTGGAAATTCCCAGCGTCCTTGCCCTCTCAGTCACCTTCGGTGATAGCTCTCCCAAGGGGTGAGCCAAGATCATTGCCGGAGAAGGCTACTCCTCCAGCCTCTTCCTCAACTCTTTGATGATCCGTTTTTCCAGACGGGAAATATAGCTCTGGCTGATACCGATCGCGTCAGCGGCTTCTTTCTGGGTACGCTCCACGCCGTCTACCAGACCAAAGCGCAGCTCCATGATCTGCCGCTCCCGTGGGGACAGAAGTGCGACCGACTGGCGCAGAGTCGCACGCTCAGCATCCTGTTCCAGCTTCTGCCCCACCTGATCCGCGTCGCTGCTGAGGACGTCCGACAGCAGCAGCTCATTCCCGTCGCCGTCAATGTTCAGCGGCTCATCGATGCTGGCTTCCTGCCGACGGTTCGAGCTTTTGCGTAAGTACATCAGGATCTCATTCCCGATACACCGGCTTGCATACGTCGCAAGCTTGATATTCCGTTCCGGCGTGAAGGTGTTCACCGCCTTGATCAGACCGATCGTCCCAATGGATATCATATCTTCCGACGGTACGCCGCTGTTTTCATACTTCTTTGCGAGATAGACTACCAGCCGCAGATTGTGGGTGATCAACTCATCCCGTGCCGTGCGTTCGCCTGCCATCAGACGGGAAAGCATCTCTTTTTCCTCGTCGGGCGAAAGCGGCGGCGGCAGACTGGAACCGCCCGATACATAATGAACGCCTCCTGTCCATGTCAGCCAGAGCCAGAAACCGCGCAGGCTTTGAAAAATTTCTTTCAGCATTCCATCATCCTCCCATCAAAAGCGTCCACCCTCCCGGCGGAGGGGGCGTATCACAAAACGCGACATAGAGCTGCTTCCGGCATTGCGCCCGTCCTGCCGTATGGATCCGAAGCTCCTGCGCCGGAACAGCAGGCAGGACACAGTGTCCCGCCACGGTATTGCAGGGCACGAACCGCACCCCCAGCTCCGGCGGCGGAAGCACCGTTTCGCCCGCAAGCTGACTGTCCAGATAGGTGCAAAGAAGCCCTGACATCTGTTCACGAACGGCTGGATATCGCACCAGCACCACCTCCCGCCCCGAGAGCGGCTCCTGCACCGAAAAGCCGGTATCAAACAGTGCACGGACTGAAATCGTTGCAGCATCGTCTAAAACAAGCTCCGCCGGAACGCACTGGGGTGTGGTTTTCCCCAAAAAGTGCAATACGATTTGTAATATCAGATAGATTCCTGCCGCGGAGGACAACAGCAAACCCGGCGACAATGGCAGATATACACTGAAATTGTTGCTCTCCACCCCGGGCAAAAGGACCGCTCCGGTCAGTAGCAGGTTCATCAGCCAGAACCAGATCATCAGCTGACCGAACCCCCGCACTCCCTGCCAGCCATACGCCGCCCCAACCGACAGCGCACCCGTGCTTCCTTTATAAAAAAGAGCCAGCGGCCACGGCATCTCCGACCAGAGCAGCGACAGCGACGATACCGCCGCCACCCCCGCGCCCAGAATCAGGCGGCGTGCCGAGCAGCAGAACCCCGTCGTCAGCCCCACTGCCAGAAGAAACAACAGCCCGACTGCAAAATTGACAAGGAGAAGCACATCGAGATAGATCACCGTTTTGATGCTATCGCCTCCTTCTTTCTATAAGATAGCGGAGATGAGATGGGAAAGATGTCAAAATAGCCCTCTCAGTCACTCCATGACAGCTCTCCCGAGGGGAGAGCCAGGAACGTAACGGCAAAACCGATCTCTTCATCCAAAGGCTCTCCTACTTAGGAGAGCTGTCGAGCGAATGCGGGGCCGAGAGAGCTATTTCAAAACTTTTTTCAAAAAACACTTGCAAAAGCGGAGCGGGAGATGTATAATACATCTCGCAGCAATTGTTTGCCGCTGCACTGCTTTGAATTATATGCCTCTTTAGCTCAGTCGGTTAGAGCACCTGACTGTTAATCAGGGTGTCGCCTGTTCGAGTCAGGCAAGAGGCGTCGATCAAGCGGCGAGTCTATGACTTGCCGCTTGATTTTTTTATATCCGTTGCAACCTTTCTGTAATCTTTTTCACATTTTTTTCAAAATTAAGGGTTTCTTAAGAAAAGACCTCTTGAAGAATCTGTCGTATTGTGGTATACTACACCCAAGCTTTAGATATTTTGAAAAAATTCTGAAGCTGCAGCGTATCTCGATCAAAGGGTAGGTGCTCCCTTCTTTTGATAGCAGCTGACCACAGCTTTGTCTTGTTTCTCCGCAGGACAGGGCAAAGCTGTGGGCTATGCGCTGCTTTCTATGGAGTGTCGATATTTATATATCTCAATTTATATTTTCCATTTATTTTTCTTCGCTGAATCCATGGTTTTAGAAGTTCTACTTGTAGAACGAGTCATAATGTGATAGAATGGAACTATGGTTTTGGATAGAACCGTACATTTTGGAAAGAGGCTTTTCCCGCTGGGTGCGGTCAGTCTCTCGTAAAGGAAACATCATCTATGCGTTATACCTACGTCCGGCAGCACGACACAACAGACTGTGCGGCTGCCTGTCTCGCAATGGTGTGCCTGCATTACAAGAAAGAGATCACCATCACGAAGCTTCGCGACATGATGGGAACGGACTTGAAGGGCACAAACCTTGTTGGCCTGCAAAAGGCCGCCAATGAGTTGGGATTCACCACTGCGGCGGTTCGCGTAGACCGTGAAAACTTTTTAAGCGATTTCTCTCTTCCGTGCATTGCTCAGGTCATTACAGACCAGGGTCTTGCCCACTTTGTAGTCGTTTTTAAAAAGACGACCATCAAGGATGACGACAAACGCCGTGAGCACATGCTGAAAGAGGAGGAGCTCAAGAAGGACGAGACCAAAAAGCACAAATGCAAGGAATATGTCGTCATCGGCGATCCCGCAAATGAGCTGAAGAAGATCTCTCTGGATGAGTTCTATAAAAACTTCACCGGCGTTCTGCTGCTGCTGAACCCCACCTCGGAGTTCAAACCCGGCAAGCAGAAAAAGGGCGGCATGCTCAAGCGTTATATTGACCTGCTGTTGCCGCAGAAGAAGTTATTCGTTTACGCTATCCTCAGCTCCGTGCTCATCACGGTGCTTGGCATTGTATCCTCTATCTTCAACCGCGCGTTGATGGATGAGGTTCTGCCATACGGCTTGCAAAACCTGCTGGTCACGTTGATCTTAGTGTTCAGTGTCGTCAGCCTGACGAGTACGTTGATCACAACGGTTCGTCAATGGATTCTGATCTATCTGTCCATCAAGGTCGATATTCCGCTGATGCTGGGATACTTCGGGCATGTGTTCAAACTGCCGATGAAGTTCTTCGCGACACGGAAGACCGGCGAGATCACGACCCGCTACTCTGACGCAAGCACCATCAAATCGGTGCTGACAAGCATTGCGCTAAGCGTCGTGATGGATGTTGTGATGGCCGTGGCAACGGGTATCATCCTTTTCCGGATGAATTCCACCCTGTTTGCGATCTCCCTGTTCAGCACGCTGCTCAGCCTGCTGCTTGTCATCATCTTCAAACAGCCCTATAAGAGGATCAATGAAGAGACGATGCAGCAGTCGGCGGTCCTCAACAGCCAGATGATCGAAAGTCTGCGTGGCATTGAGACCATCAAATGCAACGCCGGCGAGGATCGAGAGCTGGAGAGTCTGGAGCGCGAGTACATCAAGAGCCTGAAGATCAGCCTGAAATCAAGCAAATTGAGTACAGGTCAGTCTCTTGTCTCTTCCCTCATCTCCACCATTCTGGGCATGGTCACGACTTATGTCGGTATCATGCAGGTGTTGAATGGACAGATGACGCTGGGCGGCTACATGGCGTTCAGTACCCTTTCAAGCTATTTCACTTCTCCGATCAGTGACCTGATCAGTATGCAGATGTCCATTCAGGAGGCCTCCATTTCGATGAAGCGTCTGACTGAGATCATGGACTATGAATCTGAGCAGGACGATTCCAAGGAATACACTGAGATGGAAGAGATCGATGGTGATATTGAGTTCAAGGACGTCACCTTCCGGTACGGCAACCGTTCCCCTGCTTTGAATCACGTTTCCTTCACCATTCCGAAAGGAAAGAAGGTTGCGTTGGTCGGCAGCAGCGGCAGCGGCAAATCTACCATCACCAAGCTCCTGCTCAAGTATTATGAGCCGGAGTCCGGTGAGATCGACGTCAACGGAGTCAATCTGGATGAATACTCCAATTCGTCCGTCCGCCGTGCGATCTCCTATGTTCCGCAGAACATCGAGCTTTTCAGTAAGAGCATCTACGACAACATCCGCATCTCCCGTCCGGAGGCAACGCTGGATGAAGTCAAGGCTGCCGCGAAGAAAGCCGACGCTTATGAGTTCATCCGCAAGCTCCCCCTTCAGTTCCATACCTTCCTCGAAGAGGCTGGCAATGGTCTTTCGGGCGGTGAGAAGCAGCGAATCGCTCTGGCTCGTGCCTTCCTGAAAAACTCGAATCTCTATATCTTGGACGAATCCACCTCGAACCTCGACTTTGGTACAGAGAATGTCATCTTTGATATGATCTACAACCAGTTGGCTGACCGTTCGATGCTGATCGTCGCCCACCGCCTTTCCACCGTTCGGGACTGTGACATGATCCTTGTCATGGATCACGGCGAGATCGTGGAGCGTGGTACACATGATAAGCTGCTGGCAAAGCAGGGACGCTATTACGACCTGTGGAACATGCAGCAGGGTATCTTCCGCCGCAAGGAGGAAGCCCCCAAGCCAGTCGCCGCCGCAAAAATCGTCGAAGACGATGATGACGATGCGCTGACTTACTAATTTTGTTGCAATCGAGTGCGCACTCGGTTACATAAATGGTTTTTGGATGGATGCGCATCCGGAAAAAAGCCGCTTAAATTTGATTCATTCATTTGAAGGGAGTAATTCATTATGATGATGCCTGCAAACTATTCTGCTATCGCAGAGAACGAAATGACCTATGTCG
>CAVEGP010000062.1:0-13833 GCA_963615155.1 Bacteroides uniformis | reverse complement strand
GTTTCATTTCTTGTTTGTGCCTTGCAGCGCAGCGGAAAGGTATGGTCATAAATATAAAGGATTCTCCCGTGATGCGGGACGACTGTTGGAAAAAGCTGTGCAGCTGGCAGGTGGAATGGGCTGCAAAGAGGCGGATACAGGGCATCTTCTGCTGGCGATGCTCCAAGCGGACGAGGGTGCGGCGGTGCGATTTCTGACCGAGCGGCATATTTCAGAGCTGGAGGTGCGTCAGCAGATGCTGTCCCGACGGGAGGGGACTGCCATCAGGCTGGAAAAAACAGCCTTCGCGCCAGACCTTCGTCGGGTGATGGATTATGCCATCATCGGGGCGCAGAACGCACGGCTTTCACGGGCAGAGCCGGAGCATCTGCTCTGCGCGATTTTAGAGGACGCCAACAGCACGGCGGGTGTTCTGCTGGTCTCAATGGGGGTGCAGCTGACCGATGCCGTGCGGGAGTGCCGTCAGCTTTCCGGACAATTTATCCTGCCGGTCCAGCCGCGCAATACTTCCGCAACGCCGCGCGGAAGCCGAGCCAGCGACAAGTATTGCCGTGATCTGACCCGACGGGCGATGGATGGTGAGTTGGATCCGGTGTTCTGCCGAGAAAGGGAACTTGACCGGATGGTGGAGATCCTGTGTCGGCGGCAGAAAAACAACCCCTGTCTTGTGGGTGAGCCGGGCGTCGGCAAGACGGCTCTGGCTGAGGGGCTGGCGCAGCGCATCGCAAAGAAACAGGTTCCCCGAATGCTGCAGGGGCGGAGGCTTCTTGCCTTGGATATGGCGAGCCTTGTAGCCGGGACAAAGTATCGCGGCGATTTTGAGGAACGGTTCAAGAATCTGCTCGAGGAACTGGTACGGGACGGCAGCGCGATCCTGTTCGTGGATGAATTTCACAGCATCGTGGGCGCAGGCGCGGCAGAGGGCGCAATCGATGCCGCAAGCATCCTGAAGCCTGTTCTGGCACGGGGAGAATTGCAGCTCATCGGCGCAACAACGAATCAGGAATTCCGAATCCATGTTCAGAAGGATGCCGCATTAGAACGCCGCTTCGGGCGGGTGCAGATTGAGGAGCCGACCCCAGAGCAGGCAGTGTCCATTCTGGAAGGACTCGCACCCCGCTATGAACGGTATCATGGGGTCCGATTACCGAAAGAGACGCTGCAGGAAGCCGTGGAACTGTCGGTTCGATACCTGCCCGGTCGCTGTCTGCCGGATAAAGCCATTGACCTTGTGGACGAAGCCTGTGCCGCCGCACGCATCCGTGCAGAACGAGAAAACACGCCGAACCCCATCCTGACACGGGAGGAGATCGCGCATGTGGTGGCGCAGAGCAGCGGTGTTCCGGCAGAGCGGGTGGGCGAAAAGGAACGGGAGCGGCTCGACCGTCTGGAAGAGCGGCTGAATCGGGAGATCGTCGGTCAGCGGAAGGCGGTCGCTGCGGTGGCGGGAGCAATCCGTCGAAGCCGTACCGGATTGGGGGAGCCGAGCAGACCGATCGGGGCAATGCTCTTTTTAGGACCAACAGGTGTGGGAAAAACTGCCCTTGCGAAAGCGTTGGCGTCCAGCTGGTTCGGCAGCGAAAAGGCACTGCTCAAGTTTGATATGTCGGAGTATCAGGAGCCGCACACGACCGCACGGCTTCTGGGTGCGCCTCCGGGATATCTCGGACACGATGAAGGCGGTCAGCTGACTGAGGCGGTCCGCCGCCGTCCGTACAGCGTTGTGCTGTTTGATGAGATCGAAAAGGCACATCCGGATATCCAGAACGTGCTGCTGCAAATTCTGGAAGATGGGCAATTGACCGACTCGATGGGACGGAAAGCCGATTTCCGGAACACCATCGTTCTGCTGACGTCCAATCTGGGCGCACGCTTCCTTGCGGGGCAGAGCGCACCACTGGGGTTTGCGGCAGGGGAAGAAGTGCTTTTTGAAAAGCAGTCGGCGCAAGCCATAGCAGAAGCGAAAAAGTGGTTCCGACCAGAACTGATCGGGCGGCTGGATGAGCTGATCGTATTCCGTGCGCTGACGACCGAAAACCTCAGCTCCATTGCGGAAAAGCTGCTCTGTCAGCTCGAAGCACGTGCAGCAAGGAACGGTTACACCCTGACGCATACGCCCCGTGTCGGTCCTGCGCTGGCGGCAAAGGCGGCATCCCCCTATGGCGCAAGAGAGCTGCGGCGGCAGATCGATCGTGCTGTGGAGCAGGCGTTGGCGAACGAGATCGCCTGCGGTGTGGCGCATTCCGGTCAGCACTGGACAGCGGATTGTACCGACGACGGCAATGTGACCCTTTCGCAGAACGAACCTGCGGCGATCGGATAAAAACCGCTTGCTTTTGTGGACGAATTCAACTATCATAAAGAAAACGAATTGCCCACAGGAGGAAGCAGGATGCGCTATCTGTTTTTGTTGAATCCCACCGCTGGCAAAGCGGACTGCACTGGAGAACTGCCACCGAGGATTAAAGCGGCTGCGGGAAGGGCTGGCGTGCCGGAAAAGGATCTGACGATCTGCTGTACAGAGTTCGCAGGTCATGCACGGGAACTGGCATATGCTGCCGCTGAGGATGCAGCGCAGGCAGGGGAGAGACTGTGGGTATTCACAGCAGGCGGGGACGGCACGTTCAACGAGGCGTTGACAGGTGTATATAGCTTTGAGAATGCGGCTGTGGGCTGCCTGCCCTTCGGAAGCGGCAATGATTTTCTGCGCACCTATGGTACGCGGGAGGAATTCCTCGATCTGGACGCACAGCTTGCAGGGGAGGAGACCGTCATTGACCTGATGCAGACGAACCTTGGTCTTTCGGCGACCATCTGTGCCGCCGGACTGGATGCGCAGGTGGCTTACGGGATCGCAAAATTCCGGCGCATCCCATTTTGCGGCGGGGAGGTGTCCTATCTGCTCTCCATCGTCGAGCAGCTCTGCGGTCACATCGGGCGGAAGATAGAGTATCAAATTGACGGTGAAACGCTGGAAGTGGACTGCCTGATGTGTGCTGTCTGCAACGGGCAGACCTATGGCGGCGGCTTTGAGGCTGCGCCTGAAGCCCAGCCCGACGATGGCTGGCTGGATGTGTTCATCATCCGGAAGGTCGGTCGGCTCACCATCGCAAAGCTGCTGGGAATGTACAAAAACGGCAGACACTTCGTGGACGGCGAGTTGGTCGAAAAGGCAAAGCCTTATTTTATCTATCGCCGTGCCAGACAGGTGACGCTTCGACCGACCGATGGTCGTGGCTCTGTCATTGCCACCGTGGACGGTGAATGCGCCCCCTGTGACAAGGTGGAGGTTGTCATCCAGCCTCGGGCGGGGCGTGTTATCCTGCCAAAGACTGCATATCGGAGATTCAAGAAAACAGCAATGCCGCAAGCTACCTGCTGATTTAAAGGCCGTGAACCGATTCGTAAAAAGTGGACAATAGATAAAAACCTCCCCATGCAGGATAAAAGAACTACATGGGGAGGTTTTGCAATGTACAGGTCAAAAACTGGATCGATCCCTTGTCAGAGGAATAAAGCCGTCCAACAAGGGGAAAAAGATTATTTCTTCAGCAGCTTTTCGCAGGCGTCGGCGGCATCCTCAAGCTACTGACCACCATAAGTCTCGATCATGCCAGCGTCAGACAGAGCTGCAAGCTGGGGGTCGATGGGGCATTTTGCCAGAACAGGCAGGTGGTGCTTGGCGGCAACCTCGTCCACATGGCTGTTGCCGAATACGTTGATATGTTTGCCGCAGTCAGGACAGACGATATAGCTCATGTTTTCGACGATGCCCAGCATCGGGACTTTCATCATCTCAGCCATGTTGACAGCCTTGGCAACGATCATGCTGACAAGCTCCTGCGGGCTTGCGACGACAACGATGCCATCCACCGGAAGACTCTGGAACACCGTAAGGGGAACATCACCCGTTCCCGGAGGCATGTCAACGAACAGGAAATCGATGTCCTTCCAGACGACATCCGTCCAGAACTGCTTGACTGCGCCGGCAATGACCGGACCGCGCCAGACGACAGGGTCTTCTTCGTTTTCGACCAGAAGATTGATGCTCATCACGTCGATCCCCATCCGGCTCTGGATGGGCCAGCAGCCTTTTTCATCAGCCATAGCACGACCATGGATGCCGAAAAGCTTCGGGATGGACGGACCAGTGATATCAGCGTCCAGAATGCCGCAGTGATAGCCGCGGCGAGCCATTGCGCAGGCCAGCAGTGCGCTGGTCATGCTTTTGCCGACACCGCCCTTGCCGGATACAACGCCAATGACCTTCTTGACGCTGCTGTTGGGGTTGGGTGCGTCATGCCTGGGTGCGGCTTCGCGGGAAGAACATGCCGCTCCACAGCTGGAGCAGTCATGGGTACATTCTTCGCTCATTCTCTCATTGCGCACAGGCGGGGTAACCCGTGGATGTGCGCTTCCTCCTATTGTTTTTTGATAGAAAGGCGTTTCCGCCCTTGTGATAGCACCTATCATACCATAAAACTAGGAAAGAAACAACCCATGCGCCTGCTCATCTTTTCTATAGTCTATGAGAAGTCTAAGCTACCTGCTTTGCCGCATACATTGAAGAGTGAAACCGGAACAAGGGGGGAGGTGCGGCATGCGGCAGAGTTACCTGAAGAACGCAACCCTTATGACAGGGGCGGACATTCTGCTCCGTCTGGCGGGGATGGGACTGCGCATTTATCTCGCCAATGCTCTGGGCGGGGAAGGAATGGGGCTGTATCAGCTGGTGCTGGCAGTTTACTCGCTCTTCGTTACGCTGGCGACGGCGGGCGTGTCGGTCGCCGCGACCCGTCTCATGACCGAAGAACTGAGCCGAGTCCCTGCCGAAGCTAGAGGGATGCTGGCGCGGCTTCTTTTGGCAGGGACCGGTCTGGGTGTGCTGTCGATGGCAGCGCAGTTCGGATTGGCTGGGCTTGCCGCGAAATGGTGGCTGGGCGATGTTAGGGCAGCAGCTTCACTTCGGGTATCGGCGTTTGGTTTGCCGTGGATGGCTGTTTCCGCAGTGCTTCGGGGCTTTTTTATTGCCCGTCGGAGAGTTGAACCCAATCTCATCAGTCAGTTGGGAGAGCAGACCGTTCGTATCGGACTCATCTGCTTTGCTCTGGAATGGGCACAGGAGCTTGACACAGGGGCGGAGTGCGCTGTCGTTATGCTGGCTGCGGCGGTCAGTGAAGCCATATCCACTGGCATCATGCTCCTGTTTTACTGGAGAGAAGCAGCAGTATGCTTTGGGAAAAGGCCGACAGCGTGTCCGAAAGACCCCGCCCGACGGCTTTGGGAGATCCTGTGGCCGGTGGAGGGCGGACGCTGCTTGTCCAGTGCGCTCCGAACTGCGGAGAACATGCTCGTGCCCGCCTGCCTGACAGTCTGGCTTGCGGCATCTGGTCTGGGTGCTCGAGAAGAGGCGGTGAAGCAGTACGGTAATTTAAAAGGAATGGCACTGCCCTTACTCACCTTTCCGTTCGGGCTGCTTGGCAGCCTTTCCGTTTTGCTGATGCCGGAGATCACACAGGCATATATGCAGGGGGAGACTCGCCGTTTGCAGGCTCTGGTTGACCGGATGCTCCGGCTGACGGGATACTTCTCCGCACTGGTCGGCGCGTTGTTTTGGGTCTGGGGAACGCCGCTGGCGTGGATGCTCTATCACAGCACCGAAGCAGGAGCATACCTTGCGGTCCTTAGTCCGGCGATGCCGCTGTTCTGCATGGAAAGCATGGTGGACGGTGCCATGAAGGGGATCGGCGAGCAGCGGGCGGTTTTCCGATACAGTGTGTGGGACTCGATTTTCCGCATTGGGGGCGTGATGCTTCTGCTGCCGAGCTTCGGGATGAAGGGCTTTCTGTTTGTGATCCTGATGTCGAGCTGCTATACCTGCATTGCCAATACCAGCCGATTGCTCCATTGCTGTGGGATGCCGCCGCACCCTGTGCGATGGCTGGGTGCGCCCGGGTCGGCGGCTGTCCTGTCGGCGGTGATCGGGAGCGGCTTACGGGATGCGCTGCTCGTCCTGTCCGGCGATATCCTCTGGAAGCAGCTTGCGGTACTGGTTGTGGGCGGAACGGGAATGAGTCTTATCTACTTCACTCTCGCATGGCGGATGGGTCTTGGGGAAGAGCTGCGGGCGATTTTTGAGGGAAAAGCCTCGGTAAAACAGGAGAGATGGGCAAAAAACGCAGGGAATGCGGAATCTTCTGGACACAGGCGAAAGAAATGAGTATAATAACAGAAGATATTATGGTGGAGTGGGAGTTTCGGACAGATGCCCGCCTGACGCCGATATCGGAATATGGATGCGGACATGCTCTGCGCCAGAACAAAAGAGGACTTTTTGTGAAAGAAAATCAAAAAACTGCGTTGCGCATCTATGCGCGCCGGCTGCTGCTGGTGGTGCTGGATGCGACTATAATTGCGTTCAGCTTCTATTTTGCGCTCCTGCTCCGTGCGGAAGGGGCAAGCAATGAGGAGGTCTGGTGGCCGCATAACCTCAGCCTGTTGTATCACAACTTACCGTGGATCATAGCTGTTTATCTGGCTTGCTTCCTTGTGGGCGGACTCTACTCGATCTTGTGGAAGTATGCGGGGGAGCGGGATCTTATTCGTCTTGCGGGAACGATCGCCGCATCGACGGTCATCGTCTATGCGGTCAACCGCCTGTGGATCCACGGCGTGCTGTTCAACTCCGCCAACGTGATGGCTTCGGTGTTCATCTTCCTGCTGGTGGGTGGGAGTCGTCTGGCATGGCGGCTCTTCCTGAACCATCCGCTGGGCGAGCGTCTGCGGGGCAATGCCAACAAGGATCCCAACCGTCCGGTCATGATCGTCGGCGCAGGCGAAGCAGGCGCATGGGCGATCAATGTCTGCAAGTCCAATCAGGTCTATGGGCATCCCGTCGTGGCGGTGGATGACGACCCAAATAAACTGGGACAGACGATCCACGGGGTCCCAGTTAAGGGTACGCTGGAACAGATCCCTGTCCTGTGCGAAAAGTACAGCATCCATACCATCATCATCGCGATCCCGACCCTGAAGGGAAACCGTCTGAACCATGTCATTGATCTCTGCGTTTCGACCCACTGCGCCGTTCAGATCCTGAGCGACCCTCAGTTGGTAGGGGCAAACGCACCCCAGCAGGGAGCATTCCGTGAGGTGAATACCGCCGACTTCCTTTCCCGTGAAGAGGTCACGCTGGACACTGCAAAGATCTCCGGATATCTGACAGGCAAGACCGTCCTTGTCACGGGCGGAGGCGGAAGCATCGGCAGCGAGCTGTGCCGGCAGGTAATGAAATTCCATCCCGGCAAGCTTCTGATCTTTGATATCTATGAGAACTGTGCTTATGAGCTGCAGATGGAGCTTCAGCAGAAGTATGGGCAGGATGTTCCGGTCACAGTACTCATCGGCTCGATCCGAGACAAAAAACGTCTGGATGAAGTGTTTGAGACCTACCACCCGACCGTGGTTTTCCATGCGGCGGCACACAAGCATGTGCCTTTGATGGAGGTCAGTCCGGCGGAGGCTGTCAAAAACAACGTCTTCGGCACAAAGAATCTTCTTGTCAGTGCCAGCGAGCATGGCGTGGAGCGGCTTGTCCAGCTTTCCACCGATAAGGCTGTCAATCCGACCAGCGTTATGGGCTGCACCAAGCGGCTGTGTGAAATGCTCATTCAGACCTTTGCGGGCAATACAGAGATGAAGTGCGTCGCTGTCCGGTTCGGCAATGTGCTGGGCAGTCACGGCAGCGTTATCCCGCTGTTCGAGTCGCAGATCAAAAAGGGTGGTCCGGTCACTCTGACCGATGCCAACATCGAGCGGTACTTTATGACGATCCCAGAGGCGGCACAGCTTGTTTTGCAGGCAGGCGCGCTGGCTGAAAGCGGCAGCATCTATGTTCTGGATATGGGCGAGCCGGTCAAGATCATCGATCTCGCAAAGCAGCTTATCCGTTTCTATGGCTATGAGCCGGGCGTAAATATGGAGATCAGGATCGTTGGTCTCCGTCCGGGCGAAAAGCTCTATGAAGAGCTGATGATGGATGAGGAACAGGACAAGATGCGCCGCACGGAGCACAACAAGATCTTTGTCGCGCCGCCACGGAACATCGACCTCGCTGAATTCTACGAACAACTGCAGGCATTGTCTGAAGCCGCTGAACACAATGACGATGGTGTGGTTCATCAGCTGGCAAAGATGATCCCCACCTTTACCCCAACACGGAAAAACCTCAAGCTTTGATTTGCTGAAACACCGGAAAAGTCGGTGTGACTATAAAATGAGAGGGATGTATCTATGGAAAAGAAACCGTTTTTGACCGAAGCGCAGGCACAGGAGATCATTCAGGATGTGCCCACTCCGTTCCATGTCTACGATGAAAAGGGCATCCGCGAGAACGCCCGCCGCATCAACAAGGCGTTCAGTTGGAACAAGGGCTTCAAGGAATATTTCGCAGTCAAGGCTCTGCCCAATCCGGTCATTCTCCAGATCCTGAAGGAAGAGGGCTGCGGTGTGGACTGCTCTTCGCTGACCGAGCTGATGCTCAGCGAGGTCTGCGGCTTCAGTGGCAGTGATATCATGTTTTCCTCCAACCAGACTCCGGTCGAGGATATGAAGAAGGCTTACGAACTGGGCGCATATATCAATCTGGACGACGCAACGATGGTCGAATTCCTCGAGCGTGTTGCAGGTGTGCCGGAAAATATCTTCTGCCGTTATAACCCGGGCGGAACCTTCCAGCTTGGTGAGAGCGAAGAGGGCTTTCAGGTCATGGACAAGCCAGGGGATGCCAAGTACGGTATGACCGAGGAGCAGATGATCGACAGTTATAAGAAGCTGGTAGCCAAGGGCGCAAAGAACTTCGGCATCCACGCTTTCCTTGCTTCCAATACCATTTCCGACGCATATTATCCGGAGCTGGCAGGGATTTTGTTCCAACTGGCTGTCCGTGTCCAGAAGGCAACGGGCGTTCATATCGCCTACATCAATCTGTCCGGCGGCATTGGCATTCCGTACCGCCCCGAGCAGACCGAGAATGATATCATGGCGATCGGTGAGGGCGTTCGCCGGAAGTTTGAAGAGATCCTTGTTCCGGCGGGCATGGGTGATGTCGCGATCTTCACGGAGATGGGTCGCTTTACCACAGGCCCTTACGGCGCGTTGGTCGCAACGGCGATCCACGAAAAGCACATCTATAAGGAATACATTGGTCTTGACGCCTGCGCCGCAAACCTGATGCGTCCGGCGATGTATGGCGCATACCATCATATCACCGTTCTCGGCAAGGAGGATGCTCCCTGTGACCACAAGTATGATGTTGTCGGTGGTCTGTGTGAGAACAACGACAAGTTTGCCATTGACCGGATGCTCCCAAAGATCGACATCGGCGATGTAGTCTATATCCACGACACCGGTGCGCACGGCTTTGCGATGGGCTACAACTACAATGGTAAGCTCCGCAGTGCCGAAGTCCTGCTCTGCGAGGATGGCTCTCACCGTCTCATCCGCCGTGCTGAGACGCCGCGTGATTATTTTGCGACCCTCGACTTCCTGCCCTTCATGAAGCCGCTTTTTGAGGACTGAAGCAGTAGCGATTTTCCGCAGCGTTCTTGGCTCTCCCCTTGGGAGAGCTGTCACGAAGTGACTGAGAGGGCGAATAAATTCCATACAGAATAGAGGTACACTATGTTTTTTGGATTTCAGCTCACCTGTGGTCTGATGTTGGTCTTTTACGGCTACTCGGTCATGAAGAATCCACGCATCTGGGGCGATCAGGGTCGTCGTGCGGTCAAAGCGGAAAATTTTGCGGAATACTGCCGTCAGAACGGTTTGTTTTTCCTGAAAGCAGGCTTTGTGATGGCACTGGTCGGTGCATTGGACGCTCTGGTTACGCTGGACGCGGTGCTGTATCTGCTGCTGTATGTCTTTGGTCTGACCTTTGCGTTTTATCCGCTTGTCCGCTGGTGTAAGACCAATGAGGGCTTCTCTTGGCCGTGGCCACATGTCGAAAGCGAGAAAAAGCGCATCCAGAAGCTCCGCGAGGAACAGGAAAAGCAGAACGGGAAAAGGTAAAGTGAATTTTTCCGTTTCAGAAGGCTTTGACCGTTCGCCATAGCGAACCATAAACACAAAATCGCCTCTTCGTCCAGCAGTGGATGAAGGGGCGATTATTTTTTTGGATACTCGGTTCGGCAATCGCTTGCACCGGAGATATAATCCATCGAAACATTGTAAAACTTTGCAAGGATAAGAAGGTTGTCGATAGGAATCCGTGTCTTTCCGCTTTCGTAATCGGAGTAGGTGCGCTGACCGATATGCAGAAGGTCAGCAACTTTTTGCTGAGTCAGAAAATTATCTTCCCGTATTTCACGGATGCGTTCGTTGTATCTCACAAAAACCACCACCTTGCACAATAAGTATAAGAGAATTTTGTGAGTTACTTAACAAATAGAGCTATAAACTCTATAATGAAATCAGATGTTGTAAACGGCTGAAAAAGGGGGCGTTATAGAGCTTGTTATGAGATTTTGGGAATATTAATAAAATACTAAGGAGAAAGGAACGACCTGAAGTGAAAAAGCTAATATCCCTGATTTTGACGACAGTGTTATTTTCAAGCATGATGTTTGAGGCTTCGGCGGCATTAGAAGTCATGCCGGGCGGAGATGCGTTTGACGCAGAATACTATGCAACTCAAAATCCAGATGTTGTTGCGGTAGTCGGCACAGACACATCTGCTCTCTATCGTCATTATACCCAGAGTGGTGAACAAGAAGGGCGTAAGGCATATGATGAGACAGTATATGACAAGGAAACCGTAAAGAAATTCTGCATACAGAATTTTCAGAGAAGAACCGATAAACCGATTGAAATTATACAGGTTTTATTTAAAGTGAATTCAGCCGGTGGTGTTTCTCCAATCATTCTGTGGAACAATAATACAGGTAAGACGATCAAATACGTTACATTCTATTTGTCACCGTATAATGCGGTTGATGATGCTGTTACAGATGAGGTGACAGGAAAAAACACGTTTGCCTGCAAGGTGACTGGACCCATAGATTCTGAAAAAGGTGTAGGGCTGTATTATTATAATTTTTCTGAAGGTGTAGAGTATGTTTTTAAGGATAGTGAGGGGCTTCTGTATTATTATCAGGGGGCACCGCTCTATCGGACTCATGCGGCTAGTAAATATGATCGTCTTGGAAAAACGGAACTGAATTATCCAAGCCTGACATTCTCACAAATTAGTGTGTGGGATGTTGTATGGTATAACAGCACAACAAAAGATATCCGTTTCCCCAAAATCGAAATTGATTATATGGATGGTACGCACCAAACGCTGTCGGAGGCAGATGTAGGCTTACCATTGTGCGATAGAGTAAGCTACTGGCAATCTTGATTAAAATAATGAACGACACCCCAAACCGGAACCACTCTGGTTTAGGGTGTCGTTCATTATTTTCTCTATATATTTGTGACGCTTTATAGCTTTGTCATTCCGGTCGGTAAGTGTCCTTTTCGACAATATCATAAAGGTTTCGCCCTGCAAGCTCTTCAAAATGCCGCTTTAGTTCCATGTTAGTATCCCACTTGTTCTGCGGATAATTCCATAGCGGCGTTTGACGTCCAGCATTCGTTCCTCAATATCCATCACGCCCTCTGCACCCGCCAGTGAATCGCAGAGCTGAATGAGACGGTCGTATTCGTCATAGACCATTGCGGCGAGGTTCGTTTTGATAAGGGTAGTCTCTTCGGGCGTGGTATCTCGCTTGCCAACGTAATCGTCCAACGACTGGTCGTTGAAGCTGTGACTCAGACAAACATGCGCAACTTCGTCATAGCCCAGCGACATCATATAAGAATAACCGTCCGAAACATGACCGAGGTGCCGCTTGCCGAATCTGCGACCGATGTCGTGCAGAAGCCCCAGCACATACGCTTTGTCCAGATCAAGCCTTGCGGCTTCTGCGATTTTCTCCGCACAGTGGGCGGCGGTACGACTGTGTTTCCCCCAAGGACCTGGATTGTGGGGCAGAGCCTCAATAAGTAATGTCTCAGCCTGTTCACGAGTCGGATACATGCGCAAACCTCCTTGCGGAATCCCCGATTTTCTGAATGCTTTACTGCAAAATAAAAATGGATTCGAGATAAAGGATCTATCAGGATTTACTCCCCAAAATCATACGGCTTCTTCGTTTCGGGGTTGCGGTACTCGTGCTTTTCATAATAGCCGACCAGAGTTCCATTGGCATCTCGTAGGGCGACCATGTAGACATCCTTATTCTGCTTGTCGTTGTGGTGGGTATAGATGCTGTTGTGCTCCGGGCTTTTGGCAAACCAGTCCACGACCTCCTGAATGCGGTTGTTGGAGTTAGGGTTGTGGCAATCGAGCAAACTGCAACCTACCAGCGTTTCGCCGCCACGCTTGGCGTAGTTGCGGATGGCGGCGGGATTCATGTAGATGATGGTGTGGTTCAGGTTGCACAGGACGACTGAAGCGGGGTCTTGGTCGATGATACTTTTGAAATAGACATCCAGTTCCATAGGAAAGCTCTCCTTTAAATTAAAAATGATTCAGCGTTTGCTTTGGTTTTGTCCAGTGTATCGAACTGTTTTAAAATCTGAGGGTCTTTCAGCTTGACGACTTTGCCGGAGAGGTAATGAAGGGTGTTTTCTTCGGGGATGTCGCCGAAGGTGATACGGACAGCGCAGAGAGCCTGCGTTTTCGTTCCGGTGCGCTCGTTCATCTTCCGGTTGCCGTATTTGATGTCGCCGAGGACAGGCTTGCCGAGGTAGGCAAGGTGAGCGCGAATCTGGTGCGTCCGTCCGGTGATAAGCCCGATTTTGCAGAGGGCAAACGGTCCGGCGGTGCGCAGAACATCCACATCGGTGATGATCTGTTTGCGGCGTTCGTCCTGCGACTGGTGTGCGTGGATGCTGACTTTGTTATTCTTTTCGTCGTGCTCCCACCACGCGGTGAAGCGTCCGCTCTGCGGGATGCCGACCGTGATGGTGTAGTATTCCTTTTTCAAAAGATCAGTGCGGATGATCTCGTTCATATCGCGCAGGGCGGAGTAGTTCTTGGCGGCAATGACAAGCCCCTCTGTGCCGCGGTCGAGACGGTTGCAGACGCCCGGTTTGAAGCGATTTTCGCCGTGGGGGTCATATTCACCCTTCTGTTCCAGATATTGGGCGAAAGCGTCCACGAGGTTTGCGTCTCCGGTGCGGTCGCTGTGGCAGAGCAGGTGAGCGGGCTTGTACAGGACGGCAATGCTCTCGTCCTCGTAGATGACATTCACCTTGGGCTGATTCTGCGGTTTCTTCGGGGCTTTTTTAGGGGCAGGCTTTGCGCCTTCCGGCGGGAAGAATTCATCGTTGACGTACAGCTCGATCAGGTCGCCCGCCTTGATGCGATCCTCAGGCGAGCCTTTTTTGCCGTTGACCTTGATGCGCTTGTTGCGGAAGCTCTTGTATAGCAGGCCGGTGGGGAAATCGCAGGTCACGCTCTGGACAAAACGAGAGAGGCGAACCCCTTCGTCGTTGGCGGTAGCAGTGTATTGTTTCATAAAGATCCTCGTTTAATTCAGGCGGCTCGCCCTCTCAGGCGTCGCTAACGCTCGCCAGCTCTCCCAAAGGGAGAGCCATGCCTCCCACTTTTTTGGAGGGCATCGAGCAAAGCAATGATGACGGAGAGGGCAAGCCTGGTAAAGTATTTTCTCCATTATAATTTCCCATGCGGGTGAAGTCAACGCAGAATCTTTTTCTCGGCCCCTTGTCTTTTGTAAAAAATACGATACTATTATAAAGTAAGACAAAGAACATCCCAAACGGAGG
>CAVEGP010000061.1:0-13937 GCA_963615155.1 Bacteroides uniformis | reverse complement strand
ACTGGAGACCTCATCCTTACCAAGGATGCGCTCTACCAACTGAGCTATAGCAGCACAATCACAGCTCAATTAGTTTACCATAAAAAGCGACGTTTGGCAAGGGTCTTCCGCAATTTTTTCTATGTTTTTTTAATTTCCCTCCGAAGCCTTCCCCAAGGGGAAGCCAATCACTCGATCAGACCATTCAGCAACGCAAGGCACTTGCGGCTGTGCAACTTGCGGATCGCCTTTGCCTCGATCTGACGGACACGCTCACGGGTGACGCCGAAATCACGACCGACCTCCTCAAGGGTGCGGGGGCGACCATCATCCAGACCAAAACGCAGACGAATGACCTTCTCCTCACGGGGTGTCAGGCTCTTGAGAGCCTGATTGATCTGCTGTGCGACCATCGCACGGTCAGCCGCCTTTCCGGGAGCTTCGGCGTTCTCGTCCGCGACGAAATCGCCCAGAGAGGAATCCTCCTCCTCACCGACCGGGCTTTCCAGACTCGCCGGCTCCTGTGCCATCCGCTGGATCTCACGGACACGCTCGACGCTCATGTCCATTGCCTTTGCCAGCTCTTCCGGAGTCGGCTCGTGTCCATTCTGATAGACCAACTGGTTGGTCGCCTGACGCATCCGGTTGATCGTCTCGACCATGTGCACCGGAATGCGGATGGTACGAGCCTGATCCGCAATGGCGCGGGTGATCGCCTGGCGAATCCACCAGGTCGCATAGGTCGAGAAGCGGAAGCCACGGTCACAGTCGAACTTCTCAGCCGCCTTGATCAGACCGATGTTGCCCTCCTGAATGAGATCGAGGAACGCCAGATTGTGACCAACATGCTTCTTTGCGATGGAAACGACCAGACGCAGGTTTGCCTCGCTCAGGCTACGGCGGGCATTCAGACCGTCGCGGCGGATCTTCAGCAGCTCCTGCCGACGCTCCTCGGTCAGAGGACCGTTCTCGACCGCTTCCATTGCTTCCTCTTCCGCTGCTTTTTCCTCGGCGTCCTCGCTGCTCTTCTCGTTATCGTCCTCGTCGAGATCCTCGTTGTAGCTGCGGCTGTTCTCGTCTTCCTCAAACGAGAAACGCGCGCTGTTCTTCTTGATGTATTCGGGTGCGCCATACTTGGCACGGTCAGCCTGCAGGATGTGCGCGGCCTCTGCGCCTGCATGGATGCGTTTGCTCAGCTCTACTTCCTGCTCCGCGCTCAGCAGCGGGAT
The DNA here is from genome assembly GCA_963615155.1 of Bacteroides uniformis. Taxonomy (GTDB): domain Bacteria; phylum Bacillota; class Clostridia; order Oscillospirales; family Ruminococcaceae; genus Faecalibacterium. The sequence goes on along the minus strand of CAVEGP010000061.1, from coordinate 12,729 downwards.
CTGACCGATCTGCTTAAGGTAGTTCTTGACGGGGTCGTCCAGCAGTTCATCCATTGCCGCCTTCAGATCCGCCGGGTTCTCCTCGATCGAATCCTCCTCCGTTTCATCGCCCAGACCCAGCTCGTCGCTGTTGTTCTCAGCGTTCTCGACTTCCGCAAGGATACCGTCCACGTCCAGACTGCTGTCGTCTTCGGACTCATCGAGAATTTTGATGCCCCGCTCCTCCAGAAGTGTATAGAGCGTTTCCACATCCATTCTGCACTGTGAAGCCAGAGCCTTTGCCTCCTGTGTGGACAGCGTGCCCTCGCCCTTTGTCAACAGTTCCTTTAAAGTCATGCCCATTTCGCCCTCTCCTTTTCACTCTGGGGAAAATCCCTCTCAGGGATGTTATGATATCGTTGTTCCAGCGTCATCAGATCACCAGACCGCCGTTCACACCGAACACCTGTCCGGTAATGTATCCTGCGTCCTCTCCGGCCAGAAAGACCAGAAGCTTCGCCACCTCGTCGGCAGTTCCCAGCCGCCCGACCGGAGTTTCCTCCGCCAATGCCGCCTTATCCTCGGCAGTGAACGCCGCCATCATATCGGTGTCGATGACACCCGGCGCGACACAGTTGACAGTGATGCCGCTTGGTCCTTCTTCCTTCGCCAGTGCCTTCGTCAGACCAATCAGACCCGCCTTGGCTGCCGAATAGTGGACCTCGCAGCTTCCGCCCGTCTGACCCCACATGCTGCTGACCGTCAGGATGCGCCCCTGTTTGCGGCGTATCATGCCCGGCAGCACAAGCTGACACAGATAGAACGCTCCTGTCAGGTTGACATCCAGCATATGCTGCCATTCATCCGGCGTGATGTCGGTGAACAGCTTTTGCTGGGCAATGCCCGCATTGCTCACCAGCACATCGACCCGACCCATTGCCTGCTCAACGGCATGAAAAGCAAGCTCGCAGCTTGCGCGGCTTGCCACATCGCACTGCACAACGGTACAGCCCGGCAGCTCTTTTTCAAGGGATGCCGCCGCTTCCGCATGGGTGTGGTACAGCACTGCCACCCGATAGCCTGCCGCATAGAATGCCCGTGCTGCCGCCGCGCCGATGCCACGGTCTCCGCCCGAGATCAGGACGGTCCGTCCATTGGGCATTCCTGCGGGAGGCAGCTTTTCTTCCGGCTCACGCACGGTTTCCCGCGGTGCTTCCGGTTCCTGCTCAGGTGCGTTCCGTGTCCGTGAAAGCTCCGGCAGAATTCGGGTCGCTTCCTCCGGCACGACCGCAGTCGGATCCTCATCCGGAGTAGCCGCCCTGGCGTCCTTCTCGGGCAACTCAGGCTGTTCCGTCGGGAGCGTCACAGGCTCCTGCGTGTCGTCGCCTTCGTCGTTCAGGTCAAAGGTCAATTCAAAATCGTCATCGTACAAGAGTTCCGCCTCCTGTCACTTATTCTCTGCCCGATGAGAAAAACTCCCATTCGGGCAGGAAAAACCTGTCCCCCCTGCTCCCGGCGGAGCTGCGCTCTGTCCAATTCTCCGGTCAAGACCGGTACTGCGGTGCGTCCGTCGATCCAATGAGTGGTTTCGACAAGTTTCCATTTAATAATATATCACAATTTGACGAAAAAAGAAAGTGGGAACGAGCCGTTTTTCACGCAGTTCCCACTCTTTTTTCATCCATTCGGGCGGTTTCAGGTCTTTACGGGCGTTTTCCACTTCGGTTTTCCCGCCCGCTGTTCCCGCAGACGGAGAAAAAACGCCTGCAGCAGCTCCTGAGCTTCTTCCGCACGCAGTCCGCGCTCCAGCACTGGATGATGATTGAACGGCATATCGAACAGATTCGTCACCGAACCGCAGCATCCCGCCTTGGTATCTGCCGCGCCGAAGACGACCCTTTTGATCCGGCTGTTGAGGATCGCACCGCTGCACATCGGGCATGGCTCAAGGGTCACGAACAATTCACATTGCCACAGCCTCCAGCCGCCCAGCTTTTTACAGGCTTCATCAATGACCAGCAGCTCCGCATGATGGAGGGCATTTTTTTTCGTTTCACGGGTATTATGCGCCCGTGCGACGATCTCCCCATCCTTTGCAATCACAGCTCCCACCGGAACTTCGCCCAGTGCAGCCGCCTCTTCCGCCTCTTCAAGGGCAATGCCCATCAGTTCATAATCGGTCATTCATTATCCCTCCTGCCAGAACCACAAGCCCATTATTCAGCAGATGAAGAAACAGCCCTGTCCAGAGTTTTCCCGTTTTTTCTGCCGCCCATCCAAAGATCAGTCCCATCCCAAGCGCATAGCATTTTGCGGTCAGACTTCCGTGCAGAGCCGCAAACAGCGTCGCCTGCAGGCAGATCGCCATTTTCCACCCCAACGGACGCAAACAAGCCTGCATCCCACCCCGAAAGACCAGCTCCTCCACTGCCGGCAGAAGGACACACACCCGCAGCACATCACGCAGGGTATGGATCTCTGCCGTTCCGACTCCATCGGGAAAGAACAGGGTGAACGTCAACGCCAACACCGCCCAGAGAAGCATCGCCATGCCGGACGCTTTCCACTTTTCACGATCCATTCGGCTCTCTCCCCCTGTCTGTTGTTCCATGTTTCGCGGACATTGTACCACACCCGTTCTCTTTGGCGCAAGGAGTTTTACGTTGAGACAGGGTTTTTATCTAAAAAGATTGACTTTTTAATGCTGATTCTGGTATACTTTTCTCGACTTTTTGTAAAATCGTTCTTTTCTGTACGAAGCGTGGACGCACCCATGGAGGTATTATCCTATGATCCGCATTCTCACCGATTCCGCATCCGATATCCTGCCTGCCGAAGCCGCCGAGCTGAATGTTACCGTTATCCCTCTGAACGTCACCCTCGAGGACGGCACTGTCATTCGGGACGGCATTGACCTGACCCCCTCTGAATATTATACGCACCTTGCATCCTGCCATAAACTGCCTACCACCAGCCAGCCCAGTCCCGAGCTGTTCGAGCATTTCTTCACCGAGGCTGCCGCTGCCGGAGATGAGGTCATCGGCATCTTCCTGTCCCATGAGCTGTCCGGCACCTACCAGTGTGCGAAGCTGTCTGCGGACATGGCAAATGTTGACAACGTCCTCTTTGTCGATTCCGCTTCGGTCTGCCTTGGCGAGGCTCTGCTTGTCCGTCTGGCGGTCCATCTGCGGGATTCCGGAAAGACCGCCGGACAGATCGTCGCCATCCTTGAGCACGCCAAGGAGCATCTGCATCTCATCGCCGCCATCGACGACCTGAAATATCTGCGCAAGGGCGGTCGTCTGTCTGCTGCTGCCGTTGTCGCAGGCGGTATGCTGGGCATCAAGCCCCTCATCGCCATCAAGGAAGGCAAGGTCTCTCTGGCTGGCAAGGCACGCGGTCTGCCCGGTGCCTATGTCGCACTCTTCAAAAAGATCGAGGAGATGGGCGGCATCAACCCGAATCTTGCCGCTCTTGCGGGTTACACCGTCACCATCCGTGAGGTCGCTCCCATCCAGACCTATCTCTGCGACACCCTGCACGTCGAGCAGCCGCTCACCCGTCAGATCGGCTGTGTCATCGGCACGCACACCGGTCCGGGTGCTTTCGGCATCGCATTCTTTGACCAGGAGCTTGTCATCGACTGAAACTTTATATAAAACCTCTCCGTCATGCTTCGCATTGCCACCTCCCCTACATACATAGGGGAGGCATTTTAAGGCTCTCCTGATAGAAGAGCTGACGCAAAGTGATGGAGAGTTTTTTTGTCTTTTTGTGGCTCACACAATTCTGTCACGAGGTTTTCATCAAGATTAAGTCCGATTTAAGAAATTTATATCGGCAAACTTAAGAATCGTTTTGTATACTGCAACTCGTAAAAGCAAATACAACGACGCCCCGCATTCGGGGAGAAAGAAGTGTCTTTATGAAAAACTCTATGAAAACCATCGCCATGCTCAGCCTGTCCGCCTGCGTTCTGGTCGGCGGCGCGATCTCCAGCTTTGCCGCCGAGCCAGCTTCTGTCACCGCGCGGGTCACCGGACACGAGACCAGCACCTGCAAAACCTATGACAGCGTTACAAACGACAATGCGACCATCGTTGCGCAGTTTACGAATGCGGACGGCTCTTCCAAAACTTACACCATCTGCGCCGAGTGCGGCAAGGTCAACGGCAAGACCACGCTGACAAAGGTTCAGAACGCCTTCGCCAACTTCTCCAGTCTGAATGTCTACACAGGCACTCTGGACAACGGCGAAAAGGTCATGACTGTGACCTGCCTTGGCGGTACCGGCGCAATCACCGACGTTTCGGCAAACGTCGAGCTGCCTGTATCGGCTGTTGAGGGCTACGACCTCTATCTGGTAAACGAGGACGGCACCGAGACCAAGCTGGATGTCTCCATCGGTCGGAAAGCCTTCGTCAAGGTCAGTATGCAGAATGGTGCCGCTCTGATCCACATGGTCGCACAGTCGAACTCCTGATTTTCCTTTCTTCTTTTATACCCGGAGAACTCCAAGACAGTCAAAAGCTGTCTCGGAGTTCTCCGCTTTTTTACAGCACCGCATCCGAGACCAGCTTTCCCAGCAGAAGGACGAGCACTACCATCATCATGGGGCGAATAAATTTCGCACCCTTTTTCAATGCAAAATGTGAACCGAGCATATTCCCTGCAATGCCGCTGATGGCACACGGGATGCCCACCGAAAAGACCACCAGTCCGCTCATCAGATAGGTGATGAGACTTGCGTAGTTGCTTGCCAGATTGAGCACCTTCGCATTTCCATTGGCTGTCCGGAGGTCAAAGCCCATCATGTTCGTAAACGCTATGATGGCAAATGTACCTGTTCCCGGACCGAAAATGCCGTCATACAGACCAATGCCCAAGCCGATCGCAAGAGCCAGAAGAGCTTTTTTCAGGTTTAATGTTCCGTCGTCCCGATTTTCATCCGGAAGCTTCCGACGCCACAGGATCAGCACCGCCGCAATGGGCAGGATCACAAGCATCATCATCCGCAGCATTTCGTCGCTGAGCAGCAGCACGACATGTGACCCGAGTGCGCTTCCCGCAAAGCTTCCGACCGCCGCCAGAATGCCGATCCTGACATTCATCGCACCGTTCCGAAAAAATTTGACCGTTGCAAAGGTCGTGCCACAGGCTGCGCTGAATTTGTTTGTTCCATAGGTGTAATGCACCGGCAAACCCGCGAAAAGATAAGCCGGCAGGCTGATCAGCCCACCGCCGCCTGCTGCCGAATCCACGAACCCTGCAAATCCAGTCATTGCCATCAGGAACAGGAGCATCGGCAGCGAAATTTGTATACTTTCCGTCATACTTTCCCAACCCATCTGTTACAGATTTTCCTCAAAGAACCGCATTGCGTTGCGGTAGAAGATCTTTTCCACTTCGTCCTCGGTGAAGCCCTCTTTTTGCAGAGCGTCCGCCAGCAGCGGCATTTTATCGCAGCGATCCACCTCGAGATGTCCGCCGATGCCGTCAAAATCGCTGCCAAGGGCGATCATCTCAATGCCACCCACCTGCTTGAAGTGCGCCGCATGTTTTGCCATCAGAGCGGTCGTGCTGCGGCAAAGCTCCGCACTGGGCTGATGATCGAGGAATTGTGCGCAATAGTTCAGCCCGGCGATCCCTCCCCGCTCTGCCATCGCTCGGATCATTTCATCGGTCAGGTTGCGGCAGTGGGGTGCCAATGCACGACAATTCGAGTGGCTGGCCGCAAAGGGGCGGGTGCTGTGTTCGACGATGTCCCAGAAGCCCTTATCCGACAGGTGGCTGACGTCAGCAATGATGTGCAGACGCTCCATCTCGGCAAGGAACTCAAAGCCCTTTTCTTTCAAACCTGTCTCGGTATTGGGCTGACAAGGCCAGAGCCGATGCGCCTCGTTCTGAGGGATAACATTCGGGCTTGCCAGCTCATTTTCATGATTCCATGTCAGGGTCATCATCCGGACGCCCAGCTCATACATCCGGCGCAAGACGCCCAGACTGCCCTTGCAGACACCGCCCTCCTCGATGGTAAGCATTCCGCTGATCTTGCCTGCCTCGGCGTTCTTGCGGATGTCTGCCACCGTGTAGACCGGTGCGATGCGGTCGGGGTACTTCTCCATAATGCGCTTGAATACGTCGATTTCTTCCAGTGCTGTCACCAGTTGGTCGGCTCCCGGCGTTTTGTCGCCCAGATTGACGAACGCCGCGAAGCATTGGAGCATATAATCGCCCTTCTGTAATCTTTCAAGATCAATATGCAGATCGTTATGTTCAAAACTCAGCGGCTCACCGCTTTTTTCCGCACGGCGCAAAACGCTCAGGGTGTCGCAATGCAGATCCCAGACTTTCATCTTGTTCTTCCTTTCCTTTTTTATACTTCTGTTTCCAGCAGTTCCAGCAGCTCGTCCGGCTTCATCGAGAGGATCGTGCCATCGGCCGTTCCGGTCACGGTGTCGGCCAGCGACTGCTTTGCCTGCTGCAATTCAACGATTTTTTCCTCGATGGTGTCCTGCGCAATAAGCTTGTACACCTGCACCGGATTCTGCTGACCGATGCGGTAGGCTCGATCAGTCGCCTGATTCTGCGCCGCCACATTCCACCACGGGTCGTAATGAATGACGATATCCGCCGCCGTCAGGTTCAGACCTGTACCGCCTGCCCGCAGAGAGATCAAAAACACGCTGACCTCTCCGCTGTTGAAGCGGCGGACCAGCTCGGCACGAACAGGCTTCGGGGTCGAACCCTGCAGGGTAAAGTGGCTGATACTCTCGGCATCCAGACGCTTTGCCAACAGGTCGAGCATCGAGGTGAACTGACTGAACAGCAGGATGCGGTGTCCACCCTCGACCGCTGAGGTCACCAGCTCGATGCAGGCATCCAGCTTCGCGCTTCCGCCCTCCCAGTTGTCCGCAATGAGCCGTGGGTCACAGCAAATTTCACGCAGGCGCATCAGGACGGCAAAGACCGCCATTTTATCCTCGGGTTTTGCCGCTCGCAGCTTCTCGCGGGCATCCACGACCGCTGCCAGATAAAGCTTTCGCTGCTGCTCTTCCAGTTCAACGCGGTGGATATTCTCGGTCTTGGGCGGCAGCTCCTTCAGAACCTCCGACTTCATCCGTCGGAGGATGAACGGACCGGTCAATTGGTTCAGGCGTCGGGTGGCGTCCTTGTCCTTTTCCTGCACGATGGGCTTTTCAAAGCGGCTGCAAAAGCCCTTGTATGAGGGCAGATAGCCCGGCATCAGGAAAGAGAAGATGCTCCACAGCTCACCCAGACGGTTTTCGATGGGCGTACCCGTCAGTGCGAACCGCACCCGACTCCTGACCTGACAGACTGCCTTGTATTTCTGGGTCGTGTGGTTCTTGATTGCCTGTGCCTCGTCGAGAATGCAGGCATAAAACTCCTGTTTTTCGTAGAGAGCATCGTCCCGCCGGAGCAGGTCATAGCTCGTCACCACAAGATCCGCGTCCGACCAGCTTTCTGCCAGCTCTGCCCTGTGCGCGGCATCGCCGTCCACCACAACGCGCTTCAATTCCGGCGTGAATTTTTCGCACTCTTCCGCCCAGTTCAGCACCAGCGAAGCCGGGCAGACGATGAGATTCGGCAAAAGCGATCCATCTGCCCCGCCCTGTCGGTTCTCCTTCATCGCAAGCAGATAACTAAGCACCTGCACCGTCTTGCCCAGGCCCATATCATCGGCCAGAATACCGCCCATTCCGTAGCCATCCAGCGTCCGCAGCCAGCGATAGCCGTCCCGCTGATACTTGCGCAATACGTTCTGGAGCGATACAGGCGGTGTATACTCGCTGTCCTTGACGGCGTGGAAGCTTCGGCTGATCCGGCGGAAGGCATCATCACGGTTGAAGCGGACGCCGTTCTGTCCCGACAGTGCCCAATCCAGACTGGGGGCACGATAAAGCGGAAGCTGGGCGTGGTGCTGTCCCAGCTTTGCACCTGACAGCTCCAGCGTCTCGTTCAGCTCCTCCAGCACCTCGAGCGAATCATCCAGCCGAAGCAGACGACCATCCCGCAGACGGTGATAGCGTTTTTTCTGGTGAAGCGACTTCAGCAGGCTTTTTAGTTCACTGTCCGGGAACTCTCCGGTATCCACCTCGAGATCCAGAACACTTCCATGCACCGAAACGCCAATCGAGATCTTCGGCGGCGCAGCCTGCAAATTCCGGAACGCATCGCTCAGGTAGACCTCGCCCTCGCTCATCAGGGCGGGTACACCTTCCTCTAAAAAGGTATAGACCGTATCTTCGTTATACGTGCTGTACTGACGTGCAACGCCGTTTTCCCGCGTATCGACACTCGGTTCAAGGTAGGTAGACAACAGCCTTGCCGCACGGCGTTCGGTACGGGCATCCCGCAGAAGTCCCTCCGGCACCTGATCAGGCGTCACCCGATCCTCACCGTACAGGAACTCAAGGTGTGCCGTGATCGCGCCCATCTGAGGTGCATCGAGATAAAACTGCACCACCGGCTCGAGGGGGATCTGATTCAACAGTAGGCGATCGGGGTCGTCGATGAGGATCTTCGTGCCGAATTCCGGAAGAACAAAGCTGCAAAAAGCTGCCGCGTCCCGCGTGGAGAAAAAGACTCCATCGCCGCTCAGCGTATGGATAGCCGGCAGGATTCGTGTCGCCTCGCCATTTTTTATCTGCCAGAGCGTATCCTCATTGTATAAATAATCAAAATCCAATCCGTGGCAGCCCCAAAGCCTTGGCTTGATCCCGACCCATACACCGCCCCTCCGCTTTTCGACCTTCATCGTCAGGGCGGGCAATCCCTTTTGCAGATGATAGCCGCCCACCTGTCCGGTCGGCTCGTAGAGCGTCACCAGCTCGTCCAGCAGCTCTCCGGTCAGCAGTTCGCTTCCGGCTGGCGCACTGTTTCCATATTTCTGAAACGCTTCCAGACTCTCTTTGGTGTCGTTCAAACGGCGAAGCAATCGCAAAAGCTGCTGTGATTCCGGAGCAAAGGCATCCCACCGATGCACGAACGCCAGCGATTTTCCATAGCTGACGCTTCGTTCCTTCTCGATGTCCTCCAACAGCTTCGGAACGCTCTTGACAATATACGCCCGCCCGCCGTCCGAAATGCGAAGCCGGATCATGGGGTGATACTCCATCTCAAGGTTCAACTCCGGCTCAAGATAGGCGAAGCCCTTTCGCTGTTCCATTGACGTCTCACCGCCCACATCGGCAAGCGCGCCATCCTGATATCGCCGCAGCAGATCCTTTGCCCGCCAGTCGGATTCCGGCGCGTTCTCCCTCCATTTTTGCCCAAATAGCATCTCAAGGCTGGACGCATAGCCGCTGTCTCTTTTGGATGCTTCCTGCAGTCGGTTCTGGGGCAGGCTTGCAGTTCCCCGCACTACACCCGGAATGTTTTCCAACTGTTTTTTCGGGGACTGTTCCGGTTCATCATCGCTGTCCACAAGCAGCACCGCGCCGATATGCTTGCAGTAATCTCCCTCACCGTTCTGGTTATAAGGACAGTTGCAGGACGCACTGACGAATGTCCCATTTGCCCGCAGCCAGACCTGTGTCTCGTAGAGGTCGATTCCGTCCACCAATGCCGTCAGATGCAGCACTCCTTTGTGGTTTGTTCTACGGTCTATCGATACGACATGACTCTTGTATTTTTTCGCCCTCGCAAAAATCGTATCCCCTAACAAATTCCGGATCTCTTCTTCGTCCACAGGTCTTCCCCCTCTCAAAAGGCTTTATTGGATAAGCATACCGCACCGCCCCACCGGATGCAAGAGATTTGCGCAAAAAAATCCCACACCCTTTGACAGGTGCAGGATCTTTCGTTTATTTTGGCTCGGTTCGACCACAGGTTTTGAAGATCTGATCCAGAACCTTTGCGATCTCCTTGATATCGATCGGTTTTACAATATGTCCGTTCATACCGGTCTCAAAGGCTTTCCGCTTATCCTCGTCAAATGCGTTTGCCGTCATTGCAACGATCGGGATATTTGCCTTCCTGTTATTCGGGAGCGTCCGGATCTCCCTTGTCGCAGTATAGCCGTCCATCCTCGGCATCTGAATATCCATCAGGATCAGATCGTACCGATCCTCCGGTGCTTCATTGATGATATTCACCGCTTCAATTCCATCTTCGGCACAGTCGATCTGCATTCCGGTTTCTCCAAGGATCGCTATCGCGATTTCTCGGTTCAGTTCATTGTCCTCTACCAGAAGCACTCTCTTTCCACTGTAATCACGCTGCTCCGGATTCTGGTTCTCCGGCTCATGCTTCATTCCGCCAACCGGTTGTGTCAGAACCTCTCTCAGCTCTGACATGAAAAGTGGTTTTCCGACAAACGCCGTCACTCCGGCTTCCCGCGCCTCCTGTTCAAAATCCGCCCATTCATAGGCAGTCAGCACAATAATGGGAATCCCATCTCCGACCACCCTCCTGATCCTGCGCACCGTCTCGATCCCGTTCATATCCGGCATGAGATAGTCTACAATGTACACCCGGTATTCGTCTTTAAGCTCCAACGCATCCTGTGCCCGAAGGCTCGCCTCCTTGCCGGATATCGTCCAGTCCGGACGCATTTCAATGCTCCGGAGCATCTTACAGACACTGCGGCAGGTATCTATATCGTCATCGATCACAAGTGCTCGGGCACCTCTCAGTTCCGGAATCGACTCCCATTTGATTGCTTCATTCGACAAGCGCACCAGAATCGTAACCGTAAATTTGGAGCCTTTTCCCTCTTCACTTTCCACATCGATTGTGCCACCCATCATATCCACAATGTTCTTGGTGATCGCCATCCCAAGACCCGTTCCCTGAATGCCATTGGCTGTGCTGGAGTATTCTCTGGAAAAGGTATCAAAGATATGACTGATAAATTCCCTTGACATGCCGATCCCGTTATCCTTGACCGAAAATTCGTAGATCGTATAATGCTTGGTCTGGCACGGTTTCTCTGCAAGCCGGATAATGATGTCCCCGCCTGTGGGTGTATACTTGATCGCGTTTCCCACGATGTTGATCAACACCTGATTCAATCTGAGCTTATCCGTGATTACGTCTTCATGCTGGATGTCCTGCGTATCAATGTAGAGGTTCTGATTTTTCGCGTTGATCAGTCCTTGGATCATCGTCCGCAGATCATGAAGCACATCCGGAATATGCACCGGATTCTCTTCCAGCTTCACGCTTCCGCTTTCGATCCGGCTCATATCCAGAATGTCATTGATCAGACTGAGCAGATGGGTACTGGAGGTACTGATTTTAGCCAGATACTCCTGCACCTGCTCCGTATCGTCAATATGTGTCTGCGCCAATGCGGTAAAACCGACAATGGCGTTCATCGGCGTCCGGATGTCATGAGACATGCTGTTCAGAAATGTCGTTTTCGCGCGGTTTGCATTTTCCGCCTGCGCAAGAGCATTCTGCAATAAGACCTGTTTTTCCTCAATATCCTTCAACGCCTGCTTCAGCAGCATCTCCTGATTATTCAGGAAGATCATAACCATCGTCACGGACAGACCCAGACTCGAGCCGGGGAACTGCATCACAAAAACCTGAATACAAGTGCCCGCTATGATCGGTAAGATGTAAGAGGCGCAGCACCACAAGATGTATCTTCGCTCCGGATCTTTCTCTTTGAGCAGACGCAATGCGATCAGCAGCACCGAAAATATGGTATAGCCGTTTCCCAGTACAAAGAAAAAGAACAAATACAGGACACCTCTGCTGTATTTTCCGGTGTCATCCACATAAAATATCCATCCGGTCCAATAGCTTGCGATCAAAAGAACCACAGTGAATAGAAAGGGAAGCTTATAGAGAACTTCCCAGAATCGGATCCCGTTCTTCTCCGGATGATACGTTTTCTCCATATGCTCATACAGATAATAGCTTACAAAACAAAACGTACCATTGAAGCCAAAATTCAACAGATAGTTGACGGATCTTATTCCGCTGTCGCCCGCAATGATGCAAAACGCATCCGACATGGAGCAGAGCACACATGCCAACTGCATCACCAGGATCCAGTCCTGTGCCTTTCCAAAGCCTTTTGTTTTTTTCAGTTTTACCACCAGCAGGATATCCAATACCATCAGCCATAGAACGGTCATCACATATCCATCGCCTAACACTTTTTCGTACATCTATTTTCCTCCGCCTCGCCAAAGCACTTTTTTATATTATACGGCATCCGCTCCAAAATCACAATCCGCATATAACACAAAAACCGCCCTGAGAATTCTCCCAGAGCGGCAAAACGACCCCCCGTGGAAAAAACGAGTACGCCCCACTTGCGGCACAGAGCGCACTGAGACCCCTGTTGCAGACGATGAGAAGGGTTGCTTATCTCTTTTCCTCAACAAGTCTTTGATACCGCTTCATCAGCTCTGCTACACAGGCACTTTCGCTTGTGCGTGCTTCTGTTCCCTTGACGAACCCATAGGCATCCATAACAGCACGGTCATTCTGCTGGTGGGCCTTCCGCAGCTCTGGTGGCATTGTCACATCATCGTACAAATCTGCCAGACTGGAATCCGGATACAGTGCCCTTGCATCAAGGATGGCTTGCGCCGTTTGCTCGATTCTTGCTTTCTGCGCTTCAGTCGGCGTCGGCCATGGGAAGTTGTTGTAAACAATCTTTATTGAATAGTCATAGTCACTTTTTATCCAGCGTCCATATGTTCTCTTTCTGGAAGTACACCCCTATGTTCAGAGATTTCAGTTCTCTGATGGTGTTGAGTGCATCCA
>CAVEGP010000060.1:0-13968 GCA_963615155.1 Bacteroides uniformis | reverse complement strand
TGATGTTATTTTACACAAATCAATGTCCCATAAAGCTCTCTTTCAAGCACTTTTATTCTTCACCTTCAAGAACGTGCGTTTCTTCCAAAAAAGTTCTTTTCCATGTTTTTTGATGAGACGCAGGCACGACATTTTTTAGCATACTCATAAAACAAAGTGCAGCACAAGCCATTCTGCGCATATCTGTGAAATAGAAAATCGTTTTCATGGAGGTGCTTTGTATGTTGTTGACTTATTTGCAATTTTTTGCCACAAAATTTCTGTATCTCGCCCTGCATCTGGATTCCGGAAGTTTTCCCAGACCGCTGACCCTCAAGGAGGAAATCGAAGCCTTTGCGGCTCTGCAGGCAGGCGACCCGACCGCACGGGAGAAGTTGATCCGCCACAACCTTCGTCTGGTAGCTCATATCACCAAAAAGTATTACACACAGCCGGGCGATCAGGAGGATCTGATCTCGATCGGTACGATTGGTCTGATGAAAGCGGTGGACACCTTTGATTCCTCCCGTCGTGCTCGGTTCTCGACTTATGCCAGCCGATGTATTGAAAATGAGCTTCGGATGCACTTCCGGCACGGAAGGAAGAACGGTGCGACGATCTCCCTGCAAGAAGCTCTGGAAGCCGGAAAGGACAACACTGCGTTGACCTTATCAGACGTATTGCAGGACAGCTTCCGCATGGAAGAAAATTGCGAAAAGCAGGATGAATCCGCTCGTTTGCGACATCTCATCGAAGGGCTGTCTGCGCGGGAACGGAAGCTCATCCTGCTTCGTTACGGACTGGCTGGACAGCCGCCGCTGACTCAGCTCGAAACCGCAAAGCTGTTGCAGATCAGTCGGAGTTATGTCTCCCGTCTGGAAACGCATGCGCTGGAATCACTCAAACGAGGATGGGAGGATTCTGACGATTTATGATCTCATCTACCCGTCATTCTTTTGTGTCCAGAAGCTCTCCAATTCCTGCTTCAAATCGTCGGTTTTGTGAAGATAGCGCAGATGCGCCCAATGCTTTGGGAAAAGGCGGGTGTACTCATTGCGGGAAAAGCGGTCATCCAGAAGGAGTACCACTCCCCTGTCCTCCTGCGTCCGGATGACTCGTCCGGCAGCCTGCAAAACCTTATTCATGCCCGGATAACGATAGGCATATTCAAAGCCTGTTCCGGATTGCTCATCGTAGTATCGTTTTAAAATCTCCTGTCTTGGATTGACCTGCGGCAGACCGACGCCGACAATGGCGCAGCCGATGAGCCGATCACCCACAAGATCGACGCCCTCTCCAAAAATACCGCCCATCACGCCGAATCCGAGGAGCGTTTTCTCCGGATCCGGCGTGAACCTTTCCAGAAATGCGGTGCGGGCAGCATCGTCCAGACCGCTCTCCTGCGCCTGTGTTCCGATGTCCGGATAGCGGGTGGAAAAATCCTCCCAGACCTGTTTCAAATAGGCATAGCTTGGGAAAAACGCCAGATAATTTCCGGTTTTGCTCTTTGCCAGAACTGCCAGCGCATCTGAAATAGACAAAACGCTCCGTTCCCGGTCACGGTAGCGGGTCGAAATGGAAAGGCAGTACAAGCCGAGATTCTCTGGCGAAAAGGGGCTTTCAAGGGCGACAGCGCGGGCATCCGGACAGCCCAGAACATTCCGGTAATAACCCGGCGGGGTCAGCGTCGCGCTGAACAGTGCCGCCGCCCGACCGCAGGCAAAACTTGCGTCTACAAAGGGCGACGGATCGAGACAGAGGACGGAAAACTCCAGTTCACTTCCATATCCGGTCAGTTGGGTCACAAAATGCGTGTCATATCGCTCTGCGGCGCGGGTCATATCCTGTACCGAAAAATACAGCTCCAACAGCTTATCGTGTGCCGGATCGTCCGGATGATCCTCCAGCCATGCCTGCAACAGGGCCTGTACCACGTCCAGCGGCTTCCGGAGGATGTCCGGCAGTTCCTTTAAAAAGATGGTGCCATTCTCGGCAAAAATCGGTTCCGGAAGGGTCACAGCCGTCTCGGGTGTATCCAGCAGGCTGGTCTGTTCGGTGACAGGTTCTTCCTGCGCTGTGATGGACTGATGCCGAGGTGCCAGCTTTGCGACGGTCTTCCGCACTTCGAGAAAAGCTTTGTCCGCCCTTGTTAAAGCGGTTTTCAGGCTTCCTTTTCCCCGGCCTAAGGCACGCTTTGCCTCGGTGAGACTGCTCTTGCGGAAAGACGCCGAGTACATCGCCCTCGCCCGGTCGGGCAGGTTGTGCGCCTCGTCCACGAGAAAAAGCCAGTCGCCCGCCCCATCGAAGAATCGGCGGAGATGAACGACCGGATCAAATAAGTAATTGTAATCTCCAATGACGACATCACACCACTCGCTCAGGTCAAGCCCCAACTCGAACGGACAGACTCTGAACTGCCTTGCTGTCTCGTTCAGTCGATTGCGGGAGAAGTTTCCACCCTGATCCAGCAGAGCCGCCAGCGCATCCTTCACCCTCTCGTAATAGCCGTTGGCATACGGGCAGCTTTCGGGCAGGCAGAATGGGCGTCCTTCTGTATCTTTACACATGCAGGCTTTCTCTTTTGCGGTCAGGGTCACGCTGCGAAGGGACAGCTCCGGCGAGGAGCTTCGCAGACGGAAAAGCGCATCTTCAGCGGCAGCCTGCGTGGTGCTGCGGGCAGTGAAGTAGAACAGCTTTTCCCCGTTTCCCTCTCCGATCGCTTTCAACGCCGGAAATACCGCGCTCATCGTCTTTCCGATCCCCGTCGGTGCCTGACAGAACAGCCGTGTCCCGCCCTTGCGGTCAGCGGTCTTTCCGGCGGCACAGGCTCGATAGATCTCACCTGCCAACGCACGTTGCCCGGGGCGATAGGCGGCAAACGGAAACTTCAATTGCCGCAGGCTCTCGTTTCTCCGGATGTTCCAGTCCAATTGACGGCGTGCCCATGGGAGATATTGCTTTAGCAGATCCACGAAAAACGCTTCCAGTTCTGCAATGGAAAATTCCCGCGTAAACCGGATGATCTCATCCGTATCGATCTGGTAATAGGTCAGCCGGACAGCCAGCCGTTCCAATCCATTCTGCTGACCATAAATGGCTGCATAAAGCATCCCCTGCGCCCAGTGACAGAGGTTCATGTCCTCCGTGATGTCATCCTTCGGGATGGCCGTCGTTTTGATCTCGTCGATGGTGACAAGCCCCTTTTCTGTAAAAATGCCGTCTGCCCTGCCCTCGATGGTAAAAGTGATATCCTCCACCGTCCGCTCCGCCGAGAGGAACACCTCGGTGGCATAGTCCCCGCCTGCGGTCTTCTGAAGCTTGCGGTGGATCCGCGCACCCTCATTGGCACGGTTAAATCCGGTGAAACGGCTGTCGATGCTTCCGGTACGGAGCAGAAATTCCACCAACTGGCGGACGGGCAGACGGATCTGCGGCATAGGCTCAACTTCCCTTCTGCTGGATCTCCAGCATTTTTTCGCATTCCTGTGTCATCTGCTCCACCTGCGCAAAATCCACGGCAGAGCGATAATAGGTTTCCAACTCGTCATGGCAGTTCTTGGCTTGTGCCATCAGCGTAACAGCCTGTTCCAGAAGCTCGGCGGCGGCACGCTCGTTGAAGCGCAGACGGGCGCGATAGCCCGACAAATTTTCCCGATCAGCAAAGCGGACGCAACGGACCGCCTGCACCCCAGCCACCTGGATTGGATGCCAGCGGTTGTCGGTCAGGAACGCCAGACGGAGAGATGGGATGATGAGATGGTCTATTTTGTCCTCTGGGTGCATTGCGCACGGGCAGGTGATGATGTGATAGCCCCGTGCCAGTGCTTCGGCGCGGATAAGTTCTAACAAAAGCCGGGAGACCGCCCCGTAATCGTCGTGGAAGACCACCGTCCGGTCGGCCAATGTTTGCACCGTATTTTTATAAAAGACGATCCCCTTCGGCGTGATAGCAGACAGCAGACGCAGCTCCTCACTGGGAATCCCGTCAGTGCGGGGCAGCAGCCGATTGCAAAGACGCTTGACATAGCGGCGGACTTTCTCGAAATTTGCGCTGCACGCCTCGGCACGGCGGCTGTCCAGAAGCAGACTTCCCGCCGACGCCACATACCGGGACGCCCGACTTCGCAGGACAGCGTTTTTCCGGAACAGCTCCTTCACTTCATCGCAGTGGGGACGAATGCGTTCCGGATCGATGGTATGATATAAGCTGACGACCACTTCATCCGCGCCGGGCGCGTTCGGCTCGACCACATGGGGTGCGGTGGCGTCGATGAAGGCAGCGTTCTTTTCCAAAAAGACGACCCCGTCCAGACTATCCGGATCGGATGCGCAGTGGATACGTTCAAGGGTCTCACCATTGGCTTCGGCCTGCTGTGCAAGCTTCTTCATCATGGTGGATTTTCCGCAGCCCGGGCCGCTCTTGATGAGGTACATCCGGATCTCCGGTTCTTTGCGCAAAGCTTCAAAATAGCCCTTGAATCCCGCCGGAGTCGTTGCGCCAAGGAAGAAATCGATCGTTCTTGTTCCCATAGAAAACACCTCGCTTTTGCTTTAGAGTATGCAAAAGTGAGGGGGAATGATACAAACCTCTCCGTCATCCCTTCGGGATTCCGCCTTTCCTGATAGGCGAGGCCTTGGCAGTCGATTTCAGTTTTATCTGTTTGCTTTATCTGTTTGCCAACTGCTCCCCTGTTAGAGGAGCTGTCGAGCGGATGCGAGACTGAGAGGTTCAATATGTCCTCTCACAAACCTCATTTATCTTGTCTCTGAGTGCCACAAAATCCGCGAAGGCTTCGGGCTTATTCTGGGGCTGACGGAGCAGTGCCGCCGGGTGGAATGTGCCCATAAAGAGGACGCCGTTCTTCTCGATGAACGTGCCGTGCTCTTTTGTGACCGAGAAATCCGAGCGGATCATCCGCTGGGCGGCAATGCGTCCCAGACAAATCACGATCTTGGGGCGCATCAGCCGGAACTGTTCCCGCAGCCACGGCATACAGGCTTCACTTTCGGTGGGCAGCGGATCACGGTTCTGGGGCGGACGGCACTTGACGATGTTCGCGATGTAGCAGTTTTTGTTCCGATCCAGATCGATCGCAAAGAGATATTTGTCCAATAACTGACCGCTCCGCCCGACAAAGGGCAGTCCCTGTTCATCCTCGTTCTGTCCCGGGCCTTCGCCCACAAACATCACCTCAGCGTTCTCCACGCCTTGTCCAAAGACCACATTCGTTCTTGTTTCATGCAGCGGGCATCGGGTGCAGCCAAGGCACTCCGTACGCAGTGTTTCCCAGTTCATCACTTTGTTGATCCCCTCACAAATAAAATGACATTTTCTTCACAATCATACGAAAGATTCTTCTCATAAAATATACCACAAAATTGCGGATTTGTCTTGAAGTTTTCAAACTCTGTGCTAGAATAAAAAAGAAGGACACATCTGTGGTGTCCAAGGAAAAATCGCAAAGTAATTTCGGAGGTAATCACAATGGCTGATATGTTTGCGCCGCTGGTAGCACAGCTCAAGGCGAACCCCAAGACGATCGTTTTTACCGAGGGCAATGATCCTCGCATCCTGGAGGCCGCAAGCAAGCTGCTGGCTGAGGGCGTGCTGAAGGTCGTTATGGTCGGCAATGAGGCAGAGTGCAAGGCTGCTGCCGCTGCCGGCAACTTTGATATTTCCGCTGCCGAGATCATCGACCCCGAGAACTACGCTGGCTTCGACGAGATGGTCAGCACCATGGTCGAGCTGCGCAAGGGCAAGCAGTCCGCTGAGGAGTGCGCTGCTCTGCTGAAGAAGTCCAACTACTTCGGCACCATGCTGGTTAAGATGGGCAAGGCTGACTGCCTGCTGGGCGGCGCAACCTACTCCACCGCTGACACCATCCGTCCGGCTCTGCAGCTGGTCAAGACCAAGAAGGGCGCACATCTGGTGAGTTCCTGCTTTATCCTCGACCGTGATTTCGGCGAAGAAGGTCTGAAGCGCATTGCGATGGGCGATTGCGCTGTCAACATTGATTACACCGATACGGTCGATAAGGCTACCGGCGAGGTCAAGGTCGCTGCTTCCGCAAAGCTGGCGGAGGTCGCTGTTGAGACCGCTAAGACTGCTAAGCTGTTCGGCATCGATCCGAAGGTCGCTGTCCTGAGCTTCTCTACCAAGGGCTCCGGCAAGGGCGGCACGGTCGCTCTGAGCCATGACGCTACCATCAAGGCTCAGGAGATGGATCCCGAGCTGGCTGTTGATGGTGAACTGCAGTTCGACGCCGCTGTCTCTCCCGAGGTCGCAAAGACCAAGTGCAAGGGCAGCAAGGTCGCAGGTCAGGCAAACACCTTTGTTTTCCCCTGCATCGAGGCTGGCAACATCGGCTATAAGATCGCGCAGCGTCTGGGCGGTTATGCTGCTTACGGTCCCATTCTGCAGGGTCTGAACGCTCCTATCAACGACCTGTCCCGTGGCTGCAATGCGGATGAGGTCTACAAGATGAGCCTCATCACTGCCTGCCAGTCCTGAGCCTAAAATTCCAATCTGAACCTTTTGACCCCTGCCGAGAGATCGGCGGGGGTCTTTTTGCTGTCGCAAATACAATCCTTTCAGGAAACCCGCTTGACTTTCCTTTTCGGACAACCTACAATAAAGGCAGCAACCCGAAACAGAAAGGCAGAGGATTCTGATGAAATGGATGATCGCATCCGACCTGCACGGGTCGGCATACTACTGCAAGAAAATGGTTCAGGCGTTTGAGCGTGAGAACGCCGACCGCCTGCTTCTTCTGGGCGACCTGCTCTATCATGGTCCACGCAACGATCTACCGAAGGACTATGCTCCGAAGGAGGTCATCCCGATGCTGAACCGTTTGAAGCCCTTGCTCTGCTGTGTGCGGGGCAACTGTGAGGCTGAGGTCGATCAAATGGTTCTGGATTTTCCGGTAATGGCGGATTACTGCATCCTGCCCGTAGGCAGACGGCTGCTCTATGCGACCCACGGACATGTCTTCAACCTGAAAAATCTCCCGCCGCTCGCGTCGGGAGACATCCTGCTCCACGGGCACACCCATGTTCCCGCATGGACAGAGTTCGGCGAGGGGAATCTCTATCTGAATCCGGGGTCGCTCAGTATCCCAAAGGAGAACAGCCCGTATGGATATATGACGCTGGAAGATCGGACCTTTTTCTGGAAAACTCTGGATGGAGAATCCTATCACGAGCTGAGACTCTGAGAGCAAAGGGTCTCTCTTGCAATTTTCCTATCGGTATGATATGATAAGTTTGGGATCGTAGGAAATTTCGGGGTCCCATTTATCAGATCTCAAGGTTAGCTTTTGCTAACAGAATAACCAAAAACAGCCTGCAAAGCTTGGTAAAACCGACGATGCTTTGCAGCGAAGTTTAGAACGATATCGGGAGGTTCTCTATTATGGTAGAAACAATATTGAAAGTTGACGGTATGATGTGCGGTATGTGCGAAAGTCATGTCAACGAGACAGTGCGCAAGGCGGCAGATGTGAAAAAAGTCACCTCGTCCCACACCAAGGGTGAAACGGTCATCCTCTCCGAAAAACCGCTTGATATTGAGAAGTTAAAAACAGCCATTGCCGAAACAGGTTATACCGTCATGGGTTCACAGACCAAGCCCTATGAAAAGAAAGGGTTCTTTTCCTTCTTGAAGAAATGACCTGACCGATACAGCGGGGCGCAGCTGTGGACAATGCGACCAAAGAACGTGACCGATTTGCCAGCGACTCACCCCTTCGGGGGAGCTGGCGAGCGGAGCGAATCTGAGAGGGCAATACGGAGGTAACAGTTATGCGGATCTTGGTTTATGGCGCAGGTGTTCTGGGTTGCGAGCTGACGCATATCCTGCTCCAGAACAAAAAGAACGTCGTCACGCTTCTTGCGCGCGGCGAGTGGAAAGAACAGATCGACCAGAAGGGGCTGACGATCCGTCACTGGGCGCAACGCAAAACAACGGTTGACCGAGTGCAGACCATCGACAAGCTGCCTCCCGAGGATGGATATGACCTCGTTTTTGTAGTGATACAGGCAGGTCAGCTTCCGGAGGTCCTGCCCATTCTGAAAGAAAACCAGAGCGAGTATTTCGTGTTCATCGGCAACGATCCGTATGCCCGCGAAGTCATGCAGGCTATGCAGCGTCCGGCGGACAAGATCGCGTTCGGCTTTCAAGGCACAGCAGGTCGCCGTGAAAACGGACAGATCGTCAGTGTGCATATGGGAGTCGGCATGACGGTCGGCGGTGCGACTGCGCCACTGTCAGGTGTGTTCCGTCAGCGGTTGAACACGGCATTTGAAGGCACAAAATACAAGCTGACCTTCTATGCCGATATGGACGAATGGCTCAAATGCCATGCGGCATTTATCCTGCCCATCTGCTATGTCTGCTACGCCTGCAACGGCAATCTGACCCGTTCCACCAAAGAACAGCGAAAGGCTCTCATTGATGCCGCATGGGAAGCCTGTGAAATGCTGAAGGCTGCGGGTGTTCCGGTCAACGATGCGGAGAACACCGATTACTACCGCGAAGGCAGCAAAAAGCGCAGGCACACTGAGAAGATGGTCTATGTTATGGCAAAGACTCCGCTGGGGCGTCTCTGCGCCTCTGATCACGCAATGCACGCCGTCGAAGAGATGAAGTATCTCGATGATGCCTTTGAGGCACTGCGTACCACCACCCAGACTGCAATGCCTGCATGGGATCAGCTTCGCAGGGAGATGCCCCAGTGGAGAACGCTCCTTCTCCGGAACGCACATCGCTGATTCTATCAATAGGAGACTGCTGCGCTCAGCAGTCTCTTTCTTTCCGCCAGAAGTTAGTCGCAACAAGCCGCCATGCTGCTCTAAGGAATGATCCTCTCCGGCACCTGTGGTCTTGGGCAAGACACGGATGCGGAAGGTCTTGCAGTCATCAACAAGATGCTCGACCCAAAGAAGATCGAGCGAAATGTCCGGTGAGTACTTTGCGCTGATGGACACCCTTCTGGGTGATGTTTTGCAGTATGCCGATACCGAGACCCGAGAGGGTTTTCTGCCCTTTAAAGATGAAGTACTTATCTTTTTCTCAAAAGCAGATACGATCTTCTGCGATAGCCTAAAGCAGAATCTCATGGATCTGATGCCTTCTCCCACCGTCGTGTGGGATCTGAAGGGCGGGCATTCACCTCCTGCCCTGCGGCAGAGTTTGCGAAAAAGTTTGGTCTTACGGAGATCATGCCCGCCCTGTGCAATGTGGATTACACCTCGATGGAGCTGATCCATGCCCGTCTTGTGCGAATGAGCACCTGCACAGACGGCTGTAAATGCGACTACGCTATCTGCGGCGACAGAGATCCCTATCTTGACGAGCACCCAGAGTATCGTGATAAGGCAAGGTATCGAAAAAACAAATAAGCTCTATTCCATAAAACAAAGGCGAAGGCATCCGATCCTGTTCAAAAACAGCAGGATCAAATGCCCTCGCCTTTTCAAATCACACCCGAACGATGTAATTGTCTTTTCTCTTTGCCGCTTCACCCAGTGCTCCGGCAGGATATCCGAGTGCGATGCTGCCCACGCCACGCAGCGTTTCGGGCAGCCCCCACTCCCGCAGAAGAGCTTTTCCCTTTTCGCTGTCGAATATCTCCCGCTCTCTGTGTACCCACACCGAGCCAAGCCCCAATGACGCAGCAGCAAGCATCATATTCTCAAGCACGCAGCTTCCGTCCTCGACAAAGGTTCTTGCCGTCCCCTCTGCCAGCACAAGAACAATGATCGGCGCACCGTAATACGGATCCGTGTCCTTACCCATCACACCTGCATTCAACTCGGCGATCTCTTTGCGGTAGTGCTCGGATGTGACTGTAATGATCGTTGGCGATTGACGTCCGCTTCCGGTCGGTGCATAGGTTCCCGCCTCAAGGACTGCATTGAGCAGCTCTGCCGGAACAGCATCCGGTTTATAGGCTCGGACGCTTCTGCGTGTTTTGATCGTATTCAGTACTTCGTTTGACATAGCAATGCCTCCTTAAAGCTTAAAATCGCCACACACTCACAAAGAGTGTATGGCGAAAAATGAGCTTGATATCTCAGAAAAATCCATACTGATTTTAGGATTCCAGTATAGCGCGCAGTTGTGTAAAAGTCAATATCTTCATTTCGCCTTTTCCCCGAAAGTGTGTCACAGAACAAAAAGACGCCGATCTTCAACGAATCAGCGTCTTTTCTTTTGGTGGAGCATAAACGACCTTGTGTAAACACACAGAATTCGTCTGGCTCACATTTGGTGGAGGCGATGGGAGTCGAACTAATTCCCGCCGTTTCACCGTGAAAAATCTTCGATTTCAGCCCCAAAATTGTGCCGTTGATACGGTCTAAAATTCCTCTTACAGAATGATACTCACTTCCCTAAAATCTGGAAGTGTGGTAAAAAGTGTGGTATTTTTCAGCCGTGCAGCAGCTTCATAAATACCGCGTTGACGGCCTGCGCTGTGGCTACATCCTCACCGGTCAGAGCGTGGCTGTACTGGCCGAATGTGTCCATGTCCTGACTGTGTCCTACAAGCGCCTTGACTTCACCGGCAGGCAGCGTCTTGATTGCTGAAACAAAGGAGTGTCTCAGTTCGTACAAGCTCACCGGCTCCATCTTATTGGCAGCGCAGAACACTTTCCAGCGTTTATAATACCGGCGTTCGGTTTCCAAACAGAACACGCTTTCACAATGGCCTGTGATTGCCCTCTGGGCTTCCAGAACGGCCCGCGCCACATCGGACAGGACGAATGACCGCACGGCATTCTTGTTCTTTCCGTGGGTCTCTCTGCCCTTCACGTTGATGGAGCGGGAGAGGTGTTCACCGTGTCGCCTTTGATATCTGCCCAGCGCAGCCCCAGCAGCTCACCGGGACGAAGGCCGGTCAAGACCTCGAAGCGGTAGGCGTGAATATAATCATCATGCACCCGCTTGCCCCTGTAAAGCGTTGTATCAATGCTGAACAGCTTTACCAGATCGGCAGGCTGTAGCACGCTCTTGCCCTTATAACGTGCGCTGGCGGGGATTTGCACATCTTCCGGCAGGAAGGTGGACAGCTTTGCTTTGCGGCAGTACTTGCAGAAGGCTCGGAGGTCGCTGGCGATAAGCTGCAGTGTTTTGCGGCTCTTCCCGGCGGCAGCGGCTTTGTTGATGATGGCTTGCAAGTCTGCATCTGTTAGGGTGTTTACCCGCTTCTTTCCAATGGCAGGGAGCACCCAGACCCGCCACGCGCCACCGGCTGAACTTCTCCTGCCAGACGGCTGTATTTGTACGTTTACTCATTGTTTACGCCATGTGGAGCTGCTCTTTCAATGCCTGCTGAAGGACACGGGAAAAATTGACTCCCTGTGCCATAGCAGCATCGTTTAGCCATGCCGGAATCGAAAGCGTTTTCTTGACCGACTTTTCAAAGTGCTTCCTGGCATATTCGGCAACATCGACCGAAACCAGATTCACGATTGCTTCACCTACCGGCAAATCCGGGTCAAGCTCTTTGGAGACGGCCACCGGGTCAATGTCTCCCAGTTTGGACGGTGCCGGCACGGTCTCTCCGTCACGCTGGGCGGTATATAGATAGCTTGCAAGGCACTCGACCGCCATTTCCATGGCGTCTTCAAAGCTGTCTCCCTGCGTTGCGAGATAGTTCAGATCCGGAAAAATGACAGAATAGCCGTCATCTTCCTTGTAAAAACAAGCCGGATACATGGATAACATTGTTCTGACCTCCTGTCATGATACCAGGAAAAGGCAGAAGCCTCATTTCAGCCCTGCCTGTTTCCGTATTGATAATTCGGTTCGCCTGTCAAGCTCTTTTCCCTTATGAAACGGAATCGTGACCTTTCCTTCCTTCGTCGGGTGAACATAGTGTCGGTGTGAGCCGTTCTGTTCTTTGAACACCCAACCATCCGCAAGGATTATCTTTTCCATTTCCCGTGGTTTTAATGGCATTTCCAGTCAACCTCCTTACACTTGGCATTATAACATTTAATACGTATTATGTCAATACGTATCGTCTATGATTTTCTGGACTTCCCCTACTTTCGCCAGCAGCGGCGAATCTTTCCCCATTTGACGGCAACGCTGCATTATCGCCAATGTTGGCGACATCACAATATTCAAACTCTTCCCGGCGGAATCTGGCATCCATGCAGAACTCCGCCGAGAGTTTTTTCACACGATATACGCACAGGAAAGACCGTTTTCGACTGCACAATTTCGTGCAGTCCTCTTATTCAGTGGGCAACTCTTCGCAGTCCAGCCAGAATTCCACCCGGTTGTTCTCCGGCATCCCGTACACGGCCAGATCGACGTCGCTGTTGTACCGGTTGTCTCCTCTGGCACGAGAACCGAACAGCACAAGCCGCTTTGCCCCGTACCGCTTCGCCAGCTCTGCCAACTGTTTGTACAGTTCTTCCATGTTGTCACCCACTTTCTTTTTGTGCATTTTGCCCCCGGCGGCGCACCGATCGCAGCCAGATCGGGGGGCTTTGGCTGTCAAAATGACGAATCTTTCTCTTACTTCGCTCTCGCTTCGTTGGGTATTGCCGCGTTGCTGGGTGGCAAATCACCACCGTACCTAGTCTAAATTTTAGCCCCCTCAATATTGTGCTATGCTCTCACACCGGCTATAAAGCCCCTGTGGGGGCTTTTATTTTTTGATTGCATCGGTCGCAAAAACAATCTCGTCCGCATGATCAAGAATTTTCTGCACAGCTTCGCCATCTTGTTCATTTTTTAGCTTCTGGATTGTTCGGTTATATAGTGTTGCGTCATGCTGGAATCGCTTTAT
Organism: Bacteroides uniformis; assembly: GCA_963615155.1. Taxonomy (GTDB): domain Bacteria; phylum Bacillota; class Clostridia; order Oscillospirales; family Ruminococcaceae; genus Faecalibacterium. The sequence continues at coordinate 1,183 of CAVEGP010000060.1, read as the reverse complement.
TTCGGCTAATTCCTCCACACGTTCCGCGGCTTTTTCTCTCCCCTCAGCGTTTAATTTCGAGTATGCAGCATTTATTCTTTTCCGTGATTCTTCGTCCTCACTGGCAACTGTAGCTATTCCGGCAATTATATCAGCAGCACTAACAGCAAGATTTTCATCTAAATCCGCCACGTTACAGCCTAGCGCGTCGGCTATTTTCTTTACGGTTTCAAATTTGGGATTCAGTACGTTTCTTTCATACTTTCCAATCGTTGCACCATCAACCCCCATGAGTTCGCCTAACTCTTTCTGAGTCAATCCTGCCAACTTACGCTTTTCCGAAATTTTTTCTCCGATTGTCATAGGGCAACCCTCCTTTAATATGGAGTATACCACATTTTCCCCCAAAAAAGGAACAAAAATTCTTCAGCTTCCGTTTACAAGAACAAAACTTCCTGCTATACTATGTGCAAGAGAATAAAAGTTCTCGATGAAAGGAAGCAATATCAAAATGGCAAAGTCTATCGTTGTTGATCACGTGAAGTTCATCGCAGAAATGGCGCGTCAGAATCTGACAGCCGAAGATCTTTCACAAAAGGCTGGCGTAGGGCGTCAAGCCATCTGGAAGATGCGGCGGAGCAAGCCGGTCTGGCGTACCACTGTCGGACACGTTGCCGCAGCTCTGGGCATGACCGTTGACGATTTGAAGGAAGTGTGAGCGTGTACAGGCCTTTTCACAAGCTCCGCGTCCGGTTTGCGGAAATGGATTTGACGCAAGGACAGGCCGCACGGCTTGCCGGACTGGCACCCAGTACACTGACAACCCGGATGAACGGAAAGGTACCTTTTAACGTCAACGAGGTACAGGCGTTGTGCCGGGTATTGGACATTCCCACCGATCAGATCGGGGCATTTTTCTTTGAGGATGCGCCGAAACAGCGGGGTGCATAATGGGAAAAAGTTTCAAATTTTTTGCATCATACCTTGAAGCGGCTTGCGAACTAAACGCTACACGCCGCAGACTGACGAGCTGTTCAAAGCTGAAAGCAAAAGCAGCCTACTGACCAATACCGATTACGATTGGTCTGGCGCACACAGCATCAAGCTGTATAAAATCAGTACCACGCCCTTGAATGACTATTCCCGCAACCGCAGCACCGCCCCGGAGGATAGCTCTGAGTCTCTGTCTCGCTACGGCAAGCTG
>CAVEGP010000059.1:0-13988 GCA_963615155.1 Bacteroides uniformis | reverse complement strand
GTGTTCCGCTGGCGTTGGGCTGGAATCTCTCTGCCGCCGACCGCGGCATTCTGGCAGGGATGGCTCCTGCCTTCGGGATGAAGCTTCTTCTCGTCTCCCCTGCCGACGCCGGAAGGACGGTCACCCAGCTTCTGGGCGAGGTCGAGACGACTGCGCCCCGCACCCTCGTTCTTGAGCCGGACGCGTATCCATCCGCACTGGTGCTGGCAAACTTCCGGAACAAGGACGTGGACACCCTGCTCGACCTCATGCGTCAGGCGAAGGTGAATATCCCACTCAAGGCTGTCGTCACCTCCACCAACAAGAACTGGGTCTTTGGCGATCTGCTGGCACATCTGCAAGAGGAGCACGCCGCTTTTACTGCCGCAAAGGAGACGACTAACGCATGAAAACGCACCGTTTGCTCTCTCTTTTGCTGGCTGCTGCCCTCTGTCTGAGCCTGCTTGCCGGATGCGGAAGCTCGGCCTCCTCGGCTTCTTCTTCCTCGGACGGTTCTCAGCGATACAGCACTATTTTTTATGACGCTTTCGATACCGTGACACAGGTCATCGCCTACTGCGACAGCGAAGAGGAATTCACCACCCAGATGGACGCCTTGCATGAGGATCTTCTGACCTATCACCAGCTCTACGATATCTACAACGATTATGATGGGATCGTCAACGTCAAGACCATCAACGACAATGCGGGCATTGCCCCCGTACCGGTCGATGATAAGATCCTCGGAATGCTGGAGCTTGCTCAGAAGATGTACGACACCACCGACGGCAAGCTGAACATCGCGATGGGCAGTGTGCTGAGCATCTGGCACAATTACCGTGAGGCTGCCGAATCTCACGAAAACGAAGCCGATAATACTCTGCCCACGCAGGAAGAGCTGGAAGCTGCCGCCCAGCACTGCGATATTAACGCTCTCGTCATTGACGAGGACGCCAAGACAGTCTATCTGTCTGATCCGGAGATGTCTTTGGATGTCGGCAGTGTCGGCAAGGGTTACGCCGTCGAGATGGTCGCGCAGGCTGCCAAAGCACGTGGGCTTACCAGTGCTCTCATCAGTGTAGGCGGAAATCTCCGTGCCATTGGCACAAAGCCGGACGGCTCCCAGTGGACGGGCGGCATCGAAAACCCGTGGAACGCCTCGGAGGTCTACACCAGCAGCTCGTCCTATGTCGCCGCTGTCAACATAAGCGACCTTGCCCTCGTCACCAGCGGCGATTACCAGCGGTATTTCGTCGTGGACGGCGTGCGGTATCATCACCTCATCGACCCCGACACCCTCTGGCCCGCAACCTACTTCAACGGCGTCAGCGTCCTCACTCCGGATTCCGGTCTGGCTGACTGTCTGACGACCGGTCTGTTCTGTATGCCGCTGGAAGAGGGACAGTCTCTTGTGGAATCTCTGGACGATGTGGAAGCCCTCTGGTGTACCTCGGACGGTCAGGTCATCACCTCGAGCGGCTGGGACACTCACGCGAAAACATAACAGGGATCGGAGATGACTTTTCCCCCGGAACAGTCGATCTCCGATTTTTTCTTCTCCAAACCGAAAGGAGTGCCAGATTTTTCATGAACGATCATGCCTCGTCCCAAACACTCTGGAAGCTTTTTCTCTGCACACTTTATATCAGTGCCTTTACCTTTGGCGGCGGCTTCGTCATCGTCACCTTTATGAAGCGCAAATTCGTCGATGAGTTGCACTGGCTGGAGGAGGATGAGATGCTTGACCTTGCGGCTCTGGCACAATCCAGCCCGGGCGCAATTGCCGTCAACGCCGCCATTCTGGTCGGATGGCGGGTCGGTGGCTTCCTTGGCATGGTCACGTCGGTCGTCGGTACGATCATCCCGCCGATGCTGATCCTCTCCATAATCTCCTTCTTCTACGCTGCCTTTGCGTCCAATCCCTATGTCGCCCTTGTCCTCAATGGAATGCAGGCAGGCGTTGCCGCCGTCATTCTGGATGTTGTCTGCGGTCTCGGCAATGCCATCAAGCAGCACAAGCCCGTTTACGCCGCTGTCATGGTACTGGCTTTCCTTGCGAACAGCGTTTTCCATGTCAACGTCGTCATCATCATCCTGACCTGTGCCGCCTTTGGCATCCTGCTTGAGGTCATCCAGCACAGGAAGCAGAAAGGAAACGCCGCATGATCTATCTTCAGCTTTTTTGGAGTTTTTTTCAGATCGGCATGTTCAGCATTGGCGGCGGCTACGCAGCCATCCCTCTGATCCGCGATCAGGTCGTCAGCGGACATACCTGGCTGAGTATGAGCGAATTCACCGATCTTATCACCATCGCTGAAATGACGCCCGGCCCCATCGCCGTCAACTCCGCAACCTTTGTCGGCATCCGGATTGCCGGTCCTCTTGGGGCAGTCGTCGCCACACTGGGCTGCATCACGCCCTCTCTGTTCATTGTTTCCCTCTTGGCATACATTTATAATCGGTATAAGAGCGTCTCCGCTCTCCAAAGCGTTCTTTCCAGTCTGCGTCCTGCGGTCGTCGCCCTGATTGCCGGCGCAGGTCTGTCCATTCTGAAACTGGTTGCCTTTCAGGGCAACGCAGTTGCTCTTACCTCGGTCAATTGGGTCGGCATCCTGATTTTTATCGCTGCCTTTGTCGCCCTGCGGAAGTTCAAGACGAACCCCATTTTAACCATGGTCTGCTGTGGAGCGGCGAACTTGATTGTCGGGCTTTTGAAGTAAGCTCGCCCTCTCAGTCATTGCTCCGCAATGCCAGCTCCCCCAGAGGGGGAGCCACTGGCGAACCGTTCAATTTTGTGCTGACTGAACAAAGTTTATACTTACACAAACGAATGGGCCTTGCTGTCCAGATTCATAGCTGCAAAACAAACCGTTCTATTACAGATGCCGTGAATCCAGTCAGCAAGGCCCACGCTTTAAAATTTCAATTAGACATTCTCGTTATTTTCAGACTTTTCCGACATGCCAATGGCTCTCCCTCTGGGAGAGCTGGCACCGAAGGTGCCTGAGAGGGCGAGCCACATATAGCACAAAACCCCGTCACCTTGGGAGTCTCCCAAAGCGACGGGGTCTTTGTGTTAAAATACAGTCAAGCAGCAGCTTGAATTTTTAAAGCTGGCTCTGGTACTCCTTGCGGTAGCCTTCCAGCTCCTTCTGGTTGCCATAGACGAAGTGACCGTTTGCGATCTCTTCCCAGATCGGTTTATCCACGCTGTAATCGTGGATGGACGGATCGTAGACAAGAAGTTTCTTGTTCTTCTCCAGACCCGGGTCAGGGATAGGAACCGCGCTCAGCAGTGCCTTGGTATAGGGATGCAGCGGATGAAGGAACAGTTCTTCGGCCTCTGCCAGCTCCACAATACGACCCTTACTGATGACTGCGATACGGTCGGAGATAAACCGAACGACCGACAGGTCATGCGCGATGAACAGATACGTCAGCCCACGGGACTTTTTCATGTTGTTGAGCAGGTTCAGCACCTGCGCACGGATGGAAACATCCAGTGCGGAGATCGGCTCATCCGCAACAACAAACTCTGGCTCCATGATAAGGGCGCGGGCAATGCCGATGCGCTGACGCTGACCGCCTGAGAACTCGTGCGGGAAGCGGGAAGCGAACTCCGGCAGCAGACCGACCTCATGCAGAGCGTTCATGACCTTCTCGTGCAGATCGTTCTGATCCTTGTACAGGTGGTGGTTCAGCAGACCCTCCGCCACGATATACTCGACCTTGGCACGCTCGTTCAGAGACGCCATCGGATCCTGGAAGATCATCTGGCACTTGCGGATGACCTCTTTATCCAGATCCTTGGAGATCTTGCCGTTGATCTTCTGTCCCTTGAAGAGGATGTCGCCACCCGAGGTCGGGTTGATGCGGCAGATGGCACGACCAATGGTGGTCTTGCCCGAGCCGGACTCGCCGACCAGCGAGAAGGTCTCGCCCTTGTAGATGTCAAAATTGACATGATCGACCGCCACGAATTTCTTTTTGCCTGAGCCAAAGGTGATCTGAAGGTCTTTCAGCTCAATCAGCTTTTCACGTTCAGCCATTTAAGTTGGAACCTCCCATCTTTCCCATCTTCTCACGCAGGTTCTGGATGGAGTGCGGACGCTCAACTTTTGGAGCGCGCGGATCCAGATACCACGTCTTCGCCGCATGGGTCTCGGACACCTGGAAGAACGGAGGTTCTGCCACGAAGTCGATCGCCAGAGCTTTCTTATTGCGGGGCGCAAATGCGTCGCCCTTGATCTCGTTGAACAGGTTCGGCGGCGTACCGTCGATGGTGGGCAGAGCCTCGCCCTTGACGCCCAGCTGAGGCAGAGCCTGCAGCAGTGCCCAAGTGTAGGGATGCCATGCATCGTAGAAGATCTCCTCGACCGTACCGTACTCGACGATCTGACCGGCATACATGACCGCCACACGGTCTGCGACATTTGCCACAACACCGAGGTCGTGGGTAATGTAGATGACCGACATGCCCAGTTCCTTCTGCAGGTCACGGATCAACTGCAGGATCTGTGCCTGAATGGTAACGTCCAGAGCGGTGGTCGGCTCGTCGCAGATCAGGATCTGCGGACGGCAGGCAGCAGCGATGGCGATAACGACACGCTGACGCATACCGCCGGAAAACTCGTGCGGGTACTGGTCGTACCGACGCTCGGGGTCAGGGATGCCGACCTTTGCCAGCATTTCGATGGCAGCCTTTTTCGCTGCCTCACCCTTCAGACCCTGATGATGCTCGATGCTCTCCTGGATCTGCTTGCCGATTTTCTTCAGCGGATTCAGGCTCGTCATCGGGTCCTGCATGACCATTGCGATTTTTTTGCCGCGAACGCCCAGCCAGTCCTTTTCGGTGAACTTGGTCATATCACGACCTTCGTACATGATCGAGCCGCCGGTAATTTTACCATTGACGTCCAGCATACCAACGAAGGTCTTGGTAAAGACGCTCTTGCCGGAGCCGGACTCGCCGACGATCGCCAGCGTCTCGCCCTCGTACAGATCGAGGGAGCACTTGCGGATGGCATTCAGCTTCTTGCCGCGCAAGCTAAAGGTGATCTCCACGTCTTTGGCAGAGATGATCGGTTGTCTATCCATTTACGTTCCCTCTCCCATCTCATTAAACGTGGTTGCGCGGGTCTGCCGCATCCGAGAAAGCGTTGCCCATGATGTAGAACGAGATCGAAATGATGGACACGATGGATGCGGGGAAGATCAGCAGGTAGGGATAATCGAGGAAGAAGCCGCGCACCTTGCTCAGGATCAGACCCAGAGAAGGTGTCTCGATGCCCAGACCAATGCCCAGATAGGACAGGGTGGACTCGAGGTTGATGGTGGCCGGAATGGACAGTGCCATACGCAGGATGATGACGGACACCAGATACGGCAGAATATTTTTCGTCAGCACACGCCACAGCGGAGTGCCAAGGCAGCGGGAAGCGAGGTTATACTCACGGTCACGGTACATAAAGACCATGTTGCGGACACGGCGTGCCATTACCAGCCAGCCGATGGCGATCATGGAGACCGCCATGATCCAGAAGCTCTGACCAACAATCAGAGCGATCAGGGTCATATAGATGATATACGGCACGTTGTCGATCAGGTTGTACAGCTCGGTGAAGAAGCGGTCCAGTTTGCGGACATAGCCCCAGATCAGACCGACGATGACGCCGACGATGCTCTCGCCGACAGCAACGATCAGAGCCAGACGGATGGAGACCTGCGTTGCGTACCACACCTGACACCAGTAGTCACGACCGAGGTTGTCCGTACCGAACCAGTACTCGCTGTTCGGACGCTGGAACGCCAGCGAGGAATCGCTGATCAGCGTTGCGTAGTCATACTTGCCGATCGCCAGAGCGATGAACGAGAAGATGACCAGCGTGAGGAACAGCACCAGACAGACGACAGCCACCTTGTGCTTCAGGAAGTTCTGGACGACAGAACCCCAGTAGGAATAGTTGGAGTAGCCGATGCGCTCAGCTTCTTCCGGAGAATAATCCACGAAGTAGAAAAGATCTTCCTGCTTCTTGCCCTCAAAATCAGATGCCTTAGCCATCAGCGAGCCTCCTCCTTTCCGGTCAGAGTAATACGCGGGTCAACGACCATCATCAGGATGTCGCCCAGAAAAACACCTGCAATGCCCAGCGCGGCATACAGGATGACCAACGTCTGAACCACGTTCAGGTCGTAACGCTGGATTGCATCGGTCAGCAGCGGACCCATGCCGGGGACGGAGAAGAACCGCTCCACCAGCAGAGAGCCGCCGACCGTCAGCAGAATAGACTGCGGGATATACTGCACCATGGGGACCATGGCGTTGCGCAGAACATGCTTGAACATGATCTCGCTGGAGCTGAGACCCTTGACACGAGCCAGCTTGATGTAATCACGGGTCAGCTCATCGACCATGTAGCGGCGTGTCCACAGGGCATAGCCTGCGATAGAAGCCAGCGACAGGCAGGTGATGGGCAGAACACTGGACGGACCGACATTACGGGTCGAGTACAAGGTCGGGAAGCCCAGATATTTTGAGCCGAAGACCAGAACCAGTGAGTAAGAGACCAGCGATGGAACAGCATTGACGAAAACCGTATATGCCGTGCCGATCCAGTCAAAAACCTTGTCCTTGAACGCGGTCTGCAGGATGCCCAGCAGCACGCCGATGAGCAGCGAGATGCCGGAGGCGATCAGACCAAGGCGCATCGAAACGCCGAACTTTTTGCCGATGACCTTGACGACAGCCGCGCCGTTCTGGATACGGCGAGACGTGCCGAAGTCCAGATGGAGCAGGTCGTTATAGAACTTGAGCAGCTGGGTGCCGATGGGGTCGGTCAGACCTGCGGCCTCCAGCGCGGCTTCTTTCTGCGCATCGGTAAACTTCATCAGCTGTTCTTCCGTGAAGTAATAGTCCGTAGGCAGGCAGCGCATCAGCAGGAACACGAGGGTTGCTACCAACAAGATGGTGACAAGCGACTGTGCAAGCCGTTTAACTGTATATTTTAACATTATAATCGAACCTTTTTAATTTAATTATGCCTTGGTTGCTGCTTCAAAGGCTGCTGCGAAGGCCTCATACTGCTCCGTAGTATAAGCCTCTTCGCTGGTCTCCCAGTTGACAGCCTTGTAGTTGCAGGGACCATACATCGCGTTGATCTTGCTGTACTCATTGGCGTGGGTCAGGCACCATGCGACCTCATAGTAGCAGGGGCAGACCAGAACCTTATCCAGCATGTAAGCCTCAGCCTTTGCAAAAGCCGCATAACGCGCGTCAGTATCATCGACGATCGCCTTTGCCTCGTTCACCAGATCGGTATACTCCTCGTAGCAGTCGATCAGATCCTTCTCCCAATCTGCCGGCTCAGTCCAGGTCTCGCTCTTGCTGGAGTTGTCAACGATCTTGGCGATGTTGGAGTAGTAGCAGCTATAGTATGCGTTATCGTCGTGCAGGATCTCCTGACCCAGGAAGTTGACCGGATCGCCGAAGTCTGCGCCCCAGCCGTTGATGACGAAGCTCTGCAGCTGAGGATTGCGGACCTCCTGCGTCTGGCTGGACACATAGGTCTTGATATCCAGCACGATGAAGTCATCGCCGAAGCTGTCGGTGAAGCACTGCTTCAGGACGGTTGCGTTATCCAGAGCGGTGGTATTGCCGGCAATGATGTAATAAGCAGCGTGGACGGGGAACTCGACGCCGATCGCGCTCAGCTCCTCCATTGCCTGCTTCTTCAGGTCAGCGATATCGCCGTTGTTGGCGCGCAGACGCTTCATGGTCTCGCCATCGTAAGCCTCGCTGCCCAGACCGGTCTCCTCAGCGACCAGAGTGGTGTACTCCTGACCCTGCGTGTTGTAGCAGACGCCGGGCATGGTGTAGAAGTCGTTCTCGCACTTCAGGGGGTTGATCTTGTTGGTACGCGCATACCAGGGGGTCAGGGTCAGACCCTTGTAGAAGCACTGACGGAATGCGGTGTTGGCAACAGCCTTGTTCCAGTTCTCATCCACAGTGCCGTCCTCATTGTTCTTCTGATAGTTGAAGTGCATCTGATAGCTGTACTTCTTGGGACGCTTCTCGCAAAGCTGATGGTTGTACTCGTTGTCGGGATCTGCCTGAATAGTGGTCAGGGTGCTCTCGCCGCAATCCATCTCGTCCAGCTCACGGTTCTGGTACAGCTGGAAGGTAACGGTGCTATCGGAGATCATGGTGACGGTGAAACGCTCGAAACGGGAAACATCGTCAGCACCGAAGTAGTTGGGGTTGGGGATGTAGCTCTTGGTGTTCTGGCTGATGAACTCCTCAACGAGGTACGGACCATTGTACCACATGGTGCTGTAATCGCAGGCACGGAAACCCTCGATGCCCAGTTCGCTGATCAGATCCTCAGAGACCGGATAGAAACTGGTGTAAGCAGCAACCGTATCGAAGTACGGGCAGGGGTTCTTGCAGGTGAAGACCAGCGTGTAATCATCCGAAGCCTCGATGCCGACGCCGGCAGCCAGCATATCCTCGTAGGTCAGGTCAGCAGCAGCGTCGCCCAGCTCCTTGGTCTTCTCATAGTAATCAGCCGCGCCGGCCAGCGTCTCGGACGGCATGGAGGTGTTGTTCGCCTCGTTCTTGTATGCGTTCAGAACCCACTCCAGACCAACGAGGAAATCCTTGCTGGTCAGGTGAGACTTGACCTCGCCGTTGACATCGACCCAGTCGATATCATCGCGCAGGTTAAAGGTCCAGACAGAAGAGTCATCGTTGTGTTCCCAGCTCTTTGCGACACAGGCAACCGCCTTGCCGTAGCAGTCAAAGCTCAACAGACCTTCCCACAGGTTGCAGGAGACATTGGAGTCCGAAGCAAGCTGGCTGTACAGCATGTTCCAGCTCTCCAGCTCACGGTTGGAGGTCTCCCAGCTGATAAACTCCTTCAGCGGAGTAACATCAGAGCTGCCCGCTGCAGAGGCTGCGCCAGAGGAAGCGGTGCTGGTGGAGCTGCTTCCACCACAGGCAGCCAGGATGCCTGCAGCGCCAACGACACCGGAAGCCTTCAGGAAGCTGCGGCGGCTGATCGCATGAGACTCATAATTGATATTCATTGTGTTGTCCTCCCAAATAATTTTCTGTGCCTCGGCACATGAGTGCAGAGCCCCTTGCCCTGCAAAATTCCCACTCTTCTGCGAAAGTCTTCCCTCAGTGTATTGCCAGAGAATACAAAAGAGCGTAGAAACAGACCCCTCTGTCTGCGTCTGCGCTCCTTCCGCAAAATCCTTAACACGTGATATATTGTACCATTGAAATAGAAAGATGTCAATGGAATCCAAATCCCTTTTTCTTTAAAAATGAAGAAATGCGGTCAAAAAAGATGAAAATCATTCGCTTCACCTGAGTGAAGAATGACGAATTTTAAAGAAAATCGCAAAAAACAAAAACGCTTTTTTGTTCGCGAGCTGCGGACAGCGCATTTTTTTATTTTTCCTGCCCCCTTCCCTGCGGAAGAGCCTGACACGTTTTTCAGCATTTCCGAATAGACTATGCTTGATACTTTATAAATAAAGGAGACGCATTATGGCTACTGGAATCCTCCGCATTCAGGCATTCTCCGCCCGCCAGTCCTCGCCGGTGGAAGGGGTCGTCATTACCCTGTCAGGCGACGGTTTTACCGCCCATCTGATGACCGACGCTGAGGGAAATGCTGGCGATTACGTCGTTTCTGCTCCCGACTGCGTGTTTTCTCTCGACGAGGACAACACGACCACCCTCCCCTACGCAGTCTGCTCCCTGACCGCCGCCAAGACCGGATACCGGACGGTGCGGATACAGGGCATCCAGATCTTTGCCGGACAGGTCACGCTCGCTCAACCCGAAATGCTCCCCTCCACCGAAGAGGGGCGGGATATCCCCAATGCCCCCATCGTCATCCCGACGCATTCCCTCTTCTCCAGCGACGGCGGCAGCGGACCGGAACCCACCAGCAACTGCGTTCCCCGCATCCTGGATCGGGTCATCATCCCTAAAAATATCACCGTCCACCTCGGCAAGCCCGCCGCCTCCGCCCAGAACGTCACCGTTTCGTTCCGCAACTATATTGCCAATGTCGCGTCCAGCGAGGTGTATCCAACATGGCCCGAGCAGGCTCTCCGAGCAAACATTCACTGTCAGATCTCGTTAGCGTTGAACCGCATCTACACCGAGTGGTACCCCAGCAAGGGTTACACCTTCAACATTACCAACTCGACCAGCTATGACCAGTATTATGTGCATGGGCGGACAGTGTTCGAGGTCATGACGAAGCTGACTGACGACATTTTCAATACCTATATCCGCAAGACCGGAACGGTCAATCCCTACTATTCCGAATACTGCGACGGCAAATCGGTCACCTGTCCGGGACTGAAACAGTGGGGCACGGTCACGCTGGCAAATCAAGGGCAGACTGCCCTTCAAATCCTGAAATACTACTACGGCAACGACATCGAGATCGTCCGGACGAACAACATCCAGTCCATCCCCGAGAGCTATCCCGGCTCCCCCATCCGTCAAGGTGCGACCGGAACGGCAGTTTTCACGCTTCAGCGTCAATTGAACCGTATCACGAAGGACTACCCCTTCCTCGGTCTGCTGACTGTGGACGGCATCTTCGGCGCAAAAATGACGGCCACTGTCAAAGCATTCCAGAAACAGTTCAATCTGACAGCGGATGGCGTCGTCGGGCGTAGCACATGGTATAAGATCAGCTATATCTATGTGTCGGTGAAGGATCTCGCCGAGCTTACCAGCGAGGGTGAGACCTCCAGCGGCACACTCTCGGACGGCACATGGAACGGTACAACGCTGCGTCAAGGCTCGACAGGAAGTGCTGTCGAGCAGATACAGTTCTGGCTCAACACCATCGCTCAATATGACTCGTCCATTTCCTCCGTTACGGTGGATGGCGTGTTCGGCTCGGGCACAGAAGCCTCTGTCCGGGCATTCCAGCGGAAATATGGTCTAACTGTGGATGGCGCAGTCGGTCAGATCACATGGAACGAAATTTATGACGAGTTCCGGAGCATTCAGTCTGACAACGGTACTCCCAACGCCTACCCGGGTTCGCCGCTCCGGTCGGGTTCGAGCGGGCAGAACGTCCGGCTGGTGCAGTTCTGGCTGAAAATCGCCCGCACGGTGTATTCTTCCCTCAGCAATGTGACCGTAGACGGCAAATTCGGATCGTCCACCGAAGCTGCCGTCAAAAAGTTCCAGAGCTATTTTGGTCTGACGAGTGACGGCATCGTCGGACAGACAACATGGAATAAGCTCTACGAGGTCTACAATGACATCGCCAACAAGCTTCTCTCGACCAGCCTTCGTCCGGGCGAGTATCCGGGCGTTCTGCAAAACGGTTCAAGCGGAACAGCCGTTCGGGAATTGCAATTCTACCTTTATATTATGAGTGCCTACGAAAGCAGTATCCCGTCTGTTTCCATTGACGGGCAGTTCGGTTCGTCCACAGAAGCGTCTGTCCGAGCGTATCAGCGGTTCGCCGGGCTGACCGTCGATGGCATCGTGGGGCGGACGACATGGGACTCCCTCTATGGCAAATCGTCTTCTCTGCGTACTTCCGGTCCTGTCGTGACCCTGGAACGTCTGCCCTATCCCGACACACCCCTGACGATCGGCACAAAAAGCAGTGCGGTGCTCTACTATACGACCCTGCTCCAGCGCATCGCTTACTACTTCGACAGCGTAGAAAGCCCGCCGCTTTCCGATCTTTATTCCGAAGAGACTGCCGCCTCGACCCGAAGCATGCAGGAGCTTCTCGCTCTTCCCGTGACCGGAATCGTGAACGAAGAGACTTGGGCAGCAGCCGAAGCTCTCAGCTTACAGCTTGCCGCCTATACTCCCAACCCTGACCGGGACAGTGGGCAGGAAATGTCCTATCCCGGACGCGCTCTGAGCGAAGGCAGTGTCGGACCCGATGTTTCCCTTATCGAGCAGTGGCTCAATGGTCGTGCCAGCCTGTACTGTGGTGAGAACTATGTTTCGGAAAATTCCTCCTTCGGCGAAGCCGAAACGGTCGGCGTTCGTGCCGCCCAGCAGCGTGCCGGACTGGAAGTGACCGGAACCGTCAACCGAGAAACCTGGGCGGCATTGCAGGCGCAAAGCTGTGAATGTGACGATTCTACGACCGCAAAGGAGGCCTGACTTATGGCAAGGCTTCTTGTCTACGATGCTTATGAGAACAAGGTCTACACCTATTCCAGCATCAACGAAAACGACCCCATGCCGTACAGCACCGGAACGACCCTGACTCTTCGGGAGTTCCGCGGAAAATCCGGCAGTCCGGTGCTCTGGACGACCATCGCCGCAATGGAAGCATGGAATCTGACCCGCCGGAAATACGGCAGCGGCATCCCTGTGGGTTATGCCTTCCGCCGCATCTGGGAGGGCGGACACGGTACCCGAAGCCAGCACTATGCCGGTGTTGCGTTCGACGTCGGGCAAAGCCTTTCCAGCACACAGCGGACGGATATCTACAACGCCGCCCGTGCCACCGGCGCATGGGGCTATGTCGAGCCGCTGAGCCAGACACCGACCTGGGTACACTTTGACCGCCGCTATGGAACACCCGCCTGCAGCGGCACGACGGCAGGCTATCCGACCCTCCGGCGTGGAAGCCGCGGTTGCTATGTCATGATCTTGCAGGACGCGCTGTCCACCCTCGGCTACCAGACCGGAAGCCGCATTGACGGGCTTTTCGGCGTCCGCACCGAGGAAGCCCTTCGGGGTTATCAGCGGCGCACCAGTCTCAGCGTGGACGGCGTTTGCGGCTGCAACACATGGAAAAAGATCACCACCGCTGTCATCGGCATCGGACGGACAAAGACAACGATCGATTAACAAAACCTCTCAGTCTGCGGAAAACTCAAGCTTCAATGAACAGCAAAAGCCTCCCCTCATCAGAGGAGGTGGCATTGTGAAGCAATGACGGAGAGGTTGATTTCCCTTCAAACTATGTTATACTTTAAACAGAGCAACCGAACGCAGTTTGAAAGGGGCGAGCCTATGGTACCAGCACTGGAGAAGATCATTGCGGAAAGCAGCAACATCGTGTTTTTCGGCGGAGCGGGTGTTTCCACCGAAAGCGGCATTCCGGATTTCCGGAGCGTCGATGGACTGTATCATCAGAAATACGCCTATCCGCCGGAGACGATCTTAAGCCATACCTTCTGGGAGGAAAATCCGGAGGAATTCTATAAATTTTATCGGGATAAACTTATCGTCAAAGGTGCAAAGCCCAACGCCGCCCATCTGCGTCTGGCAAAGCTGGAGCGGGAGGGCAAGCTGAAAGCCATCGTCACCCAGAATATCGACGGTCTGCATCAGGCAGCGGGTTCAAAGACGGTCTATGAGCTGCATGGAAGCACCCTGCGCAACTACTGCGAGGAATGCGGTGCGTTCTATGATGTGGATTTTATCGCCAACTCCACGGGTGTTCCCCGCTGTCCCAAGTGCGGCGGCATCGTGAAACCGGACGTCGTTCTCTATGAAGAGGGTCTGGATGAAGGTGTCCTGTCAGGAGCAGTATCCGCCATCCGGAAAGCAGACACCCTCATCATCGGCGGGACCAGTCTTGTCGTCTATCCCGCCGCCGGACTGCTCCGGTATTTCCATGGCCGCCACCTTGTCGTTATCAACATGCAACCCACCAACGCCGATGAAGAAGCGGATCTTTGCATCGCCAAGCCCATTGGACAGGTGCTCAGCGAAGACATTGTATTAGAGTAAAATTTCGGAGGAACCTTCATGATCTATGATACCCTGAACAATCTCCCCAACTACCTTGGCATGTCCGACAACCTTGATACGGTCATCGAGTATGTCATGGCGCGGGACATCAACACCCTGCCCGCCGGAAAGACGAAGATCGACGGCGACAACGCCATCGTCACGGTCAGCACCATCACCCCGCAGAATAGCGAAAAAACGCCCTTTGTCCGTCACGACGCACACCTGACCCTTGAGACCGACCTCGAGGGCAGTG
>CAVEGP010000058.1:0-14187 GCA_963615155.1 Bacteroides uniformis | reverse complement strand
GACTCTGGGAGAAGTTGTCCATGCGTAGAGAAGGCAGCGAAAGACTGACATGCTCTTCCGGTGCCCACTCATTCAAGTCATCCAGCAGCTCCTCCAACTGACCATGGTCCGAGGTAGACAGACTGGACAGACTCAGCTCCTCATAGCCTGTATTGGCGCAAAGATCTTTCGCCGCCTTGTTCAACAGGCTGGCGTCACGCTGACGCATGGGGCGGTACAGGAAGCCCGCCTGACAAAAGCGGCAGCCACGGACACAGCCGCGCAGGACCTCGATGCTGGCGCGATCCTGAATTGCGCCGACCATCGGGACGACAAAGTTCGTCGGGGGCGCAAAGTCATTCAGATTTTTGATGATAGCCTTTGTAATGACCGCCGGGATGTCCGCTTCGTTGGGCGTAATGGACTTCACCCGACCGTCCTCGAAGTATGTGACATCGTAGAATGCCGGAATATACACGCCTGGGATCTTTGCTATGCGGCGCAGCAGCTCTTTCTTGGATACGCCGCCCTCTTTCTTTGCCTTTTCAATTTCCCCGCAAATGCTGGGAAGCTGATTTTCTCCCTCACCCAACTGGATAACATCAAAAAAATCCGCAATTGGCTCTGCATTGCAGGCACAAGGACCGCCCGCCACAATAAGCGGCCATGACTCGTCACGATCCTTGGAATAGAACGGGATGCCCGCCAGGTCCAGCATCGCCAGAATGTTGGTATAGGACAGCTCATATTGCAGGGTAAAGCCCACCGCATCGAAGTCGGTCAGCGGATCCTTGCTCTCCATCGTGTAGAGCGGAAGCTGCAGACGCTCCATCTCGGCTTTCATATCCAGCCATGGCATGAAGGCGCGCTCACACCACCAATTCTCGTGGGAGTTCAGCAGCTCATAGAGGATCTTCTCCCCCAGAAAGGACATACCGACCTCGTAGGTATCCGGGAAGCAAAACGCAAAGCGTACATCCACCTTCTCTTTTTCTTTATAAACACTGCCCGGTTCGCCGCCGGTATACCGACCCGGCTTCTGTACCCGCCCCAGTGCTTCTTTCAGTTTGGGTTCAAACATCAAGTTCCTCCATTGGATTTTGACAGATGGGTTTGATTTTTCATGTCGTTCCATTGTACCTTATTTCCGGGGGAATTGCAAGGACTTGCACAGTTCAAATCCATCCAGCGGCGGGACAGGCAAAAGGTTGAACGCCGCTGTCAGAAGGTTCGCCGCAAGAAAAGCCGTTCCGCGAATCGTCGCCTGCCGGTTCATCCGGAACGCCCAGACCACCGCCAGCAGAAGATTCGCACCCGGCCCGGCGGCGGCAAGCCAAAAGGTCTCCGCGCGGGAAAGCTCCTCTCGGTTCAGGCGCAGACAAAAGCCTGTCATCGTCACATCGATCTGCGGTCTTTTGTGAAGGAGAAGCCCATAGACAAGAATATGCCCCGCTTCGTGAAGCATCGCCGCATACAGCCCGATTCGAAGAAAACCGCTGGCATCGAACCAGAGCAGCAGATACAGCACCCCGCAAAGCAGGAGCGGGTCGCGGAAGGTCAGAGATCCGAAATGAAGGTTCTGGTGTTTCATTCTACGCACTCAGTTCAAAAGCTTGGAGGGATCATATGTTGTCCCCCGCTGATGCAGTTCAATGTGAAGGTGCGCCCCCGTTGCGCGACCTGTTTGCCCGACCGTTCCGATCAGTTGACCGCTCTGTACGATCTCACCCGTACGGACATACAAATACTGCATATGTGCGTAAAGCGTCTCCTGTCCGCCGCTATGGCAGATCCGGAGAACATTCCCATACGTCGTGCTGTACTGTGCAGAAACGACCACACCGTTCATACTTGCAAGAACCGGCGTCCCTTCGGCGCAGGCAAGGTCGATGCCATGATGAAAGCTCTCTTCCCCTGTGAATGGGTCGTTCCGCCAACCGTAGGCATCGGAGATCCGCCACGCCGTCGTCTCTAATGGAAAACACCACGTTTCCGTCGGAGCGAGCTGTTTCGAAGAACAACTTTCAGGTACAGCCTTTCCTGCCCGCACGGAAAGGCAGAAGAACCGTGCCGCAGCAATCGCCGTCAGGAATATAACGAAGCCGGAAAATATTTGGGGAAAACTCAATTTCGCTCGTACTGTCCGCATCAATAAATGTTCCTCCGTTTTTCGGAACGTTTAAATCTATCATACGCAGACTGCTTTCCGGACAGAACAAAAGCCGCCGGCTTCGGGCAGAAGCGGCGGCTTGAACAAGTTATTTAATGACCGAAACGCCGAAAGAACTGCCGCAGGAAAGTCTTCTCCTGCTTTTTCGAAACGGTTGTTTTTGCTGGCTTCACGGTCGGGGCGGCAGGCTGCGGTTTCGCCTTCGGTACTTCCGGTTTTTCCGCCGGGTAAGCTGTCCAATCGTCCTTCAGCAGATCGTACATTCCCATCTGACTATTGACGAGCGGCTCACCGTCAGCAGGCTTCACCCTTTGATAGCTGCCATCGGGCTGCATTTCACGGGCGTTGACATTATCATGAAGCTGGAGCTGCAAAATATCGGTCAGCTTCTGGACAAGAAGCGGATCTTTGATGCGGACACCGACTTCCACACGACACTCGGTATTACGGGTCAGAAAATCGCCGGACGCAATATAGATCCGAGTGGTCTGACCGTCACTGAAACTATAAATACGACCATGCTCAAGGTAGCGACCGACAAGGCTGCGGATATGCAGGTTCTCGGTTTTGCCCGGCACTCCGGCACAGACACAGCAGATGCCGCGGACGATCATATCGATCCGAACGCCCGCACAGCTTGCCTCCTGCAATTTCAGGATGATATCACGGTCACTGATGGAGTTGTTTTTCAGGATCATCGATGCCGGACGTCCAAGGCGTGCAGCCGTAATAACCCGATCCATCTCATCGATCAGAACACTCTTGAACCGAAGCGGCGCAACCAGCATGGTCTCACTCGTCTCGGTCAATTTCTGGACGGCAAGGTTCTGGAATACGTTGGACGCTTCCTCACCGATCTCCGGATCTGCCGTAATGAAGGAATAATCTGTGTAAAGCTCACTGGTTTTTTCGTTGTAATTGCCCGTGCCGATCTGAGTGATGTAAGAGTAACCGGCAGAATCCTTCTTGGTGATAAGGGTCAGCTTGGAATGAACCTTATAGTCCTCAAAGCCATAGATGACGGTGCAGCCTGCTTCCTCCAACTGCTTCGACCAGTCAATGTTGTTTTGCTCATCGAAGCGGGCACGAAGCTCGACCAGCGCGACGACTTCCTTGCCGTTTTCCGCAGCTTCGATCAGTGCCTGCACGATTTGAGACTCCCGTGCCATCCGGTAGAGCGTCATTTTGATCGAGATAACCTCCGGATCGTTTGCCGCCTTTTTGAGCATTGCGATAAAGGGACGGATCGACTGATACGGATAACTGAGGAGAACGTCATGCTTCTGCACCTCCTCAGCAAGATCATAATCTGGCGGCGGAAGCATCGGGCGTGCCGGCTCGTAAAACAGCTCCGGATGGTTATCGGCTTCCATCTTCCCGGTCAGCTTATAGAAGAAGCTGAGGTCGAGGGGACTTTTCTGCTCAAAGACCCTCTTATGGCTAAGCTCCAGTTTTTCGCAAAGCAGTCGAGTGACCTCCGGCGGCGCAGTCGGAGTGATCTGCAAGCGGACGGCTGCAAGCTTCCGGCGACGCTTAAGCAGGTCGGTCATGATCTCACGATAGTCGATATCGTGATCCATCATTCCCTCTTTCACGTCGATATCGGCGTTTCGGGTCACACGGAACACGCACTGTTCCTGGATCGAATCCTTGCCGAAGATCAGCGGCGCAAAGTGCATCACCAACTCCTCAACAAGAGCAAACTGCGTCTGACCGTCCTTTTTAACAAGGTGCATCCGTTCCATCTGGCTGGAGATCGGTACAATGCCGAAGCTCGGCTCATTCATATGCTTCTCTTTCAGGAGAACGCCCAGATAGATCTCCTTGTTGCGGAGAAACGGGAACGGGTGGCGGTTATCGACGATCTGCGGACTGAGGATCGGGAACAGCTCATTCTGGAAATATTTCTTCCAGAACCGCTCATCTTCTCGGTTGAGGTCGCCGAAATCGACCTTTTTATATCCGCATGCTGCCAGATTTTCGAGAGCCTTGGCGTAATATTTGTCGCAATCCTCCTGCAATTGTGCCGTTTTAGGCATAATGACGTTCAACTGCTCTTCAGCGGTCATATTGGTCTTGTTTTCGCGTTTTTCCTTTTTGCCACGCATCAGATTGGCACGCTCCTGAAGCGATCCGACGCGGACCATAAAAAACTCGTCCAGATTCGAGCCATAAATGGCAAGGAATCTGACCTGCTCCGCCAGCGGAACATTCTTGTCTTTTCCCAGCACGAGAACCCGACGGTTGAAGTCCAGCCAGCTCAGCTCACGATTGATGAAAATGCTTTCCTCTTTCATACAGAATCCCCTTTTCCCGTTCATTCATACAAGATCGCCGACGTTTTTATTATTGTACCATATCTTATCCAAAAAGAAAGCCCCCTGCATCATAAATGCAGGAGGATTTACACAAATTTTACTCCGTCTTTTCAGCACTGCGGACAAAGCGGTAAAGCACCTCAGCGGCAGCACCGTTGTCGTGGTCGGTCAGAGTGACCTCCCCTGCGGCAAGGCGCAGTTCAGCCGACGCATCTGCCGGTACAACGCTGTGACCAGCCAGCTTCATGAGATCGAGCATCTGTGCACAGTCTGCAACAACGGTCAGCTCCTGCTCCGTCCAGCCGGACGGAACACAGACCGCGCCCGTCATGGCGGAACCGGAAACGAGACTGGGCGTGAGCACCAGCACATCCGGTGCGATTCGTTCCGAATGAAGCAGAGCGGCTGCATCCCCCAGTGTCTTATCGAGCAAAGAAATCAGCGGCATCTGCTTTTTATCCTGGTAGAGCAAAATGCGCAGAACCTCCTCGCCCCTGACATCTGCCGCATTGCTGAGGACGAAGGGCGTGAACTCCTGCCGGAGGTGCTGCTCGAGCGACTCGCTCATCCGGAGCACCCGCGTCGAGCCGTCAGCCATCTGTAACGCAATGCCAAGACCTACGGCGGAGGGCAGATTTTTCAGGACAGAATCCTCCTGTCCGGCAAAGCTGCATAGCTGCTGACCGCTGCCCTCTGAAAAGCTGTATGCCAGTGTGCCGCCGCAGACCAGTGCAGATGCGCTCAGACGGACTCCGCCAAGGATCGTCCGGACGGCACGGGGCGACCGCTGGGAAAAAACAGTCAGCTTTCCGCCCCGACTGCTGAACAGTTGAAGCACATCCCGAAGCACCTGGGGGATATTATTCTCCCCATTCAGGAGCAGATTGTCCAGATCGCAGAGCACAAGGGTCGATTCCAATGTCATTTTCATGATTTCCCCCTTCGGAGCGTTGCAAGAAAGTGCGTAAAATAATCCGGAAGCTCAGAGTCAAACCGCAGATTTTCTCCCGTGACTGGATGAACAAAGCCCAGCGTCTTGGCGTGGAGACATTGTCCATGCAGGGCGGTGATGCAGTCGCGCGGTCCATACACAGGATCTCCTGCCACAGGATGATGGATGGACGCCATATGGACTCGGATCTGATGGGTGCGCCCTGTCTTCAACCGGCATTCCAGCATCGTGAATCCACCCAGACGTTCCAACACTTGATAGCCTGTGTAGGCATACTTGGTATGGGGTTCGGAAGACGGGTAAACCGCCATCTTTTTCCGGTCAGTCTTGGAGCGACCGAGATTGCTCTCCACAAAGCCCTCATCCTGAGCAAACCCGCCATAGACGATGGTGTTGTAGGCACGCTCGACGCTGTGGACTGCCATCTGCTGAGACAGCCCGATATGCGTCGCATCGTCCTTTGCGACCACCAGCAGACCGCTGGTATCCTTGTCGATCCGGTGAACGATGCCGGGGCGAATCTCGCCGCCGATGCCGGACAGACTGCCTTTGCAGTGCCAGAGCAATGCGTTGACGAGCGTTCCGTCCGGATTGCCCAGTGCGGGATGAACGACCATCCCCTTTGGCTTGTTGACGACCAAAAGATGTTCGTCCTCATAGACGATATCCAGCGGGATATCCTGCGGGACCGCCTCGATGGGCTTTGCGTCCGGAATCTCCAGCAGGATGGTGTCACCGGACTTGAGCTTCAGGCTCTTTGCGACCACCCTGCCATTGCAGAGTACATGACCGTCCGCCACAAGGTTTTGCAACGCACTGCGGGAAAGTCCTGTGTCCTCCCCACTGAGAAATCGGTCGATGCGCTCCCCCGCCGCTTCCGCTTCAACAATAAATTCACGCTGTTCCATCCGTTACCGCTCCTTGGTTGCAGTCTCGCCGCCGTGCAGTTCTTCAAGGAAGATGACAAGCACCCACAGAGCGACGCCCACACAAACGCAGATATCCGCGAAGTTGAAGACCGCAAAGTTCATAAACAGCAGGTTGATGTAATCCACGACCTCGCCGTTCAGCACACGGTCGATCAGATTGCCGATCCCGCCGCCCAGCACGAGGATGAATGCGATCTGCTGCAAAAGCTTGCCCCTGCTGCGAAAAAACAGCCCATACGCAACAAGGATCAATGCGGCACTGGTGGCGAGGATCAGAAACAGCTGCTTGCCGCTGAGCAGGCTGAACGCCATCCCTTGATTCAGGACGAAGCGCAGCTCCACCAAATGCGGGATGAAGGGCATCGCTCCGACAGGCGCAAGCGTATTGACCGCCCAAAGCTTGATAAACTGGTCGATGCCAACCAGCACAGCGACGCAGACCAGATTGATGATGACAAACGCCATAGTTTTCTCCTGTTAAGCCCGACATAAACAAAAGCATCTGCAACACTTTTCAACGAGGATCCAAGAATTGCAGACGCCTTTTTAGTTTATGCGATCATCTGAGACCG
The DNA here is from genome assembly GCA_963615155.1 of Bacteroides uniformis. Classification (GTDB taxonomy): domain Bacteria; phylum Bacillota; class Clostridia; order Oscillospirales; family Ruminococcaceae; genus Faecalibacterium. Next base: position 7,267 of record CAVEGP010000058.1, on the reverse strand, counting down.
TTCGGTTATGCTTCCACAACGCTGGCGCAGCGTGCGCAGAGCGTGGGATGCGCAGCGTGCGTGCCAATGTCTGCGGAGTACTTCCAGCAACGTTCGCATTTGTCGCCGGTAGCGTGTGCGGCAGCAACGCCCAGACCCTCGACAGCGGATGTAGAGCCGCCCTCGCCCTTGACCAGCTCGACATGGGAGACGATCATCAGATCTGCCAGCTCATCCATCGGGATGCTGTTCAGCAGATCATAGACGGCATCCGTGCAATACAGCGTGACGGAAGCCTCCAGAGAAGCACCGATGACCTTTTCTGCGCGAGCCTGCTCGAGGACCTTCTTGACCTCGTCACGGACGGCGATCAACTGTGTCCACTTCGCCTTGAATACCTCATCCGCGACATACTGACCTGCCTTAGGCATATCCTCAAAGACGACATACTTGTTCATGCCGTCCATCTTGGGCAGGAAGTCCCAGATCTCCTGACTGGTAAAGCAGAGGATCGGGGCAATAATCTTATCCAGAGCGACGAGGATCTTGTACATGGTGGTCTGAGCCGCACGGCGTGCGACGCCGTTGGTGCAGTACAGACGATCCTTGGTGACATCCAGATAGAAATTGGACATTGCGACGACGCAGAAGTTATAAACCGCATGGTAGACCTTGTTGAAGTCATACACCGCATAGCCTGCGTTTGCAGCGACCATCAGGTCGTCCAGAGCAGCCAGTGCCCAGCGGTCGATATCCTGCAGCTGGTCGTCCGTGACGCAATCGGTGTTCGGGTCAAATCCGTCGAGATTGCCGAGAATAAAGCGAGCGGTATTGCGGATCTTGCGGTAAGCCTCGCTCAACTGCTTGAAAATGTTTTTGCCGGCACGGACGTCAACCGTATAATCGGAGGAAGCGACCCACAGGCGGATGATATCCGCACCGTAGTCCTTGATGATTTCGCTCGGCTCAACGCCGTTGCCCGCACTCTTGTGCATCTGCTTGCCCTGCTCATCAACGACCCAGCCATGGCACAGGACGGACTTGTACGGAGCGCAGCCTTTGCTTGCAACGCTGGTCAGCAGGCTGGACTGGAACCAGCCGCGGAACTGGTCGCCGCCTTCCATATACATATCTGCGGGGAAACGCAGCTCCGGACGCTCTTCCAGAACAGCGGCATGGGTAGAACCGGAATCGAACCAGACATCCATGATATCGGTATCCTTGGTCCACTCGGATGCGCCGCAGCTCTCGCAGACCTCTCCAGCCGGAATGATCTGCTCTGCGTCGTACTTATACCATGCGTCAGAACCTTCCTTGCGGAACAGATCGCTGACAGCCTTGATGGTAGTGTCTGTGATGTGGTACTTGCCACACTTCTTGCAGTAGAAAGCCGGAATGGGAACGCCCCAAGTGCGTTGACGGCTGATGCACCAGTCGTTGCGGTCACGAACCATGCCCTTCATACGGTCATGACCCCAATCGGGCATCCACGTGACCGTGTCGATTGCCTTGTAGACATCCTCACGGAATTTGGCGATGGAGCAGAACCACTGCTCGGTCGCGCGGAAAATAATGGGGTTGTGGCAACGCCAGCAGTGCGGATACTGATGCTTGATGTGGAGCTGACCCATAACAGCACCGGAAGCGGTCAGATCCGCCAGAATGGTCTTGTTGGCTGCCCAGACACGCTGACCTGCGTACTTGCCGGCAAGGTCAGTCAGATAACCGCCATCGTCCACAGGAACAGTGATGGGAACCTGCGGATACTTCTGGCAGACGTTGAAGTCATCCACGCCATGACCGCCAGCGGTGTGGACACAGCCAGAGCCGCTCTCGAGGGTGACATGGTCGCCCAGAATGACCGTGCCCTCCTTGGGCAAGTAAACATGGTTATAACGCATCAGCTCGAACTCTGCGCCGCTGACCGGCTCACCGACGATCTCATAGTTTTCGACGTGGCAGGCTTCCATGACATTCTTGACAAGCTCCGTCGCCATGATGTGGTACTCCTCGCCGATCTTGACGAAGGAATACTCAAACTGACCGTTCAGGCAGATCGCTTCGTTGGCAGGCAGAGTCCACGTAGTGGTCGTCCAGATGACGAAGTAGGTCTTGTCCATCGGAATGCCGTACTTAGCCAGCACGCCATTGGGATCCTGCGAGACATGGAAGCGAACAAAGATGGAATCGCACTCGTCCTCGCCGTACTCGATCTCAGCCTCAGCCAGAGCGGTGCGGCAGTCCGGACACCAATAAACCGGCTTCAGACCCTTGTAGATGTATCCCTTCTTCGCCATTTCGCCGAAAATCTCGATCTGGCGAGCCTCAAACTCGGGCTTGAGGGTCAGATAAGGATGCTCGAAATCACCAATAACGCCCAGACGCTTGAACTGGTCGCTCATGATGTCGATGTGCTCGGTCGCAAACTTTTCGCAGATCTGACGCAGCTCGAGTTTGGAGATTTCTTTTTTCTTCTCACCGACGGAGGACAGAGCCTTCAGCTCGATGGGCAGACCATGCGTATCAAAACCGGGAACATAGGGAGCCTGAAAGCCCTCCATATTCTTCTCGCGGATGATAATATCCTTGATAATCTTGTTCAGCGCAGTACCCATGTGGATATTGCCGTTTGCATACGGAGGACCATCATGCAGGATGAACTGAGGTTTTCCCTCATTATGCTTCATCAGATTGTTGTACAGGTCGTTATCGTCCCAATCCTTCAGCATGACGGGCTCTTTTTGGGGCAGACCGGCACGCATCTCAAACAGGGTCTTCGGCAGATTCAGGGTACTGTCATACTGAGACTTATTCTTAGCCAATGGTTACACACTCCTCTAATTTTCCTTGGTTGCTTGGATATTTTTATTTTATTCGCTGAACTTCACGCCCTGAAAAGCGGTGTAGTCCGGCGCAGTGGAAGCATCTGTAGGCTGCGGCGGCGGATCGATCTTGAGCTGGCTCTCATCCTTCGACCAGAAATCCTCACCCGCATTCTTTGCGTCGTCCGCGTCGCTCTCTTCGGCAGCATCGGAAGCGGGTGCCGCATCGTCCAGCTCCTCGGTCAGCTCCGCAGCGACCTGCTCGGCAGACTCGTCTTCACTTTCTTCCGCAGGCTGCTCGACAACAGGCTCATTCTTCTGGTACTCCGGCAGACGGCTGAGGGACTCAACATGGCTGCGATAAAGGTTGAGCACATCCGACTTAAAGCGGGTGACTTCCAGACGGATACGCTCATATTCACGCTCCTCTGCCAGCTTTTTCTCGGTCGCCTCGTTGATGATCTCATCCGCACGGTCGCTTGCCTTCTGCAGCAGTTCGTTTGCGTCACGGATGATATCATCGCCACGGAGATTGGCGCGGTGGAGGATCTCCTCCGACTTCTGGTTTGCTTCACGGATGACATTCTCCCCCATCCGCTGCGCATTGATCAGCGCACTCTTGAGCATATCGCCGTCTGCTTCGTAGCTCGCCATCTCCTTGTGGAGGCGCTCGTTTTCAGCCGTCAGATCCGCGATCTGCTTGCGCAGAGCCTCGGCATCCTTTTCATTGAGCAGCAGCTGCTCCTCGACCTTGTCCAAAAAGCGATCGACGTCTTCCGTGCGATAGCCACGGAGGGTTTTTTCAAATTGCGCAGAGCGCACATCCTGCGGGGTCAGCATAATTGTATCCTCCATTTTTATCCAAAATTCAATATTGAAAAAATTCGATGATATCTCGGTCTTTTTTGCTTTTTCCCGACAGTGCGGTTAGGCGGAATCTGCCCTTTCCCCGCACGGTGAAGACATCGCCCGCATAGACCAGCGCATGGACACGGTCTTCGGACAGGTGATTGATCTCGACCCGACCCGCTGTGATAAGGTCGGCTGCCATGCCGCGGCTACACCGAAGCATCGCCGCCAGCACAGCGTCCAGCCGAAGCGATGACACCGTCGCCGTCCGTATCTCCCGTTCGCCCAGCGGAAACTCCGGCAGCGCATCGAGCGGCTGAAGCTCCGCCGTCAGGTCGGTATGTCCCACCTGACGAAGCTCCTGACAGATCAGCTCTGCGGCAGTTTCCAGCGCAAAGACATAGGCTGTGCCCGGCTGGTCAGCAGGCAGGACGATATCGCCCAGTGCCTCCCGCTTAAGCTCCAGCCCCATCAGACTGCCAAGGTAGTCCCGATGGTTGGGGGCATCTGCGCCGGACGGAAGCCGACAGCACAGCCGCACACAGACCAGCGGACTGAATGGATCGCAGCCTGTCGGTTCAAGACAAAGCAGCTTGCGCTCCGCGCCCGACCAACCGCCGTCAAAGCGGAATTCTTCCGCACCGGAGAGGTTGAGAGCGGCACGTGCCAGATCCCGTTCACGGTCACTCAAAAAACTGGAATAACGTGCAATGCCCCGAGATCGGGAGATACGCACCAGATCCTCGATATGCCGCATAAGATACCGTTCTTCATCGTTGCGGGCGGGGACAAAGCCGCGCGCCGCCTTGGACGAAATTTCCGGATCAATAGAACGCGCCATTGTTTTCCAGCTCGTCCAGCAGGTCGCCCATGATATCGACGTTGTAGGGCGTGATGATAAAGGTGCTGTTGGCAACACGCTTGATCTGACCGTTGTTGGCGTACGCGACGCCGGACAGGAAATCGACCAGACGGCGGGATACTTCCTTGTTGGTGGACTCAAGGTTCAGCACGACCGTGCGCTTATTGTTCAGATGGTCGGCGATGGTGCTGGCGTCCTCAAACCGCTCCGGCTTGACCAGAACGACCTTGAGCTGAGTCGTCGCATGGATATTGACCACCTTGTTCTTTTTGGATGCGCTTTCGTCCACATCCTCCTCAGGGTCATCCATACCGATGCCGTTGTTGTTATTCACCATCTGAGGACCGTCGTCGATGTACTGGTCATCATAATCATCCTCAGTTCCGAAGAGACCTTTTTTCAGACTATCCACAAAAGACATAAGTTTTTGCTCCTTTCATTCGGACAACGTGATGCTGTCTGGCAACCTCTGCAAAAAGAGTTGCAATAGCTTTATCTATTATCGGATTTTTTGCGCCGGATGTCAATAACTACAAAAGCTTTCCATCATACAAATTTTGTCCGGACACAATAATTTCATCATAAAGCCGGACTTGGCTCACCGAATCAGCCGTTCCACTGGGCAAAACGAGAACATATTCACCCTCTGTGATGAGGGGGTGATCGTCATCAACCGGGTCGATCTTGCAGAAGCGTGCCAGATTGCCGTATTTGACATAGACGCCTGGGATGTAGTTTTCTCCCTTTTCCTCGGCTTCTGTTCCATCCTCTTTCAGATAATGAATGGAGCTTTCCGGAACGAGCAGTCCTGTACTTTCGCCCACGATGATCTGGGCATTGGTCTGATTGAGGCGTAGAACGTCGCCGTTGATGACCTCACAGGAGATGACGAACCTCGCCAGCCCGCTCTCCTCATCGACAGTAACTTCATCCACTTTAGCCTTGAGCGCGTTTTCGACCTGACCCGGAAAACGGATCTGCACCGATTTTTTCAGAGGCTTTCCATCCTGACCGAGAAGCTTTTCTCCCTCCTTAGCGGAGCAAACACCCACATAATGCCATGTGAAGCCTGAAACGATCTTGCCCGCGCAGTTATCCAGCGAAATCTGCGGGTTGGATTCGACATAAGCTTTCAGCTCGGACACGCCCAGAGCCAGAATATCCTCCGCGCTGGCATTCAATCGACCCGAGCTGTTGCTCCGGATGAAATAGCCTGTCTGGGATGCGGTGATCTGCGTCGGCGTGCCAAGCTGAGCCTGCACGCTGGCTGCCTGCTGGGTGAGAGCTGCGATCTGATCCGAGAAATCGGAGACCTCACCCGTGATGACCCAGAGCTTATTCTGTGCCAGCAGATAGGATTCCCGTCCGCTGGACGTTTCATCGTATTCGCCCTGATCGAGGGCATCCATCATGTCATAGATAGCAGAGGAACGTTCTTTTTTTAAGGATTCCAACTGCGTTGCCGATGTGTTCTGCGAACGCTGGAGCAGGTCGATCTGTTCCTTGAGCTGGGTCAACTGCTGACGGAGCGTTGCCTGCGTTGCGTCGCTGTACACCTCCGCTACCGCCGTTCCTGCCGAGACACGTTCACCGTCCTCAACAAGATACCCCAGCGTCCCGCTTCCGGAGACATAACTTTCCTCAAAAAGCAGAACACCTTCGGCATTTACGGTGTCGGAAACCGTTGCGAGAAGGGCTGTCTCATAGGTGTTCGGAGGAAAAAGGACATGAAACGCCTGATAGGCCACATAACATCCTGTCAGCAGAAGAAACACCAGTACAACGCCGGCAACGGTCGTCAGCACATGGGTGCTCCCCTGTTCCTTCTGAGTCGATTCTCTCATGCGACATCATCCCTTCGTTAAAAATTCCTGCGTGACCGCACAGGCACGTGCAACGGTATCCGGTGCGGAAGCATCCAGCCAGACCACGCCATCCATATGCCGAAACCACGTCAACTGGCGTTTGGCATAGTTGCGGGACGCCTGCTTGAGCTTATCCACACAGAGCGTAAGCTCTGCGTTCTGCTCGAAGTACGGAAAAAGCTCTTTGTAGCCGATGGCCTGCGCCGCCGTTTTGAAGTGGTCACGATTCCGGTAAACATACTCAGCTTCAACCAGAAGCCCTGTCTCCATCATCCTGTCCACCCGAAGGTCGATGCGGCGGTAAAGCTCGGCACGCTCTGGGAAATCCAGCCCCAGAATCAAGCTGTGATAGGGCTTTTCCGGCGGGAGCGAATCAGCCTTCTGGTCGCTGAGCTTTCTTCCGGTGGCACGATAATGCTCCAGCGCACGGAGCACCCGCACCTGATTGTTCGGGTGGATGAGCAAAGCAGCCTCCGGATCGACTCGTTCCAGCTCGGCGTACATGGCCGCACCACCCTTTTCCGCAAGCTCGGTTGCCAACTGCTCCCGCAGTCCGGCAGGCGTTTTTTCCTCGGCAAACCTGACCCCATGCAGAAAGCTACGGACGTACAATCCGGTGCCGCCCACGAGGATCGGAAGATGACCTCGGGTGGAGATCTCCTGCTCGAGCCGCCCTGCTAATGCGGTGAAATCCGCCACACTGAACACTTTATCCGGCGGAAAAAGGTCTATGCCATGGTGCGGCACACCCTGTGTCTCTTCCGGAGTCACTTTTGCTGTGCCTACGTCAAGACCCTGATAGATCTGCATGGAATCCGCGCTGATGATCTCCCCATTGAACTGCTTCGCCAGCGCAACGCCAAGAGCTGTTTTTCCGGAAGCAGTGGGAC
>CAVEGP010000057.1:0-14274 GCA_963615155.1 Bacteroides uniformis | reverse complement strand
TTTTTACGGTTGGTATTTTCAAACCGATTTTTTCAGCCCTATCATAGCACAATCTCATGACATTGTGTAGGGGAAAAGCGGACAAAATCCGACCAGGAGCCTCTCCCTCAGACATGAAATCATTTTAAGAAACTTTCAGTCGAAACATACAGGTTTCATCTTGAAATCAAATTGACAGCGGGCAGAAAATACGATACACTATTTTTTGTTATTTTTATAAAGTGAGGATGTATATGCTCGAAACAATCACGACGGTCAATCAAGCCGTCAACAACTTTATCTGGGGCATTCCCGCGATGGTCTGCATCATCGGCGTCGGTCTGCTCCTCAGTGTGCGGACGCGTTTTTTGCAGATCCGCAAATTCCCCTATGCCATCAAAACCACGATCGGACGCATGTTCCGCAAGAAGGACGCCTCCGACGGCGCAATGACTCCGTTTCAGGCAGTCTGCACGGCTCTTGCCGCAACGGTCGGTACGGGCAACATCGCAGGCGTTGCGGGCGCGATCGCCATCGGCGGTCCGGGTGCTGTGTTCTGGATGTGGTGCTCAGCTCTGCTGGGCATGTGTACTAAGTTTGCCGAGGTCACGCTGGCTGTTCATTTCCGGGAACGGAACAAAAACGGCGAACTGGTCGGCGGCCCGATGTACTATATGAAAAACGGTCTCGGCTCGAACTGGCAGTGGCTGGCTATGCTCTATTCCCTGTTCGGCGTGCTGACGGTGTTTGGTACCGGCAACGCAACGCAGGTGAACACCATCGTCACCGCTATCGACTCCGCCGTTCTGTCTTATACGGATTCGGCAAACTCTTTCCTTCCGACCCTGAACCTCATCATCGGCATTGTTGTTGCGATGCTGGTCGCAATGGTGCTGCTGGGCGGGATCAAGCGCATTGGCAGTGTCACCGAAAAGCTCGTTCCCTTCATGGCATTGTTCTATGTCGTGCTGGCTCTGGGTGTCGTTATCCTGAACATCCAGCGTTTTCCGGCTGTCCTGTCCTCTATCGTGGCGGGCGCATTTGATCCGAAGGCATTCACCGGCGGCGCGGTCGGCAGCGTTTTCCTGAGCATGAAGAAGGGCGTTTCCCGCGGTATCTTCTCCAACGAGGCAGGTCTTGGCACCGGTTCGATCGCACACGCCTGCGCTGACACCAAAAAACCGGTCAAGCAGGGCATGTTCGGCATCTTCGAGGTCTTTGCGGATACCATCGTGATCTGCACCCTGACGGCAATGGTCATCCTGTGCAGCGGCATCCCTGTCAGCTACGGCAGCGCGGCAGGCGCAGAGCTGACCATTGCCGGTTTCACCTCCACCTATGGCGGCTGGTCGTCCATCTTCACGGCAGTGGCACTTTGCTGCTTTGCGTTCTCGACCATCATCGGCTGGGGTCTGTACGGCTCCCGCTGTATCGAATTCCTGTTCCGGACGGATAAGATCGTCCGTCCCTTCCTTGTGATCTACTCTTTTGTCGCCATTCTGGGTGCAACGGTCGATCTCGGTCTTCTGTGGGACATCGCCGATACGTTCAACGGTCTGATGAGCATCCCGAACCTCATTGCGCTGCTGCTGCTTTCCGGTACGGTCGTCAAGCTGGTAAATGACTTCTTTGCCACTGAGGGCAAAGCCTGATACGTCGAAATTTAGTCGCTCCGACAAATTTTTTCCTTGTTCTTTTCAATTCAGCCCTTGACAAGTCCGTGCGCGGGGATAATAATATGTGTAGAAGCAGTGGTGTTCCGCATCATTGCTGGGAAAGGGAGGTGTGTTGCGTGAAGCAGCTCCTGAAAAGGCTGACGCTCTGTATCATCACGTTGGCATTGGTCTGCGGTCTTACTCCGGCAGCTTTTGCAGCAGGTGCACATTCTTATGGTGTGTATCTGGAAACGGAGGGCGGTCTCTGCGATACCCTTATGGTTTACGCCACGAAGCTTGGCAATGGTTATTATTATCTTGGGGAACTTCCCACGCCTACGCTGGACGGCTATTCTTTTGAGGGGTGGTACGACGATCAGGTGGGTGGAAAGAAGATCACACGCCTGTACAACTTCGCTGGAGATACAACGATTTATGCGCACTGGCGTGCAGATCCCACCGCAAAACAGATTCAGGCAGCCACAAAAGCCGAACCCAAGCTGGAGGTTTCTTCTGTTACCTATACCACCGAGGACAAGATCATTGCATGGTCGGTGGTTGGCGTAGCAGCCGGCATCTCCATTCTGGTGTTAGCTTTGTCCGCAAATTAAGGTTATAAAGAAAGGAAATGTACCATGACGAATTATGAGATCAAAATGCCCGCAGGTTATGCAGCGATCGACGAGGAAGAGATGACGTATCTGGTTGGCGGCGCAGATCCCTCCTGGCTGTCTTATCTGAAGAACGTCGGCACGACCTTCAACTATGTCGCTCGTGTCTTCTCTTCTATTACCTCGGTCATCAACAACATCAGCACCATCTACAGCTCTGTTGTCTGGCTGCGTGACAATGTTCCCACGATGTTCGGTGCCAGCAAGTCCTGATCTACATCCATATAAAATCTGATTTATTTTAAAAGCACGTCTTCTCATTTACGAGTTGACGTGCTTTTTGTTGTGATTTTGCACAAGTTCCGGTATGCTAGTATATTAGCATTGTCAAAAATATCAAAAATCTATTTACAAGTTGATTTTAAAGTAGTATCTTTGCAACAACGTCAGCCCTGCAAAGCAGGCCAAAAGAAAAGGAGAAAATACCGGTATGAACAGAAGAGACTTTATGAAGTTGTCCACAGCTACCGCAGTCAGTGCAGGCGTGGCGGCCTACGCTGCACCCGCATCTCTGGCAGCAGAGGACGAGACTGAAAACGACGCTATCCACACCGACGAAGAAGTACAGGCAATGGTTGCCGATGAGCTGAAACTCTCCCGCGATGTCGCCTTCTACCCTGCCGCCTACAAGGGCGATTTCGACCAGTTCTATGTCCTGTTCCACAAACTGTCCCGCGCACAGTATGAGAAGGTCGACGGTGCAGTCGCTCCCGGCATCAACGCTTCTCATTATGATATGTGCGTTTCCCTGACGAAGGCACGTCAATCTCTGTGGCAGGTCGTCAAAGACCCCAAGAGCACCGTCTGGGAGATCTGGGGCGAAAACATGGCCGTCGAAGACCCGCTGCCGACCGAGGGCTGGGAGATCAGCTACGATAACGAGGGCTTCCGTCCCTTCCTGAACCCCTATCTCATCAAGAACCAGAGCAAGGTCAAGGGCAATGTCATCGTCATTGCAGGCGGCGGCAGCACCCACCGTAACAACGTTGTCGAGGGTTATCCCGTTGCGGAATACTTCAACAAGAAGGGCTACAACGCCTTCGTCCTGCAGCGTCGCGTCAACCCGTATGCTGCTGTTGACCAGTGGCTCGACCTTGGTCGTGCTATCCGTTACATCCGCCACAATGCCGAGGAAAAGGACATCGGCAACACCGAGACCATGATTGCCGTCGGCTTCTCTGCCGGCGGAATGAACATCATGCAGGCCGCTGCCAACCAGTACGGCCATGTTACCCCCGACACCGTTTATCCGGATTACGTCTGCGACGCTGTGGATGCAGAAAGTGCTGACCTGAGCATCGCCATCCCGGTCTACGGCATGTTCATCTCCGGTCTGGACTTCTCCGCAAACCCCAACCTCCCCTCTGTGTTCGGCGTTGTCGGTCAGAAAGACCCTCTGGCAACCTCTGTCATCGGTGCAATTCCCACCGCCGCACAGACCTTCTCCGATTTCAGCTTCTATCTTGCTCCGGATGCCGTCCACGGCGTCGGTCTCGGCACGGGCACGAAGAACTATGTCGATGCGTACACCCAGATCGCACAGTGGCCTGAAATGGCAGTCAACTTCATCGAGAGCCGTCTGGGTCTCCAGCCCAAGACCAAAAGTCAGGATTCCGTCGCCTTTGCTTGGTAATTCCTGAATCATTCCAAAAAGCAAACCGCACTTGCATTTCGGTGTTACCCGATGCAGGTGCGGTTTTCATGTTTTAGAAAAGCTTATTTCTTATGGTACTTACGGTCTTCCTCTTCGTAGGCAGGTTCACAGGTCAGGTACATTCCCAGACGCTTGAGGGTATCGGTATCCACACTGGACAGGATAACAGTCGAATGGATATCACAGCCCTTAAGCTTGGAGAGCTGATGAAGTGCAGTGGCAGCTATCTCATTTTCCGAGGCTGAGCCGGACAGGGCGATGAGGATCTCATCGGTATGCAGACGGGGATTCTTGCTGCCGAGATAATTGGTCTTCAGGGTCTGGATCGGCTCGATCGCACGGGAAGAGACAAGGTCGGTCTCCTGATCGATCTTTGCCAGCCGCTTGAGGGCGTTCAACAGAGCTGAAGCCGCCGCCCCCAGCAGCGGACCGGTTTTGCCCGTAACGACCGTGCCATCGGGCAGCTCGATAGCTGCCGCAGGCAGTCCGCCCGTTTTTTCCGAAAGCTCATGCGCCTTCTGTTCGACCGGTCGGGAACCGATCGTCAGTCCAGCCTGATTCAACAGGAGCTTGAGCTTGAACAGCTCGCCGCTCTTTTCGACACCGACCTTCTGGTCGCACAGAGCTTTGAAGTAGCGGCGGACGATCTCGTTGCGGGAAGCCTCGCAGCAGACCTCGTCATCAACGATGCAGTTGCCTGCCATATTCACACCCATATCCGTGGGCGAACGATAGGGGCTTTTGCCTGCGATCAACTCAAACATTGCGTTGACGACCGGAAAAATCTCAATATCGCGGTTGTAGTTAACGGTCGTCTTGCCGTAAGCCTCCAGATGGAACGGGTCGATCATATTGACATCATTCAGGTCAGCCGTTGCCGCCTCATACGCAAGGTTGACCGGATGCTTGAGGGGAAGATTCCAGATCGGGAAGGTCTCAAATTTTGCGTAGCCCGCCTTCACGCCACGCTTATACTCATGATACAGCTGGGAAAGGCAGGTCGCCATCTTTCCGCTGCCCGGACCGGGCGCAGTAATGACGACCAGAGGACGCTGCGTCTCAATGTAATCGTTCTTGCCGTAGCCCTCATCGCTGACGATCTTCGCTACATCGTTGGGATATCCTGCGATCCTGTAGTGTCGGAAGGTGCGGATGCCGAGACCATTCAGCTTCTTCTCAAACGCTTCGACCTCGGGCTGTGCGGTGTACATCGTCAGACAAACACTGCCAACAAACAAGCCCATACCCTGAAATGCGTCAATGAGGCGAAGCACATCGAGATCATAGGTAATGCCGAAGTCACCGCGCACCTTGTTGCTGACAATATCCTCCGCACTGATCGCAATCACGATCTCTGCCTGATCCTTCAGTTGAAGCAGCATCTGCAGCTTGGAGTCTGGCTGGAAACCCGGCAGCACACGGGAAGCATGATAATCATCGAACAGCTTACCGCCAAACTCGAGGTAGAGCTTGTTGTCGAACTGCGCAATCCGTTCTCGGATATGCTCCGACTGCATTTTAAGGTATTTGTCGTTGTCAAATCCTTTTTTCATTTTCGTTGTCCTCTCCCTATTTCCGAAACTTTCACAACAATGCAACTAGTATAGCATATCCGATGAATCCATGCAATGAATTCCCGACGGAAATCAGGTCCATTTTTCCGGCTGAACGCAAAAATAGCCTGAATCCCGTACTGCACAGGATCCAGACTGTTTTACTTGATTTTTAGCTTTTCGAAGCAGCTTACTTTGCACCGCGACCCGCAAAGACGACCCAAACCGTCTTGAAGAGGATCTTGATATCCGACCAGATCGTCCAGTTGTCGATATACTCGACATCCAGCCGGACAACATCCTCAAAGTCCTCGATGTTGCTGCGTCCGCTGACCTGCCACAGACCCGTGATGCCAGGCTTCATAGACAGGCGGCGTTTATGATGGCTTTCATACTGCTTATATTCATCCAGCGTCGGCGGACGAGTCCCGACCAGACTCATGTCGCCACGCAGAACATCAAAGAACTGGGGCAGCTCATCGATGCTGGTCTTGCGAATGAATTTGCCCACCTTGGTGATGCGGGGGTCATCCTGCATCTTGAACATCAGACCGTTCATCTCGTTCTGTGCCATCAGCTCTTTCTTCCGTTCCTCGGCATCGATGTACATGCTGCGGAGCTTATGGATATAGAAGATCCGACCATTGCGGCCGACACGACGCTGTTTGAACACCAGCGGACCCGGGCTTTCAAGCTTCAGCGGGATCGCAACGATCGCAATGATGGGGATGCTGAGGACGCAGCCCACCAGACTGCCGATGATATCCAGCGTGCGCTTGAGAACCTGATCTCGGAGACTAAGCTCCACCGTGCCGATGGTGACAACATTGCCGCCCGCACAGCGGCTCAGTTCTCTGCTCAGGCGTGCCGAGCCGGTCTCATTACAGCACTTCTCCTCAATGCGGTCCAGCAGCGGAAGACGGAAATGTACCGTCAGACCCATGCTTTCCATCTCCTCGAGATAGGGGATAAAGGAATCGCCGCTGTCCATCGGGATATTTACATAGACCTCGTCCAAGGCCGCCTGTCGGATCCAGTCCATGAAGTTGTTGTAGTTTGCCTTCAGCTCAACGCCTTCGACCTGACCGTTCACATCGCTTGAGGCAATTTCCAGAAGAGCCACGCCCGTGATGTTCTTCGTCCAGTCACGGCTCAGCTCCTTCACCATCTCACGGGCTTGATCACGTGTCGTCACAATACCGACCAAACTCTGCATTTTGGAGGCTCGCTTTTCCTTTTTCAGGAAATTTTTCAGTAATTCCTGCCCTGCCGTCATCATCAGAATATTCAGAACAGGAGTCATCACCAGAAAATACCGTGAACTCAGGATGGCTGCCTTCGTCAATGCCAGACCCGCTATATTGATGACAAACAGGATCAGATTGAATCGGACTGACCGTCTGATCTCATCTCTCCGTGTCCGGAGAACGATATTCTGACTTTGGTCAAAGGTCAGAAATGTAATGATGTATGCGAGAACCAGCATACAAAACGCCATCGCAACATCCTGAAACTGATATGCTCCAAGTCTCTCCAACAGCTTGTCGATCACACACCAACTGATCGTCATACTGAACGCAAGCGAGAGCAGATCCACGAAAAAGACATACACATACTGCATTTTTTCGCGTTGTTTTGTCATACTTTATTCTTCTCCTCGTTTTTCATTTACCCCATGTCACAGTACGCTCCGCTCATCCACATTCCGCAACATGAAAAGCCGTACTGCCCCGTCTCCTTCCGATCTCCGGAGGAACACCGCTGCCCGGATGGTTCTTCGGTCAAAACCACAAAGTTTCACCACTCAGACCGCCTATAAAATATACCATATCGCTACATTTTTTTCAACCGAAAACACTAAAATGGCAAAAATCTCTCAGAAAAGACCCGTTTCTATCTTTTTTACATTTTTCGTATTCCCGCAACGCTTCCAACGCTTCGCCCGACATCGGATACAGAGCCAGCATGTTAAAGACGGTCATCAGACCGATCCCGACATCGCCCAGATCCCACACGACCGTATAGGCTTCCAACCCGCCGACCAGCAGCATCACCAGCGCAAACAGCTTATAGGCTGTCTGACTCCACCAATGGTCGCCAACGAGATACGCCACGTTGGAACGCGCATAGAACAGGATGCCGATAAAGGTCGAAAAGCTGAACAACGCCAGTGTCGCTGCGATGAACACCTGACCGAACTCTCCCAGATGATACCGCATGGCGGCTTGCAGCAGATCCATTCCCTGTAAACCCGCCGTCACTCCTTCGGGGGCAAGCAGCATCACGAACGCCGTACAACTGCAAATGATGCTGGTATCAATGAGAACGCCCAACGCCTGCACCAGACCCATCTTTACCGGATCATCGCATTCCGCAGCGGCGGCGGCACAGGGCGCAGAGCCGGAGCCAGCCTCATTTGAGAAAAGCCCCCGCTTGATGCCGTTCATCATAACCGCGCCAAGACCGCCTGCCGCTGCCTGCCGCAGACCAAACGCTTCGGCAAAGATCCGCCCGAACACATCCGGCAGCAACGTAATGTTCCGGACGATAATGAACAACGTGATCACAAAATAACAGACCGCCATGACGGGAACCATGACGTCAAGACTTTTCACGGTCGCGTTTTTTCGCAGAACGATGACCGCCGCGATCACGACCAGCATGACCGTCGTCACAATGGGCGGGATGGAAAACGCATTCTCAAACGCTTCACTTACAGAATTGCTGACGACCTGACTGATGCCACACCAGCAGATCAACCCCGACACCGCAAACAGCGATGCCGTCACCGATCGTTTCAGCTTCCTGTGCCGTTTCTGTTCCGCCAGATGGTGGAGATAATAAGCAGGGCCTCCCCTCCAGCCGCCATACAACGGATCGGGCTGCTTGTATTTCTGCGCCAGCGTCGATTCAATAAACGAGGTCGATGCTCCCATGATCGCCGTCACCCACATCCAGAACACCGCTCCTGCGCCACCCACCGAAAGAGCCGCCACCACACCGACAAGATTTCCCATGCCGACCCGAGTCGCAGTCGAGACAACAAGGGTCTGGAACGAGGACAAGCCTTTTTCGTTCTGTTTTTTCTCGCAGACTGCCTCCAGCATATCACGAAACAGCCGCACCGGAAGCAGCCGTGTTTTCAATGTAAAATACACACCCGCTGTCAGCAGCAGAACGACCATCAGGGAAAGGCCGACCCCACCGCCGATGGGCAGCACAAACAAATCGCCCCATAAGACCTGATAGGTCTGTTCGATGATTTTTACCAGCACAGCTGTTCCTCCTTGAAAATATCACTTCCCGCAGTGTGTTTTCACACGCATCCACAGTTGTTTTATTATAGTATATTTTCTGAGATTTGTAAAATATATTTTTGCTTTATTTGCTTTATGACGCAAAAAACAGACAGACCTCTCCGACCTTTTCCGGCTCGGATCGAACTGTCTGCCATGATTTATCTCAGCGGCATGATATTTTCCGGTTTTACGCAAAGAAACTCCGGTGCAGCGGGCTGCGGAGACGTCAGCGTCGATTTTGATACCTTCCACCACAAATGGTCATCCTTCCGCGGCGCAGCGCAGATCAGATTCCAGTCGAAGGGATTCTCGCTGGATGAAACGACCTGAACCGGCAAGGCATTTTCCGCATCCGAAAGGCAGGGCGAAAAATCATGCGCACGGATGCCGACCGCAGAGCAGTCCTCCGGAACAGAGGACTGCAGATGAAGCTCCTTCTCCCATCCGGTCAGGCGAACCGTATGCGAATCCACCCGTATACAGGGCATAATGTTTTTGCATCCGGTCAGACGAGCCGCTGTGCAGGTGCGCGGGTCTGCGAAAACCTCTCGGGTCGTTCCCGCACGAAGCACATCTCCCCCGTCCATGACAAGCATCTCCGGACAGAGACGATAGGCTTCATCTCGGTTATGGGTCACAAGCAGCGCCGTTCCTTCAAAGGATGCCAGCAGGCTTCCCACCTCACTCTCCACCTCTTCCCGCAGGTAGCTGTCCAGTGCGCTGAACGGTTCGTCCAGCATGAGGATATGCGGTTTTCCGACAAGGATGCGGGCAAGAGCTGTCCGCTGCTGCTGTCCGCCGGAAAGCTCCGACGGAAATCTCTTCGCAAGCGTTTCCAGCCGCATGGCACGGAGCATTTCCATGCAGGCTTCCCGCCGCTTTTGTTCATTCCTCTCCTGTTTCAAACCGCAGAGGACATTCTGTTCTACCGTCATATTCGGGAAAAGCGCGTAATTCTGGAACAACAGCCCCACCCCACGCTGCTGCGGGGGCAGGTCGATGCCTTTTTCACTGTCGAACAGCGTCTGACCGTCCAGCACGATACGTCCTTTATCCGGACGAACGATCCCCGCAATGCAACGAAGCGTCATGCTTTTCCCACAGCCGGACGCACCCAGGATCGCCGTGGCGGTATTGCCCGCCGAAAACGCAGAGCGGAGAGTGAAGCCGCTGAAATTCTTCTCGATCGATACTTCCAGACTCATTTCTTTCCTCTCCCCTCCTTCTGGCGGCGTTCCAGCATGTTGACCGTCAGCAGCACCACCATCGAGATCCCGACGTCTACCAGCACCCAGAACATCGCACCGGCTTCGTCGTTGGTACGCCAGAGCTGATAGACCGTGGTGGCAATGGTCGCCGTTTTGCCGGGCGTATAGCCCGCCACCATGCTGGTCGCACCGTATTCGCCAAGCGCACGGGCAAATGCCAGCACCGTTCCCGCCAGAATGCCCTGCCGACAGTAGGGCATCCGCACCCGCCAGAAGATCCATGTATTGGAAAGCCCCAGCGTCTGTGCCGACCATGCCAGCGTCTCGTCAAAGCTTTCAAACGCACCGCGCGCCGTCCGGTACATCAGCGGGAACGCCACCAGAATGGAAGCGAAGATCGCACTGTACCAGTTCATGACGAGTTTCACGCCGAAATGCTCCATAAAGAACACGCCCAGAGGTCGTTTTGCGCCCATAATGAGAAGCAGGAAGTAACCCACGACGGTCGGCGGAAGCACCATCGGCAGCGTGAGCACCACATCCAGCACGCCCTTGACAGCAGGCGGAAGCTTCGCAATGTAATACGCGGCAAAAATGCCAAGGAAAAAGACAGCCGTGCAGCTGATGAGCGCGATGCGCAGGCTGTTGAGTAAGGGATACCAATCCATTTTTAACCTTCCATGTCGCAGACAAGACTCAGCTTGTCGAGATTTCACCGTTCCATTATAATTGGTTCACTGCGAATCCGCAAGGGAGTTTTCCAAAGCGATCAGCGATCCCACTTGTCGCAAAGGGCGTTGATCTGGTCAGCAAACTTGGCAAGGTCCTTGTTCGCGCCGCCCTGATTGTGCTCGATGACCCGCAGCAGCCGCTTGCCTGCGCTGACAAGACGCTGGAATACCGTCGCAGCACGGGTCGCGCCCTCACTGGCGCGATGCTCGACCCGAACCTTTGTGCCCTCCTGCATACAGACCGCACCCTCTGCCCCAATGACCCACTGCTCTCCATTATAAGGAGCACAAGCCGTGAAGCCCTGCTCGGTCAGGGTCTGGGCAAAGAGATCCTCCACCGCGTCGTCGCCATGAACGATAAACACCCGCTTGGGCTTCGGGCTGAACGCGCTGACCCACGCCAGCAGTCCGTCCCTGTCGGCGTGACCGGAAAGTCCGGTCAACTGGCAGATCTCTGCCTGTACCTCGATCTCCTCACCGAACAGCTTGACGTCCGTTGCGCCCTCGATCAGGGTGCGTCCCAATGTACCCAGTGCCTGATATCCTACAAACAAGATCGTACATTCCGGACGCCACAGGTTGTGCTTCAGGTGATGGCGGATCCGTCCCGCTTCACACATACCGCTTGCCGAGATGATGACCTTCGGCTCACGGTCGGCGTTGATCATTCGGGACTCGTCGCTCGTCACGCTTACCCGCAGACCCGGAAAACGGATGGGGTCAACGCCCTGTGTCAGCAGCGCGCGGGTCTCCTCGTCGAAGCAATTCGGGTCGGTATCCTGAAAAATGCGGGTCGCCTCGATCGCCAGCGGGCTGTCGATGTAAACGGGGAAGTTCCCGTGATTCTTTACCAGCCCCTTCTCTTTGATCTCCCGTATAAAATAGAGCAGCTCCTGCGTGCGTCCGACCGCAAAGCTGGGGATCACGACATTGCCGCCTCGGTCGAAGGTCCGCTGAAGGATCTTGCTCAGCTCCGCGACATAATCCGGTCTCGGTCCGTGCGTCCGGTCGCCATAGGTGGATTCCATCACCACATAATCGGCGTCGGACAGATAAATCGGATTCCGGATGATGGGTTGATTCTGGTTGCCGATATCGCCCGAAAAGACCAGCTTGGTGGTGTTACTGTTCTCCGTCACCCAGATCTCAATGCTGGACGAGCCAAGCAGATGCCCTACATCCACGAATCGGATGACAAGCCCCGGCGCAAGCTCGACTCTGGTATCATACTCCACGCCGACAAAAAGTTTGATGGCTGCTTCCGCATCCTGAATGGTGTACATCGGCTCGACCATCTCCGCACCGGAACGCCTGCCCTTGCGGTTTTTCCATTCCGCTTCAAATTCCTGAATGTGCGCCGAATCCCGCAGCATGATACCGCACAACTCTGCCGTCGGCTTTGTGGAATAGATTTTCCCACGGAAGCCATTGCGCGCCAGCAGCGGCAGCAATCCGGTGTGATCGATATGGGCATGTGTCGCCAGCACACCGTCGATCTCGCCCGGCGCGACCGGAATGGGCTGGTTCTCGTAGGTATCCTTGCCCTGCTCCATACCGCAGTCGATGAGGTATTTCTGTCCGGCTGCCTCCAACAGCGTGCAGCTTCCTGTCACCTCATGATTCGCGCCCAAAAATGTCAATTTCATAACAGCACCTCCATAAGGGGTTTCGATTTAGTTTTAGTATATCATATTTTCCGCGTCCAAGTAGAACAAATCGCAGGGCTTAAGTCGAGCAAAACGCCGAAAGTCTGAAAAAATTTTTATACAATCTTGACAAACCACCCCGTTCTGATATAAACTTAAATCGTATGACGTAACTGCTACTCAGATTAAAAATAGAGAGGTTGTATTTTATGGTTCGTAACGATTTGCGCAACGTCGCCATTATCGCTCACGTTGACCACGGCAAGACCACCCTCGTTGACGCGATGCTGCGTCAGAGTGGTGCGTTCCGTGACAATCAGGTCGTCGCCGAGCGTGTCATGGACAGCGGCGATATCGAGCGTGAGCGCGGCATTACCATTCTGGCAAAGAACTGCTCCTGCACTTATAAGGATGTTAAGATCAATATTGTCGATACCCCGGGTCACGCAGATTTCGGTGGTGAGGTCGAGCGTGTTCTGAAGATGGTCAACGGCGTTCTGCTGCTGGTCGATGCTGCTGAGGGCTGCATGCCTCAGACCCGTTTCGTTCTGCAGAAGGCTCTGCAGCAGAACCTGAGTCTGGTCGTCGCCATCAACAAGATCGACCGTCCGGATGCCCGCATCAAGGAGGTCATCGACGAAGTCCTGTATCTGCTGATGGATCTGGGCGCGACCGATGAGCAGCTGGAGTGCCCGATGCTGTTCTGCTGCGGTCGTGACGGCACAGCCAGCCTTGATCCGGATGTGCCCGGCACGGATCTGATGCCCCTGTTCGATACCATTCTGGACACCATTCAGCCGCCCGAAGGCGACCCCGAGGCTCCGTTCCAGATGCTGGTTTCCTCTGTCGATTACAACGAATTCGTCGGTCGTATCGGCATTGGTCGCATTCAGAACGGCGTTGCCCGCATTGGCGAAGAGGTTCAGGTCTGCGACTGGCACAACCACGATCTCAAGATGCGCGGTCGTCTGACCAAGCTGTATGACTTTCAGGCGAATGGTCGTCAGCCGTGCGACAACATCACCGCTGGCGATATCGTTGCGTTCTCCGGTCTGCCGGACGTCACCATCGGCAACACCCTGTGCAGCCCGTCTCATGTCGAGCCGCTGCCCTTCCTGAAGATTAACGATCCGACCGTTGAGATGACCTTCTCCGTCAACGACAGCCCGCTGGCTGGTCGTGAGGGCAAGTATGTCACCAGCCGTCAGATCCGTGATCGTCTCCAAAAGGAGCTGTTGAAGGACGTCGCTCTGAAGGTTCAGGATTCCGCCACCACCGATTCCTTCCGTGTTATGGGTCGTGGTGAGATGCATCTGTCCATCCTCATCGAGACCATGCGCCGTGAGGGCTATGAGCTTCAGGTCTCTCCCCCGCACGTTCTGACCAAGGTCATCGATGGCAAGACCTATGAGCCTATGGAGCATGTCGTCATCGACGTTCCCTCCCAGTATCAGGGTGCTGTCATGACCGGTCTGGGTCAACGCAAGGCTCAGCTGCAGCAGATGGAAACTCTGGGAGACACCCGTGTTCGTCTCGAGTTCCGCATGCCCAGCCGTGGTCTGTTCGGCTACCGCAACCAGTTCCTGACCGATACTCACGGCGAAGGCATCATCAACCAGATCTTTGACGGTTACGATGTCTGGGCTGGCATGATCGCCAACCGTTCCACCGGCTCTCTCGTCAGCTTTGAGACCGGCGAAGCCGTCACCTACGGTCTGTTCAATGCTCAGCAGCGTGGTACGCTTCTGGTCGGTCCCGGCGAGAAGGTCTACGAGGGCATGGTCATCGGCTACACCGCTTCCGGCGAGGATGTCGATGTCAACGTCTGCAAGACCAAGCACCTGACCAACACCCGTGCTTCCGGTTCGGACGACGCTC
>CAVEGP010000056.1:0-14538 GCA_963615155.1 Bacteroides uniformis | reverse complement strand
TGTAGCATACCGCTGGAGAGCGGTCTATAAATACTACTCTTATATAATACGAGGGAGGAAGAAATCGAAATGAAAGTGATTTGTGTAGACGATGAGACCATGGTTCTAGAGGAAGTCAAAAAGCTGCTGAACCAACAACCCGATGTGGAAGAGGTTGCGGGCTTTTCGGTGCCGGATAAAGCATTGGAATGGCTCAAAACCAACCAACCGGATGCAGCGTTCCTTGACATCAACATGGGGCGGGTAAGTGGTCTTGAGCTTGCCAGGCAGATCCGAGAACTTTACCATGACTGTGCCATCGTATTCATCACGGGGTATTCAGAGTATGCCGTGAAAGCATTTGCCATGCGTGCGGACGGTTATCTGCTGAAACCAGCCACAGTGGAAGAAGTGCGCTGTGAGCTGGACAACATCAAAAGCAAGCATCCCCTGACTCCGCCCAAAAGCTCAAACCGCATCCGAGTGCAGTGCTTTGGCAATTTTGAGGTGTTCTGTGACGGCGCACCACTGAAATTTGAGCGGCGCAAGACCAAAGAGCTGATGGCGTGTCTGGTGGATCGGCAGGGGGCAGGTGTCTCGATGGGAGAACTGGCTGGCATTCTTTGGGAGGATGCACCTGACACCCGCTCTCTCCAGAGCAACCTGCGCAACTCTGTCCATGACTTGATCAATACCTTTGCCAAGGTCGGCATAGACAATATTATCATCAAAGGGCGCAACACCCTGAATCTGAACCGTGACGTCATCGACTGTGATTTCTACGATTTCCAGCGTCGGATCCCCTATGCGGTCAATCTATATCGGGGCGAGTACATGACCCAGTATTCGTGGGCAGAGATCACCAGCTCGGAGATTTTCCTCGACTACAAAATATAGTACCTGCCAGCCGGAAAACCGGGAGTATCTCATAGCGATTTTTGTCAATTTTTGAAACGTTGTTGCACTCCTGTTGCAGCCTTGTGGTATGATAGAGCCAGAAAATGAGAAATCAAGATGTGGAGGCACCGAAAATGAGCTGCTATCTTTCGGATAAGACCTGTTCGATCGAAAAAAAACATTATTCTGTTCTCATCCGGCTCGTGCAGAACTGGGAAGAACAGTTCTGGCGGGATGACTGTCCGGAACAGCGGCTTTTTTCCTATTCGGCGCGGGTCTGCACCGGCATTGCGCTGCTTCAGGCTTATAGTTTTCTGGCAGCCAGCACACTGGACGAGCTGTATCGGAAGGAGCTTGCTCAGAGCAACCCGCTGCTGGCATGGAATATTGACCTTGCCACACAGAAAATAAAAAAGCAGGCAGAGATTTCCCTTCAGGCGAAGCTGGAAGCTGACCCCCAGATGCTGTTCCATGTATCGCCCGGTCTGTGGGCACAGCTCAAGCTCAGCGAGGAACAATTTGCCGCAGCCCTTACCGAGATGATGGAGCGCATTCAGGCGGATAAAGAAGAACTCTGCCGGACCTTCTTCGATGGCGTTGACTTTGGCTCCGTCCTTCAAATCGATGCCGGCAAAGGCGACAAGCACCAGCATGGTCGCTCCACCTGCATCGTCGTGACGGAACACGGTGCCTTCATGTACAAGCCGCGGAGCATGAAAGTGGATGTTGCTCTATACGAAATGGTGCGGAAAAAATTCTCAGATACCCTTTTGCTGCCCAAGGCAATCGACTGCGGCAGCTACGGCTATGCCGAGTTTATCAAAGGCGAACCGGCACAGACGGAAGCCGACGCTGAGCTCTTTTTTGAGCGGCTGGGCGGCATGACGGCGTTGTTTCAGGTATTTGGCAGCACCGATTTCCACTGCGAGAACATTCTTGCGCATGGCAGCTTCCCGGCGTTAGTCGATCTGGAAACATTTCTGGGGATCCCGACCGGTCCCGATGAGCAAAATCTTTCGGAGCTGCAGAAGCAGAATACAGATCTCTTCCAGAAGGATTTTCTCCACTCCGTTTATTTCAGTGGGATCCTGCCCCATTTGTGCGGTGACAGGGAGCTTTCGTCTCTGCTGTGCAAAGATGAAAATTCCATTCTCCCTCTGTTGAATGGTCAGCGTGTGGATGTAAGGGATGGCTGGTCTGCCTTTGAAAAGGGCTTCCGCAAAATTTACCACCGCTGCATGGAGAACAAAGCCTTCCTCGAAACGTACATCACCCGATTTGAAACGTGCTCCTTCCGCTGCCTGCTCCGTAACACGGACGATTACGCAAAGCTTATCCGAGGTTTCTGCTCAGTCAAGGCTTTTTCCAACAATGTTTATCGGGAACATCTCAAAACCAACATTCAGAAGGCACTGGGGCTGATGGACAACAAGCCCAACGACAAGCAGTCTGTCATTGCGCAGGCTGAGATGAGCGCGATGATGCGGGGCGATATCCCCATGTTCCACTGTGATGGCGGCAGCACGAATCTTTATGCGGATGGTGCGTGCATCATTCCTGATTACTTCAGCGAGCCACTGACGGAGAACGCGCGGTATCGGATGGATCATCTTTCGGATGCGGAATGCGATTATGAGCTGGAGATGATCCGCCAGTCTCTCATCAGTGCCCATGTGCGTTGTGAGCCAGGGCAGTCCTTCGCCCGCATTCAGCCGGACGGTCGCGCTCCGGGCAGCTTCCGGAAAGAAGCAGAAGAAGTGTTCGACAAGATCATGGCGCGCAGGATGACAGGTCCGTCCGGCGAGTCGGGCTGGATGGATCACCGCACGGATGACAGTTCCTTCGGTGCATTGTCGATCAGCTACGGCATCGGAGAAAGCGGCATCGCAGCCTTTGCCGCCGAGTATTACCAAGTGACCGGCGACAAGCGTGCCGCTGAAGTGATGGAGTCTTTTCTCTGCAGTATCTCCCGCATGGCGGCACTTGGCGAACTTCCCAACACCGCCGATGCGCTGGTTGCAGAGTTAGGGTCTTTGGGCACTGCCGGTATGCTGCGGGCGGCGGTCATGGCATCAGATGCGCTGGACAAACCGGAATATAAACAGTCCGTTTACAAACTTCTGGATGTGCTTGCGACCCTTGAACCGAAACCCGATACGCTGCTGGACTACTATGGCGGTCTTGCAGGGTTGCTCTACACGCTCTGCACAGATCCTGTTTTGCGGGATGCTCCGGCAAGCGAGACGCTCCGCAAAAAACTCTGCGACAGCCTGCTGGCAGCGCAGAAGCTGGAAACCAAGCAAGGAATCCGCAGCTGGGATACGCTGAACAAGAAGCGTCCCATCAGCGGTCTTGGTCACGGCGTGGCAGGCATCGGGCTGGCACTGGCGGCAGCGTGGAAGCTTGCCCCCTCGGAGGAACTGCTTGCCGCCGTACAGAATGCGTTTGCGCTGGAGCATCAGCTTTACAGCGACAAGCTCCATACGTGGCCTGACTTCCGGGAGTCCTCCGTGGCAAGCGATGCGATGCACGGCTACTGCTCCGGTGCGCCCGGCATGGGCAGCATTTATTTGCAGCTCCATCAGTGGGGCATGACGGAATACGATACCGACCTGCAAAACGCGATCGATTATACACTGGAAATGCCGCTGCTGTCTCGCGACCACTACTGCTGTGGTAGCCCTTCTTCCATCGAGTTTCTGATGGATGCGGGGCGTATGCTGGAGCGTCCGGAGCTGACAGAAGAAGCACACCGCTGTCTGCGGCAGGTGGTGGAGCGCAAGGCACAAAAAGGCGCATATACCTTTATGCCGAATCGCTATGAAAACTACGAGCCACAAAGCCTGCTTAATGGTCTGAGCGGCGTGGGACATGTTTTACTGAAAGCCGATGTCCCTTCTCTGAAGCGGCTGTTATAAGAAAGAAAAGGGGATTTTTATGAAAACTCTGGATGAGCTTGAGCAGGTTGCTGGCGGTGGTGATTGGTGGGTGAATCTCAAGTTCTGGCTTTTGAGACATATGAAAACGAAAAGAAGACCCAAGATTCCTATTGCCTGATCGTACGAACTTGCAGTGTGAGCACGGGCAAATGCGGTGCGGTGACCGAGAGAAAAGGAATGCTGTGTAAATCGGATGGCAAAGGGTCTGGCTTACGCCGAAAATAGATGCTTGTATTCTCTGCAAAAAAAGAGGTAATATCATGATGAAAACTTTAAATGAGCTTTATGCGGAGGTCCTCGCCAAAGACAGGTTGAAGGCTGAGTTTCTGGCACTGAAAGAACCTGAAGATGTTGTGGCGTTTGCCGCAAAATATGGCTGCGATGCCACAGTGGATGATATCAAAACTTTTTTTGAGGAAAAGCAGAACCTTTCCGGTGAGTTGAGCGAGGAAGACCTGGAACAGGTCGTAGGAGGAAAAAAATCCAATGATGGTCAGGACACAAAAGCTTGTTTCCCGGGAGGTGCTTTTCACCATGGTACCATCCTCAGCAGCGCGTACAGGGTCGGGGCTGGCATCGCCTTTGAAAACGAGGGAACGTTGTGCGTAAGGAAAGGAACGTATTAACTTGAGGACAGACCTTGCGGAATGGGAGTGTACACGCGTTGAATTATTTTCATGATATGGTTGCCGACGGGGAACTGGACGGTCTGGATTACATCCCGACCATGCCGGAATTCCTGAATTTTCTCGTCTGGCGGTACGCAGAGTTTCCGGCACTGGGGCAGGGCGAAACGACTTATACTTATGCGGAGCTTGTGTCCCGAGTGGCACGGCGCGCAGCTTATCTGAATGACCTCGGTTTGCGAAAAGGCGCGCACATTGGTGTGCTTGCCCCTAATGATCTGGATGCGATGGAGTGGTTTCTCGCTATCCCTGCCGCAGGTTTTACCGTCATGATGCTGCCCGCTAGCCTTGGCGAGGCACAGGCGGCTGGGCTGACCCGCAAGTATGACCTTGCAGCTTTGTTTGCCGCCCCTGCCTGCGCAGCCGCTTCCACAAGTGCAGGCTGTCCGGTCTATCCCTCTGCCGCCATTGGCAAAAGTGAAGCCGCTTTTGTGGAGACCACCAGGGAAATGCCAGCCGCTATCTTCCTGACGGGCGGCACCTCCGGGATGCCCAAGGGTGCGGTCCTCTCTCACGGCGCATTGATGCGGGGCGCGTTCAACGGTGTTTATGGTCCGGGGCATATCCTGCGCCAGCGGTATCTGACTCTGTTACCGCTCTCCCATGTGTTCGGCTCCATCCGTGGTCTGCTGGCTTGCCTGTACACCGGCTCGGTGGTCTACGCCTGCCCCGACCTGAAAGCAGGTCTGATGCAGCTTCCGGTACTGCGCCCTACCGTTCTGGTGTTGGTGCCGGGCATGATCGATCTCATTCTTGGTATCGCAAAGCTCAAGGGAAAAGGTTTTCTGGGCGACCTGAATGTCATCATTGCGGGCGCAGCTCCTGTGTCACCCCGCCTGATGAAGGAATGCGCAGGCTACGGCATACGGGTTTGCGCAGGCTATGGTCTGACGGAGTGCGCCAACCTGACGGCCGGCAATGCCGATACCGATGTTCTGCCGGAGGCGGTCGGTCCTGCCTATCCGGAGCAGGAGGTCAAAATTGAAAATGGCGAGCTGCTGATCAAAGGCGATAACGTGATGCTCTGCTACTATGGCGAACCGGAGTTGACAGCGCAGGTTCTGACGGACGGCTGGTTCCACACCGGGGATCTTGCCCGGTTCAAAGAGTTCCATGGCGAGCGGTTTATCGTTATCACCGGACGCGCCAAGAACATCATCCTGCTGCCCAATGGAGAAAACGTCTCTCCGGAAGAGATCGAGAGCCTGTTCTATAAAGACCCCCTCGTAAAGGATTGTCTTGTAAGCACTATGACGGTCAACGGCAACGAGGTCATTGGTGTGGAAATCCTGCCCTATGCGCCCGCCCTCGGCTTCTGCACCCCGGAGGAGACACAGGTGCGGCTGCAAGCCGTCGTGGACACGGTTAACGAGCAACTCCCAAGCCAGAAGCGAGTCATGAAGCTGGTGGTTCGCACAGAGGATTTCAAGCGTTCCGGCGCAATGAAGATCCTGCGTGATCAGAATTGAGGTGAGTGCCATCATGTCTACAATCGAAAAACTGAAGGAAGTCTTTTCCACCGTGATGCCCCAGACCGAGTTTTCCAATGTCGGTCCGGAGACATCTATCAGCACGGATCTCGGCGTGGACTCCCTGCACATGGTGTTGCTTGTCATCGCCATTGAGGAGACCTTCAAAGTCAAGCTGGATTTTTCTAGGCCGTTCCGAACGGTGGGTGATGTTGCCGCTCTCATTGAGGCGGCGCAGGTGGATGAAGGAGCGAAAGATGCGGATCGATGAGCTTTTTTTGATGCATTATTTCGCCCTTCTGCCGAAGGCATGGCACAGCCCTCTTTCGGACTACTTTATGCGGATGGTCGGGAATGGAAAAGGCAAAGCTTTTCTTCTGCAAAAAGAAAGCGTTTTTGCGGGATATGCTGTTCTGTTGAGTGAAAATGAGGGTTGGGTGCTGAAGTATCTGTATATTGCCCCGGAGCTGCGGCGGCAGGGCTGTGCGGAATATTTCGTCCGCCAACTGGTGGAACGGATGCCCAACTATCTGCGGGTTCATCTGGTGGAATCGCTGCCCTGCTTTGATGCGTTGTACGCTTGCCTGCAAAAGCTGGGCTTCCGTTCCAATGATCTGAGCTGTGTCTATACCGTTCCGGTGGATGTGGTGCTCTGGGAACGGATGGAGGAGCTGAAAATGCCGCGGATGAAGGAGCTGTTTCTGCGGAATGGCTCCGAGTGTATGTCCTTCGCGCAGATGAGCGAGGAGATCCGCCAGCAGTTATTGCATTCGACCACCGGAGAGTTCGGAAATTTTCTGGAGCCTGCGGATCTGATGCAGAACCCTGCTTCCTATCTGGACGAGGATCTCAGTATGGTTCTTGTCTGTGACGGAAAGCTACTGGCATATACGCTCATCACCCGTCCCGCTGCTGGTATGGTGTCGGTGGAGCAGATCGCGGAGACACACGATGAGATCGGCAGCGGAAAAATCATTGCCCCCCTCTGCGAGACGCTGGAAGTCGTGCGCCGTATCCCGCAGATCACCCAGATGCAGTTAGCCATCAGCGACAGCAATACTCGCTCGTACCGATTTGTAATGGAAGTGCTGAAGGGAACAGAAATCCGAAAAACAAGAAATGTAAGCCTGTTCTGCTCTCCTGCCACGCTGAAACCGGAAAAATCTGAACATAAAACGTAAAATTACATAATATATGCTTTTTTGGCGGAAGCGTACAGCCGGGTCTCTGTGCAAAAACAGGAGCTTGGCTTTTCCGCTTTTTTTATAAAAATGATCAAAAACAACCAAAAGAACCGAGGAGACCGCAATGCAAAACAATCTATACCGAAAATCCAGTCTGGAACGACTCTCATCTCCGGAGCAGTTGGATCAGATGATCTCCGTTACCTCGCCAGCGATATGGCTGGCGTTTGGTGGCGGCGCGCTCTGTCTGCTCGCACTGATCATCTGGTCGATCACTGCGTGGCTTCCCAGCCGTGTAAGCGCAAGCGGCATCTTTCTTGCCGACGAGACCACATACCCGTTTACCAGCGAAGTCAGCGGTATCGTGAAGGAAGTCGAGATCGAGGCAGGCGATGAAGTCCATACCGGCGATGTGCTGGCAGTGCTTGACACTACAGATGGTCAGACGCAGTTGGACAACCTGAACGACCGACTGGAAAAGGTAGAGGCGGTCACGCTGGAAAGCACGGATGATGAAGCAACCTCCGACAACCTCTCCCTGTTGAAAATGAAGACACAGCTCTCCACCCTGAGCAATGAAGTGCAGCAGCAAAAAGCGGTGCTGGACAAGCGCAAAGCCGAGCTGAAAACGCTGAACGCAAAGGTGGACGTCGCCAAGCAGGCGCGGGATGCTGCGCGTGAGAACCTGTTCAGCGTTCTTCCTGCGAACAGCAGTCTCGCGGTGCAGCTGCGGTATCAGGAAGCCCAGACGGTCTACAGTGCCGCATGGCAGGCTTACGAGTCCTTGTCCTCCAGCGAGTACCAGAATCTGCTGTCAACGGGGTTCAATCTGCCTTTGACCCTCGTTGAAGCAGCCCAGACGGTTGAACAGTCTCCGCTGAGTGCGCTTGGCAGTATCTATAAAACCATCACGGGCGTAGTGCAGTATCCGGTCATGAAGCAGAATGCCTATGATAAGATGGTGGAAGCGAAGGCGGCACTGGACGAAGCACAGGCTGCTTATGAGGAATCCAGTGCCCAGAGTGTTGCCCTGAGCAATGAGCAGAGTGTGCTGAACGATGCCTATTCGACGGCAAGCAGCGAGTACAATACTCTCTATAGTCGGCAGGTGTCCTTGGAGGAACAGATCAATTCGCTGGAGTTGCAGATCCTTTCGGCACTGGTCGGACAGGAAAATTCAGCGAACAGCTACATCCAGCAGTTCGATGACGAAAAGGCTGCCGCTATTGATACGTTGCAGCGTCAGATCGAGCAGCAGGAGCAGAATATGGATAAGTACACCATCTGCGCTTCTGCCGATGGCTCGGTCATTGATGTGTCCATCCGTGCCGGCTCCGCAGTGTCGGCAGGCGCAACCGTTGCTACGATCCGGCAGGTCGGGGAAGACGGCTCCAACGTGATCAAGTGCTACGTTCCTCTCAGTACCGGCAAGCGGATCGAGCCGGGAATGACTGTGTTGATCTACCCCACAACAGTCAGCCAGCAAGAATATGGTCACATGGAAGCGACGGTGATCTCAGTGGACGATTATGTTTCCAGCACCAGTTCTCTGCTGGCTGACCTCGGTGTGGATTCTTTGGTCAACGTCTTTACCCAGAGCGGTCCGGTCATTCGGGTGGAGTGTGAGCTTAAGATGGACGACACCACCGCCAGCGGCTACTATTGGAGCAGCAAAAAGGGCGCAACCGTCACCCTGGCTCAGGGCACGATGGTAAAAGCGGAAATCGTGACGGAGCGTCGCCATCCGATTACTATGCTCATCCCCGCCCTGAAAAAGTGGTTTGCTGGTCTTGGACAGACCACTCAGTCTACCGCAAATGCGTCCTGACACTGGGCGAGGGAAGGGATAATAATGAGTACTGTATTACAAGGACGCCCTGCGCCCACGCAGGGCAAACCACGTGTGAAACCGCCCCGCCGCAGTTGGGTGAAAACACCTACGATTTACCAAATGGAAGCGACGGAATGCGGTGCGGCAAGCCTTGCCATGATACTGGGTTACTACGGCTGTTTTGTTCCGTTGGAGCAGCTCCGCATCGATGCGGGCGTTACTCGTGACGGCTGCAATGCCCGCGATATTCTCCGTGCTGCCCGTAAGTATGGATTGAGCAGTAAAGGCTACTCCTACGGACTGGAGAAGATGCTTACCCTGAAAACGCCCTGTATCCTGCATTGGAACTTCAATCACTTTGTCGTGTTCGAGGGCATCAAGGGCGGGTGCCCCTATATCAACGATCCTGCTGTGGGGCGCCGCAAGTTGACGATGCAGGATCTGGACGACTGCTTTACCGGCATCGTCCTGACTTTTGAAAAGACGCCAGAGTTGCAGACCTCCCGACAAAGATCCAGTACCGGCAGTTTCATCCGCCGACGTCTGCGCCACGAGATCCCCACACTGGGGGCATTGCTCTGTGCCGGTCTGCTTTTGGTCGCTCCGGGGCTGATTGTCCCCACCTTGAGTCAGGTGTTCGTGGATGATATTCTGATGGGGAGCAGCAGTGATTGGCTCGGTCCACTTTTGGTAGGTCTGATCCTGACCACACTGTACAGCGTCCTGTTCAGCTGGATGCGCTCCCGAATCCTCATCGAGCTTCAGGGGAAGCTGTCGCTTCTGACATCTTACCGCTTTCTGCATCATCTGTTCCGACTTCCGATCGCCTTCTTTGAGCAACGTTATGCCGGCGATCTGGTCGCCCGCGTGAGCAGCAACGAAAGCATCAATGAGTTTTTGACCGGCAGTCTTGCCGAGACCGTTCTGAATCTGATGCTCTCCGGATTCTATCTGGTCTTGATGTTCCTGTACGACCCGATGCTGACCTTGATCGGTGTATCGGGTGTGGCACTTGCGTTGATAGCGCACTTTTTCTGCGCCCGCACACTGGCGACCCTTTCCACCAAGAGCCAGCAGGACAGTGGCAAGCTGACAGGAGCATTGTATGCGGGTCTTTCGCTGACGAGCACCCTGAAGGCTTCCGGCGCGGAAAACGAATATCTGTCCCGGTTGCTGGGTTATTATGCCCGCACCACCTCTGTGGAACAGCGCATCGGCAGCCGCTCACAGGTGCTGTCCGTTATCCCGGAGGCCATCAGCAAGCTGACCAATATCATCGTGCTGATGGTGGGCGGTATTCTGGTTATCAAGGGTGACCTGACTGCCGGTATGCTGACAGCTTTCCAGAGCCTTTTATCCTCCTTTATTTCGCCAGTCTCCTCGCTGCTGTCCTTCTTCCAGGAGACGCAGACCCTGAAAGCGGATATGACCCGAGTGGAGGATATTGAAAAGTATCCGGTCAGTGAGCAATTCATGACCAATGATGATTTGGTGGACAAGGAAGAAAAGCTGTCCGGCTTTGTGGAGCTGCGGAATGTCAGCTTCGGTTACAACCCGATGAAGCCGCCGCTCATCACAGAGTTCAGCTTCAAGCTTACTCCGGGTCGCACGGTGGCACTGGTTGGTTCATCCGGCTGCGGCAAGTCCACGGTGGGTAAGCTGGTCAGCGGTCTGAACGCGCCGTGGGATGGCGAGGTACTGCTGGACGGTATCCCACTGAAAAATATTCCTGCGGACATCCTCAATTCCAGCGTGGCGACTGTCAACCAGAGCATCATCCTTTTCTCCGGTACGATTCGGGAAAATCTGACCCTGTGGAATCGCCTTGCGATGGAACAGGACGTTCTGCGCGCCGCAAAGGACGCCTGCATCCATGACGTCATCACCAGCCTGCCTGGAGCCTATGACTACCGTCTGACCGAGGGCGGTACCAACCTTTCGGGCGGTCAGCGGCAGCGGCTGGAGATCGCGCGGGCACTGGTCATGAACCCGTCCATCCTTATTATGGACGAAGCGACCAGCGCGCTCGATCCTATGGTGGAAAAGCAGGTGCTTGATAATATCCGCCGCCGGGGCTGCACCTGCATTGTGGTCGCACATCGGCTTTCGACTATCCGTGACTGTGATGAGATCATCGTTATGGAGGATGGACATATCGTGGAGCGTGGAACACATGAACAACTGCGGGACGCGGAAGGACTGTACGCCTCCCTCATCCGCAACGCATAAAAGGAGATACTGGTATGGATACGACTTTGATTCGTTTTTCCGGCGGGGATACCCTGCTGACGAACACCGGTACCGCCTATTGCGTAAAAACCGGACGTGTTCTGGTGTTTGTTGTGCCGCTGGATCCGGAAACAAATGTGCCTTTGCAGCGGCGTTTGCTGCATGAGGCGGGCTCCGGCTGCACGATCCCATCGCTGACCCATGTGATGGAGGGCAGCGATGGAAAAATCTATTCGTGGACACTGCTTTTGGTTCCGCTGGAACCAGCGGAGCTTTGCCCTTGCGAGGACAGTGCGGAAATCCGGAAGGCTTTCTGCGAAGGGCTGGATTCTCCGCTTCCAAAGGGAAGGACATTTGAAGAAAGCATTGTTGAATTCTATAGTCTTGGCGCAGTGCGGGAGATGCGCAATGTATATGCGGCACAGAAGGAAAGCGGCGATGCCGAAGCCCACAATCTGCGCGCGATGCTGGAGCTTTTCCGACACGAGCGTGCCACCCGCGGCAGCACCAAGATCGCACATACCCGCAATACCCTTTACGATGCCGCCGCGCGTCTGTGCAGTTGGCAGGAAATCAGCATTGCGCCGCTGAGCACGATCACGAGCTGCTGCGGACGCTCCTTTACGGCAAAGGATGTTGCCCGGGTCTCTAAATTCGCTTGCAGAGATATTGTCCTGACGCCGGATTGGTATAAAAAGGATTCCGGTCCTTTCCTTGCGCGGCTGGGTCAGCAGCGTCGCCCTGTGGCGTGCATCCCGACCCGTCCGGGAAGGTATCTGATCTGGGATCCTGAAACAGATACCTCGACCCCTGTGACAAGAGAGACGGCACAGGAGCTTGACCCCTGCGCGCTCATATTTTATCGTCCTTTCCCGGCAGAGAGCATCACGCTGGGAAAACTGGTTCGTTTTGCGGCACACGAGCTGTATCTGCGGGATGTGATCTATATCCTGCTGTTCTCCTTCTTGGGCATCGTCGTTGGTCTGCTGCAATCCTACCTGAACCAGCAGCTCTACGATTTGTTCATCCCGCTGGGCGACGTCAATGCCGCTGAGGGCATTTGCTTTGTAGCGTTGTCCTGCGCGCTGGGCAGTCTGGCATTTACCGTTGTAAAAGGGCTTGCCAACTTCCGAGCCATCAGTCGGATGAAATACGCCGTGCAGGCTGCTGTCATGGATCGTCTGTTCAACTTGCCGGAAAGCTTTTTCCGGCAGTACGACAGTGCTGACCTTGCCAGCCGCGCGATGGGGATCTCCAGCATGTTCGAGCTGCTGGCGCAGATGACCGTCAGTGTCTGGCTCTCGGCGGTATTCTCACTGGCATATCTCTGGAAAATGATACGATACTCCAAGGTGCTGAGCCTGCACTGCATTCTGCTGCTGGTTCTTGTCATGCTGTTTATCGCTCTGCTTGGCTGGCGGCAGCTCCGTTTTGAGCGGGAAAGCCTTGAGTTGGAAGCCCGCACCTCGTCGCTGCTCAACCAGCTTATCCTAGGCATCACCAAGATCCGCACCGCAGGAGCGGAGGACCGCGCTCTTGACCAGTATATGGAGATGCAGATCGAGCGCACCCACATCCACCACAAAAAGGAATGGTATGACCGTGTGGCGAGTGTAGCCAGCGAGGTCAGCTCGACAATGTTCAGTATCGTCGAATACTATCAGGTCATCCATAGCGGCTCAGGGCTTTCCGTGGGTGCGTTTATGGGCTTTTCTTCGGCATTCGGCTCCTTTTCTTCGGCTATGATGGGGCTGGTGAACAGTTGGCTGAAGGTCAACGAAGCACTTCCTGCCTTTGATCGTATGCGTCCCATCCTGGAAACGCTGCCGGAAGTACAGACAGATGCCGCTGTCCCCGGCGAACTGGAGGGAAATGTCTCGGTAGATCACGTTTCGTTCCGGTACGACGAGGAGACACCGCTGGTGCTGGATGATTTTTCCATGCAGATACGCGCAGGCGAGTATATTGGTATCGTCGGTCCTTCCGGCTGCGGAAAATCGACTCTGCTTAAGCTACTTCTTGGTCTGGAAACGCCTCAGAACGGCAAGATCTTCTACGACAACCGTGATATGGAGAGTCTGGACAAGCGGGAGCTGCGCAAGCGGTTCGGCGTCGTACTGCAGGATGGCGGACTGATCCCCGGCAGCATTTCGGATAATATCATCATCACCTGTCCTGCGGCAACAAAAGAGGAAATCGGGGATGCGGTTCGTTCGGCGGGTCTGGAAGCTGATATTTCCAAAATGCCGATGGGACTGAATACCATGCTCTCGGAGGGTGAAGGCACCATTTCCGGCGGACAGAAGCAACGCATCCTCATCGCGCGCGCGATCGTCGGAAAGCCGAACATCCTGTTCTTCGACGAGGCGACAAGCGCACTGGACAACACCACCCAGCGCACCGTCTGCGATAGTCTGGAAAAGCTGCACAGCACCCGCATCGTCATTGCGCACCGCCTTTCTACTGTTATGAACTGTGACCGCATCTATGTCCTGCAAAAAGGCAAAATTGCGGAATGCGGTACCTATGAGGAACTGATGAAGCAGCATGGTTTCTTCTACGAGCTGGCAAAACGGCAGTTGGCGGAGTAAACGCTGACTGCATATAAAAAGCGAGGCAGACACTCTCCTTTCGGTGGGTCTGTCTCGCTTTTATGCTGTTGATGAATCTTTATTGCAGGTAGGGGAGTGCGGTGTTTCTACGCTTCTGCTGCTTTTAGACGGTCGCCATGGCTGCTCAGGATGCAGCAGGCATCTCCAACGCATCCCTCAAAGATTTTTCTGTGAGGGGGAGTGGAATCCAGAGATAGTTCTCTTTCTCCGTGAACGTCTCCCATTCCCATTCGCTGGCAAAGAAGAAGACCTTTGCGTTGGGGCTTTTTTCCTGAAGGAACGCACTGAGCTGGATGCCATTCATCCGCCTCATGTTCAGCCCCGTGATCAGAACATCGACGGAATGTTCAAACGCATATTTTGCCGCCAGAAGCGGGTCGGTGGTGGATAAACCATCCAGACGGGGGAACAACGTCTGGAGCACCTGTGCCGTCTGGCGTATACGGCTGCTATCCGTATCGACCAGAAGGATCGTCATAGGATCGTTCCTTTCTTATAGAAATCGCAATGTTTAGTGCGTTATTAGCAATCACTTCGGTGTACAGCTCGTTCAGAACCTTCACAATACCTCTCGATTGCTTTCTGGCGTCAGCTTACGAGTTTACTTCTTCTTTTTGAGTTTAGCATAAAGTGCATTGACAATGCGAAGAAATGCTTTTGTAACATATCCTTTCACCAAACATTTGCCGCCAGCGACCTGCTCAAGCTCTTC
>CAVEGP010000055.1:0-14538 GCA_963615155.1 Bacteroides uniformis | reverse complement strand
GCTATAAACAGCACGAGGGCGACCCCCGCATTCCGGGCGTCTGCGCAGACATGGCTGCTGAGATGGGCGAGGGGCATTACTACCCCGACCTGAGCGCGCGGATGGCGCAGTTTGAGTTGACTCTGCTGGACTGGGCAGAAGAGCACAAGGGCAGCAAGAAATACGTTGCCTTTGCAGATAAGTGCTGGCCCGCTTTCCCCTCTCAATTTGGTTTTGAGCCGTGCTACGTTAACAGCCGTCTGGTTTCCCGCGGGATCCCGGTCGCCTGCGAGGTTGACATTTACGGTGCGCTTTCCGAGTACATCGGCATGTGTGTTTCCGGAGACACTGTCACCCTGCTGGACATCAACAACAGCGTGCCCCAGTACATCTACGACGAAGACATCTCCGGCAAATTCGACTGCCGCCTGACCGATACCTTCATGGGCTTCCACTGCGGCAACACACCCAGCAGCAAGATGTGCTCTGACCGTGCGGTCAAGTACCAGCTCATCCAGCACCGTCTGCTGGAGCCGGTCGGCAGCGATCCGGACTTTACCCGTGGCACACTGGAGGGCGACATTGCCCCCGGCGACGTGACCTTCTACCGTCTGCAATGCGACAGCGACGGCGACCTGCGCGCTTACATCGCACAGGGTCAGATCCTGCCGGTGCACACTCGCAGCTTTGGCGGCATCGCCATCTTCGATATCCCTGAAATGGGGCGGTTCTACCGTCATGTGCTCATCCAGAAACGCTATCCGCACCACGGTGCGGTCGCTTTCGGTCACTATGGCAAGGCATTGTTCGAGGTGTTCAAGTTCCTGGGTATCGCGGATATCGCCTACAACCAGCCGAAGAGCCTGCCCTATCCCACAGAGAATCCGTTTGCTTGACCTTAACTTCACATAGAAACTAAGGAGGTAATTATGACACAAACTGAACTGAAAAAGATCAACGCCTACTGGCGTGCGTCGAACTATCTGGCAGCCGGTCAGCTCTACCTGCTGGATAACCCTCTGCTCCGCCGCCCGCTGACCCGTGACGACGTGAAGAAAAAGATCGTCGGTCACTGGGGCACTGTGCCCGGACAGAACTTTGTGTATGTCCACCTGAACCGCATCATCAAGGAGTACGATCAGGATATGGTGCTCATCTCCGGTCCGGGTCATGGCGGCAATTTCTTTGTCGCGAACGCCTATCTGGACGGCACTTATTCCGAGGTCTACCCCAACATCAGCCGCGATGAAGAGGGCATGAAGAAGCTGTTCAAGCAGTTCTCCTTCCCCGGCGGCATCTCCTCTCACGTTGCACCCGAGACTCCGGGTTCCATCAACGAGGGCGGCGAGCTGGGCTACTCCATTTCTCATGCGTTCGGCGCGGCATTTGATAACCCCGATCTCATTGTTGCCTGTACCGTCGGCGACGGCGAAGCCGAGACTGGTCCTCTGGCAACCTCCTGGCAGAGCAACAAGTTCCTGAACCCTGTGGGCGATGGCGCGGTCCTGCCCATCCTGCACCTGAATGGCTATAAGATCAGCAACCCGACCGTGTTCGGTCGCATGACCCACGAGGAGATCGAGAGCTTCTTCAAGGGCTGCTCGTGGAAGCCCTATTTTGTCGAGGGCGACGACCCGATGATGATGCACGAAAAGATGGCTGACACGCTGGATGCCGTCATCAACGAGATTCACGACATCCAGAAGCGTGCCCGTGCCGGCGAGAAGATGGGTCACATCCAGTGGCCCATGATCGTCCTGCGCACCCCCAAGGGCTGGACAGGACCTAAGGTCGTGGACGGGAAGCCCATCGAGGGTACATTCCGTGCCCATCAGGTGCCGATCGACATCACCCTTGGCACGCCCCATCAGGAGGAACATCTGCAGCAGATCGAAGAGTGGCTGCGCAGTTATCACCCCGAAGAGCTGTTTGACGAAAATGGCACGCTCATCCCTGAGCTTCAGGAGCTTGCGCCCAAGGGCGACCGCCGCATTGCGGCCAACCCTCACGCCAACGGCGGCAAGCTGCTGCGTGACCTGCGCACCCCGGACTTCAAGCAGTACGCCGTGGATATCCCCTTCCCCGGCAGTGTCGAGAAGCAGGATATGATCGAGCTGGGCGGCTACATCCGTGATGTGTTCAAGCTGAACGCCGATGCCAAGAATTTCCGCATCTTCGGACCGGACGAGACCATGTCCAACCGCCTGTACAAGTGCTTTGAAGCCACTGAGCGTGACTGGAACTCTACCATCGTGAACGGCGACGAGTTCCTTGCAAATGATGGTCGCATCATGGACTCCATGCTGTCTGAGCATCTCTGCGAAGGCTGGCTGGAAGGCTATCTGCTGACAGGTCGTCACGGCTTCTTTGCCAGCTACGAGAGCTTTATCCGTGTCGTCGATTCTATGGTTGCGCAGCACGCAAAGTGGCTGAAGGTCTGCAATCAGCTGCCGTGGCGTCAGAGCATTGCTTCCCTGAACCTGATCCTGTCCTCCAACGTCTGGCAGCAGGATCACAACGGCTACACCCATCAGGATCCCGGCTTCCTCGACCATATTGCCAATAAGAAGGCTGATGTTGTCCGCCTGTACCTGCCGCCGGATACCAACTGCCTGCTGAGCTGCTTCGATCACTGCATCCGCAGCCGTGATTACGTCAACGTGCTGGTCACTTCCAAGCATCCCCGTCCTCAGTGGCTGACGATGGAGCAGGCGGTCAAGCACTGCACGCAGGGCGTCGGCATCTGGGATTGGGCTTCCTCCGACGCAGGTGAAGAGCCGGACATCGTTATGGCGTGCTGCGGTGATACCCCGACCCTTGAGACGCTGGCCGCTGTCACCATCCTGCGTGACACTCTGCCTGAGCTGAAGATCCGTGTCGTCAATGTTGTTGACCTGATGAAGCTTGAACCGAACACCAAGCACCCCCACGGCCTGTCCGACGCTGATTACAATGCGTTGTTCACCAAGGACAAGCCCATCATCTTCGCCTTCCACGGCTATCCCACGCTGGTGCATGAGCTGACCTATGAGCGCGCGAACCGCAACCTGAGCGTCCACGGTTATCAGGAAGAGGGCACCATCACCACTCCGTTCGATATGCGTGTCCAGAACGAGATCGACCGCTTCCATCTGGTCAAAGATGCCGTCCTGCATCTGCCTCAGTTGGGCAACCGCGGCTCTTACCTTGTCCAGCAGATGAATGACAAGCTGGTGGAGCACAAGAACTACATCCACGAGGTCGGTCAGGATATGCCGGAGATCCTCAACTGGAAGTGGCACGTTTCATTGAAATAAAACGGCTCTGATCCGGTATTTTCAGAAGTTACAGAATGCGCAAAGGGGCTGTTGCAGAACAGCCCCTTTTGCGATGCCAAAATAAAATCATACTTTTCTCCGGAATTCCGGCACAATGCCGTTTTCAAGCGGGTCGATTTATGTTATACTGAAGGCAGGAAGATCAACAGACGGACTTTTCTGGTCCGGCGGCTGATTTTCTGAAGTCCAGGCGGGGTCTACCCGCCCGTGAACCGGAGGATACATACGATGAAAGATTCCAGACCTTCCCCTTCCAGCCGTCTGGGCGGTGCCGTCATCAGCGACCGCATTGTAGCCGCATTGCTGGACGAGCTGCGCACCGGACATTATGCGGAGATCGACCGTCTGCCTGCCGAAGTTGACCTTGCGGCACAGTTAGGCGTCAGCCGGACTGTGATCCGGGACGCACTGAGCGAGATGGAGCGTTCCGGCTACATCGAACGCGTCCGCGGCATCGGCACGGTCGTGAACCGCACGGTGCTCAATCTGCGCAGCCGACTGGATCAAAAGCTGGAATATTATCCCCTCATCCGCAGCTTTGGCAGCTATCCACATGCGGACGGCATCCAGATCCACCCTGTCCGTGCCAGCGAAGAGCTTGCGCACGATCTGGCGATCTCGACCGGGGATGAGGTCATCTGCATCAAGAAACGCATCCTTGCTGACACCACCCCTGTCATCTACTCCATCGACTATCTGCCGCGCGCATTGTTCGGCACACGGGATTATACCCGCATCGACCTGTCCGGCGGCGTCTTTGATATTCTGGAGCGGGAGTGTCATCAGCAGATCTCGTCCAATGTAGCGCACCTGAAGGCGAGCTGCGGCGACGAGTCCATTCGGGCAGCCATGCGGCTTGCCCCGGGTGAAGCCATGCTGCTTCTCGATGAGATCTGTTTCAACCGCCTGTGTCAGCCGGTCATGCGCTCGCTGAGCTATTACACGAACTTCTTTGATTTTTCGATCCTGCGAAAACTTCTTTGATGGAGGTACTGTAAAACATGCGTCATCTCATCGACCCGTTGGATTTCAGTCCGGAGGAAATCACCGATCTGCTCAGTCTCGCTGACCGTATTTGTGCCGATCCTGTGGCTTATCAGGACGTCGCCGCGCACAAAAAACTTGCCACCCTGTTTTATGAGCCGTCCACCCGTACCCGCCTTTCCTTCGAGGCGGCCATGCTGAACCTCGGCGGTCATGTGCTGGGCTTTCCGAGTGAAAACGTCTCCAGCGCATCCAAGGGCGAAAGCGTTGCCGATACCATCCGCGTAGTGTCCTGCTATGCCGATATCGTTGCCATGCGTCACCCGAAGGAGGGTGCTCCGCTTCGTGCAAGCCGCTATTCCCGCATCCCTGTCATCAACGCCGGCGATGGCGGACACCAGCATCCGACCCAGACCATGACCGATCTGATGACCATCCGCCGCCGCAAGGGTCGTCTGAACGATCTGACGATCGGTCTGTGTGGCGACCTCAAGTTCGGTCGCACCGTTCACTCTCTCATCAAGACGATGGCTCGCTGTAAAAACATCCGCTTTATCCTCATCAGCCCCGAGGAGCTGCGTGTTCCGGATTACATCATCACCGATGTTCTGGAAGCCAATGGCATCGAGTACAAGGAGACCCGCAGTCTGGAAGAGGTCATGCCCGAGTTGGACATCCTCTATATGACCCGTGTTCAGAAGGAACGTTTCTTCAATGAGGAGGATTACATCCGCCTGAAGAACAGTTATATCCTCACCAAGGAAAAAATGTCTCTTGCAAAGCCCGACATGGCGGTGCTTCATCCCCTGCCCCGTGTCAATGAGATTGCTCTGGACGTTGATGACGACCCCCGTGCCGCTTATTTCGAGCAGGTGCAGAACGGCGTATATGTCCGCATGGCTTTGATCATGACTCTGCTGGGTCTGAAAGACCCCAAGGCTGCAAAGGAGGAGAATTGATATGCTGAACATCGATGAGATCCAGAATGGTATTGTGATCGACCACATCAAGGCAGGCACTGCCATTGGTCTGATGGATCTGCTGGGCATCAAGGGCAACCGCACCGCCAGCGTCGCACTCATCCAGAACGCACGTTCTCACAAGGCGGAATGCGGTCGCAAGGACATCATCAAGGTCGAGGGCGATTCCTCGTGGCTCAACCTCGATGTGCTTGCCTATCTTGACCCCAATATCAGTGTGACCGTCATTCAGGACGGCAGCGCGATCAAAAAGGAAAAGCCCCAGCCGCCCAAGCGTCTGGTGAATATCGTCCGCTGCAAGAATCCCCGCTGCATTTCTTCCATCGAGGAAGAGTGTGACCAGATCTTTGAGTTGAGCTCCAACGGCAAATATCGCTGCATCTACTGCGAGCAGGAGCTGCAGGTCAAGCCGGAATAAGTTTCACCGGATCATCTGAAAATAGCAAGGGGCAGAACGTTGAAAAACGCTCTGCCTCTTTTTTGCTGTTTAAAGTCAGACGAAATCTTCCCGCATGGGGTTGAAGATATCCAGCAGGATGCCTGCCTCGGTGCAG
Organism: Bacteroides uniformis; assembly: GCA_963615155.1. Lineage (GTDB taxonomy): Bacteria > Bacillota > Clostridia > Oscillospirales > Ruminococcaceae > Faecalibacterium. The sequence goes on along the minus strand of CAVEGP010000055.1, from coordinate 8,724 downwards.
ACACAGCCGTGGATCACACCGTCCTCCTTCAGAATGGTGTCGCCCTTATGGACGGTTTTCGTCACGCCGTCCACGGTGAACTCGAACGTGCCCGAGACAACATAGGTAATCTGCGTGTGCGGGTGGCTGTGCAGCGTACCGACCGCGCCCTTTTCAAAGCAGTTCTCCACGCACATCAGACCATCGGTATAGGCAAGCACACGGCGGGTCACACCCTCTCCCGCTGGCTGCGGCAATGCGTCCTCATGAAAGACCCACCGCTGTTTTTTCTCGGTAAGCTTCAATTTTCTTCCTCTTTTCCGCTGTTTTGCAAACAGGCTTTTTCTCTATTATAGTGGTCTTGTTTCCAATTTGCAAGGCAAAACAAAAAGACCTGACAAAACTCTCGGCACATCAGCATCATCGGACACTCAGTCATGTTCCGTTCCCACACACAACCTGTCTGGGCGGATGATGCAATGCTTGGAAGTCTCTATGTACAGCAATCCCCAGATCACCGCCAAGAGTTTTGTCAGACCCATGAAGGAAGTCAGCTCTTTGCCGACCATGGAATCCCAGCCGCATCCGAAACGGCATTACACGCACCTGCCTGTTCCGAACGCTCTTCCTCGCACGATATTCTGAACCGCAAAAACATGAGAAGAAGTTCTGTGCTGGATGTTCCAGAGTCATCATAGCAGATTTTCCGGATATTTCCAGTCAAAATGTCACATTCTGCGGATATTGATGTCATGATCTGCGGATTGGCACCGAGCAAGTGACCCGAAACCAGCGATCTCGGCAGCTCAGCGTGTATTCGCCATGGCAGCGTTTCAGGGTATCCGTTACATTGAGCAGACCGATGCCATGTCCCGCTTCGCACTTGGTCGAGCGGGGCAGTTGACCGTCCACAAGCTCGATGTTCTCCCGCACCCGATTGCGAACCGAGAACAGCAGCTCGCCCTCCGTTTTGTGGATGCGGACATGCACCTCCGGTCGGTCGCTCTGAGCCGCCGCTTCGATGGCATTGTTGAGCAGGTTGGAAACGATCATCACCATATCGGTCTTGCTCAGCGGCATCTCCCGCAGATCTGAGAGGTCAAAATAGACCATCACGCCCTGTCGGACAGCTTCCTCGTATTTTTTGCTGAGCAGCGCGTCCAGCAAAGGATTATGGCTGTTCAGGATGATCGTTGAAGTCCGTGCCGTCTTGGACACCGTGTCAATGTACGCCTTTGCCCCCTCAAGGTCGCCTTGATGCAGCAAAAGGTCCAACGCGTCCAGATGATTGGTGAATTCATGGGTCAGCCGACGCTGCGCCGTGTAGGAATCCATCAACGCCTCAGCCTGCTCCTGCTCCAATGCCGCCTGAAACTGGGAGTTCCGCCGCTGAATGACCTGCTCGTTGAGCATATCCACGACCAGCAGATGCACCAGCATTGCGACTGTCAGACCGGATGTCAGCAGAATATCCATCCAGCCGGAGGTCTCAGTATGGTCGGAGACCATGAGGATCATATTGATCAGAACGACCACGCAGGGGAAGAACGCTGCCACCATCACCTGCAGCGGTTCCAGTGCCTGCCGCTTTTCCCAGACACGGAGATAATACGACACCAGCACACCAACCAGCAGGTTGCCGGCAATGAGGCATACAATGCTGAACAGACTTTTCCAGCTGTCATTAAACGGGACGCCCCGACACAGGGAAAGGATGCAGAACAACATATTTTCCGTCAGCAGACACATCACGCCGCAGATAAGGCAGGACATCAGCTTTTGTCTCCAGCTTCCGCCGAACAACATCGACTGTACCAGCAGATAAATGATATTTACGACAATGCTTCGGACAGAGAAAAACACCAACCCGCTGAACACTGAATACAGCGTGGTGACAAGCATCATCCCCACCGCCCAAAGGAACGGCAGGCGCACCTTTCCCTTTCCAAGATAGCTGTACTGTATCATTGCGAATGCAGCCCACTGCGCCGGACAAACCGTATGCCCCAGCAGAAGGATAAGATCCCGTGTCTCACTCATTGCCAAATTGTCCCTTCCATTCAAGGAACGCGCCCCGAATCGCACTGTATCCACTACGACTGACGCCCAGCTCCACACCATTGCGAAGCTCGAGCTGATAGCTGCTGATCTGGCGGATATAGCGCATATTAACGACATAGCTCCGCCCGACCCGCAAGAAGCCGTTTTTGAACAGCTCTTCCGAGAGCTCTGTCAATTTGCCATAGTACGAGCAGAGCAGCTGATGCGGCACATCGCCATAGACATTGATCTTCCGCAGATCGCTTTCCAGATAATAGATGCTGTCCAGCGGGATCTCGATGGTGTTCCGCCCCTGATGAACAGTCAGCGTCTCACAGCGGGCAGAATGTTCCGCCAGCAGATCCTCAAAGCAGTTTGCCAGCATCCGGTCAAGGTCACGCTTCAGAATATAGCGATAGGCATTTACCGTGTAGCCCTCCGGCGCAAACTCGAGGTACGCCGAGATGTATACGAGCGTCAGCTCCGGATTCTGCTGCTTCAATTCCTTTCCGAGCGCAATGCCGCTCATCGAATGGAGATCAACGTCCAGCAACGCCAGCTGAAACGCTTCTGTTTTGTGGCGCAGAGCTTCCTCTCCGCTGGTACAGAGCGTACAGGACATCGGGATATCCCGACTTTCAAAATAATCTTCCGCAATCGTTTTTACTCGTTCGGCGACCATCCGCTCGTCATCGCAGATCAAAATGTTCATGGTATCACTTCTCCTGTCCGTCATCTCTCCCCGCACACGATTTTTACGCAATCCCGTTATTTTTACGGTTTATGCAAAGAACTTGTCATAAATGCCAAACACGAAGATAAAGATGACGATCAAGGGCAGCCCGTAGGTCAGATAGCCCCGCATCCAATCCTTAACCTCCAGTCCGTCGCCCGTGTTGACTTCCTTTTTATAATTGTCCCATCCCCAGCCATAGCGGGTGACACAAAACAATAGGTAGACCAGCGAGCCCAGCGGCAGGAACAGATTGCTGACGAGGAAATCCTCAAAATCCAGCACCGCACCGCCGAAGATGGCGAAGCCGTCCCAGCTCCAGACATTATAGCCCAGCACGCAGGGCAGAGACAGAAGCGTGATAAGGACGAAGTTGATCCAGCTCATCTTCTTGCGGGAGAACCCGGTCAGTTCCATGCCACAGCAGATGATGTTCTCAAACACAGCCAAAACCGTAGACAAAGCCGCAAAGGACATGAACAGGAAGAACAGACTTCCCCACAGACGTCCCATCGCCATATTTGCGAAGATGTTGGGCAGAGTAATAAAAACAAGGCTCGGACCGGAGGTCTGGTCAACACCGTAGGTAAAGCAGGCGGGGAAGATGATAAGACCTGCCGTGATGGCAACAAAAGTATCCAGCACGACCACTCGGACAGACTCGCCCAGCAGAGCGTGCTCCTTGCCGATGTAGCTGCCGAAGATCGCCATTGCGCCGACACCAAGGCTCAGAGTGAAGAACGCCTGATTCATTGCGCCGACCAGCGTGTTGACGATGCCGACCTCCTTCATCCGCGCGAAGTCGGGCACAAGGTAGAAGCGAAGCCCCTCTTTTGCGCCGGGCATGAACAGGCTGTTGACCGCCAGAACCACCATGATGAGAAGCAGCGCAATCATCATGACCTTGGTAACGCGTTCCAGACCGTTCTGCAGCCCGCGCGCACAGACAAAAATGCTGAATGCCACAACGACCACCATCCAGAAGGTCATCACGCCCGGACTTGCCAGCATGTCCGTAAACGCACCCGCTACCTCATCGGCAGTCAGACCGGACAGCTTCCCGGCGGCGGTCATATAAAAATAGTGCAGCATCCAACCGGCAACGGTGGTGTAGAACATCATCAGCAGATAGCAGCCGATCAGGGCGAAATAGCCGTGGATATGCCATCTCTGACCCGGCTTTTCCAATTCCTGATAAGCACGCACCGGGCTTTTCTTCGACGCGCGACCAACCGAAAACTCCATGCTCATGATGGGCAGACCCAGGATGATGAGGAACAGCAGGTAGAACAGCACGAACGCGCCTCCACCGCCCTGACCTGCCATATAGGGGAATTTCCAGACATTTCCGATGCCGATCGCACAACCGGCGGAAAGCAGGATGAATCCCAGCCGTGATTTAAGGGTTTCTCTTTCCATGTTCCTTTTTGCTCCTTTGCTTTTTTGTGCCGCCCCGTTCGGGCAGCTTTTTCCTATTCTGTCAAAAACGCAGTTATAATTATATCATATTTTTATAAGAATTACAGATACTTTGTTTCATCTGAATCCATGAGAAGTGATACTTTTTCTTGTTCCCGTAAGAAATCGCTACCGCTTTTCAGCCTTTAAAATCTTTTTTTAATTTCATCCAGAAAATCTCTTGACAATTTTTTCAGTGCTTGATATAATAAATTGCTGTCTGAACAGACAAGCCGCACAATTCATATTGTCGTGGATTGTGTACCCTTGGCCTCACACGAGGCCCTTAAGTCCAAAAGGAGGTGCTACAAAATGGCAAAGTACGAAACCATGCTGATTACCAGCGCAGCTCTCGACGAGGAGACCAACTCCGCTCTGGTCGGTAAGTTCAAGTCTCTGATCGAGGCAAACGGTACGATCGACTCCATCGATGAGTGGGGCAAGCGTCGCCTTGCATATCCCATCAACGACGAGGAGGAAGGCGTTTACACCGTGATCAACTTCACCAGCGAGCCCAGCTTCCCTGCCGAACTCGACCGTGTCTACAAGATCACTGAAGGCGTCATGCGCAGCCTGATCGTTGCCCACGAGGAGTAATCTTTTCGTGACAAAGAAGGAGTCCGTAGTATGTTGAATGTTGTTGCCATCATGGGTCGCCTTGTGGCGGATCCCGAGCTTCGTACCACCCAGAGCGGCATCAATGTGGTAAGCTTCCGCATTGCATGTGACCGCAACTTTGCCCGTGCGGGCGAGCAGCGTCAAGCCGATTTCATCGACATTGTCGCATGGCGTCAGCAGGCTGAGTTTGTCTCCAAGTATTTCCAGAAAGGCAGTCTGATCGCCATTGAAGGCAGTCTTCAGACCCGCCAGTATCAGGACAAGAACGGAAACAACCGCACCGCTGTTGAGGTCGTAGCCAACAACATCAGCTTTGCAGGCTCTAAAAACGGCAACTCTCAGGGCAGTGGAGCAGGCTATCAGAATGCCGCTCCGTCCTATCAGAACCAGGCGTCTACGCGTCCGGCGGCTGTCGAAGCAGCACCCAGTTATTCCGCTGGCAGTGCTGATGATTTTGCCGTCATAGACGACAGCGATGACCTGCCGTTCTAATCATCAACGGTCTACCGTAAAAATCCAACAGGAGGTAATAAGCAATGGCTTTTGAAAGAACCGAAGGCTCTCGCCCCGCGCGCCCCATCCGCCGCGGTCGTAAGAAGGTTTGCAGCTTCTGTGTCGATCGTATCGACACTATCGATTACAAGGACGTTCCCCGTCTGCGTAAGTACGTCTCTGAGCGTGCAAAGATCATTCCCCGCCGTGTGACTGGCACTTGCGCTTATCATCAGCGCGCACTGACCGTCGCCATCAAGCGTGCTCGTCACGTTGCTCTGATGCCTTACGTCAGCGACTAATCTTTGAATTTATCACCCCTTTCAAAATAATCAGCAATCAGCGACCTGTAGTTTCCGATGACAAGGAGACTGCGGGTTTTTGTTTTGTCAATCTCTCAGTCTCGCTCTGCTCGGCAGCTCTCCTACTAGGCGAGCCTTTGGCAATATTTCCGGTATATGAAAAAAGCCTCTCCTAACAGGAGAGGTGGCACGACATCGCCGTGACGGAGAGGTTTAACAGCTACAGCTAAATTTATTTTTTGCTGATGCTTCTCTTATAATAAAACAAATACTGCTGCGCAATGCCCGCATTCCTGCCATACCGCGGGAAAGGGTCTATTCCGCCGAACTCTTCCTCAATGAGTCGGGCGATCCAAACATCCACCGGAACCATCCCAGTGCGAGAATAGCCAAACAGACAAACACAGTTCGCGACCTTCTTCCCGACACCATCCAGTGTCAGAAGTGTCTGATACAGTGCTTCGTCCGGAAGCGAGCGCAACGCTTCCATGTCCAGCCGACCGGATGCGGCTTGTTCCGCTGCATGTCTGATGTATCGGGTGCGGTAGCCCAGCCCACAGGCAGCAAGCTCCTCCTCACTGACCCGAGCCAATTGTTTCGGAGTCGGAAAGAGAGAGACCATCTCATCATCCGTCTCGAGAGGGGATCCGTATCGTTCCGACAACAACTCGACCGCCGTCCGGATGGCTGGGATGCTCTTGCGCTGGGAGATGATAAAAGTCACCAACATCTCCCATGGGTTCTGTCTTAGCATCCGGATGCCCGCTCCATAATCGAGCGCACCGTCCAGAAAGGCACTCTGACCGCGCAGTTTTTTCCGCAAAGCCGCATAACTCCGGTCAAGATCGAAATACTCCTGCCAGAACCGCTCCCATTCCCCTTCCGGACAGCGAATAGTATACCACTGTTCTCCCTCCGGTTTGAGATAGAGCACCTTCTGCCCCGCTGGAAAGCGATACCAGCCATCCTTCCGTTGGGCAGGACGGAAGCACTGTCCGCTTTCGATGATCTTATCCAAATCAAAGTCATCCGCGATATGAATTTTCCGTTCAGACATCCTGCGCCTCTCCTCTTTTCTCCATGAGATACTATCTACTCTGACAATTTGATAACATGCCGATTTTGTCGCAAAAATCCGGCGATTTTTTCCTATCTGTTTCCTGATAGCGGTGGTATTATACTGTTAAAATGATTCTGCGATTCGTATAACACCCGCTCAGGAGGAAAACAACCTGTGACCATGCTTCTGCTTTCCATCATCTATCTGGCTTTTATCAGTATGGGGCTGCCGGACTCCCTGCTTGGCTCTGCCTGGCCCAGCATCTATCCAAGCTTCGGCGTTCCCGTCTCGTACATGGGATTCATCTCGATGATCATTTCCGGCGGCACGATCATTTCCAGTCTTCAAAGCGACCGCCTGACCCATAAATTCGGTGCGGGAAAGGTCACTGCCGTCAGCACCGCATTGACCGCAGTCGCCCTGCTTGGCTTCTCGGTGTCCCGTTCCTTTTGGGCACTCTGTCTCTGGGCAATTCCTTACGGTTTGGGTGCGGGAAGCATTGACGCCGCCCTGAACAATTACGTCGCTTTACATTATAAAAGTCATCACATGAGCTGGCTCCACTGCATGTGGGGCATCGGAACCGTCGTCAGCCCTATGCTGATGAGTACGGCTCTTTCCTCCGGTCGAGGCTGGAACAGCGGCTATCGAATGGTCGCCTGCATCCAGCTCGTCATCACAGCTATCCTCTTTTTCAGCCTTCCACTCTGGAAGGGACGCACCTCCTCTGCTGGCAACACTGAGCCGGATACAAGCCCCCTCAGCCTGCGCGAGGTGTTCCAAATCGTTGGTGCGAAAGAAATCATGTTTTGCTTCTTCTGCTATTGCGCTCTTGAAACAACGGCTGGCAACTGGGCCAGCAGCTATCTTACCCTGACAAAGGGCGTTTCCGCAGAGACTGCCGCCGCTTTTGCGGGTCTGTTCTATACAGGCATCACGGTCGGTCGTGCGCTCTGCGGCTTTATCACCTTTAAACTGAACGATACCCAGATGATTCGTCTGGGACAGGTCGTTCTGTGCGCAGGCATCGCTGCCCTGTTTCTTCCCGGACCCCAATTCCTCTCGCTGACAGGCCTTGTCCTCATCGGTCTGGGCTGCGCGCCCATTTACCCCAGCATCATCCATTCCACACCTGACCATTTCGGTGCTGAGCGATCACAGGCAGTCATTGGGATCCAGATGGCAAGTGCCTATGTCGGAAATCTCGTTATGCCGCCGCTGTTCGGTCTGATCGCCAACAAATTCACGCCCGCTCTGTTTCCGGTCTACCTGTTTCTCCTGCTGCTCCTCATGGTGATCATGCACGAGCAACTGACTCGCAAGACGGCGCACGCCTGATCCCGCCATTCTCATTCCTTCATATACAGCAAACGGAAAACCCGCTCTGGACAACACCAGCAGCGGGTTTTCCGTTGTGTGTCTGCGTGTTACAGGATACAGCGGCTGATTGCGCGCGCCACATTGAGCAACTCGTCCTGACCGATAAAACCAAACTTCATCTCATGCTCATCGGCATAGCAAAGAGTTAGCTCCGAGGTCTGCAAAGGGTCGCCAAAGCCTGCCGTCTTGATGCCGAAGTGCAGAATTTTCCGGTAAGGCAGGATAAAGATCTCCTGTCGGGTTCCGGTTACGCCCTGCATATCCACCATAAAGATCCGGTGCGTCGTAAAGACAGCCTGATCTCTGACGGTCTTATATGCGCCGACGATCTCTTCCCCATCCAAGATCATCTCCTGCACATTCTTGCAGACGTCCTTCTCTTTGATCCGAACCAGATTCTGCATCGGTTTATCCCGAAATTCCATCATCCATTCCCCTTTCCGTTTTTTCTATTGTAGCATCCTCGCCGCCAAAGCGCAAGACGATTTCGGCACGCGTCTCGCGTTTCCGTTGCAAGTATGGTATACTGAGAGAGAGTTGAAAATCATTACCCAGGAAATGAGGTTTTACCTATGGAGATCATCATTCGTCAGGCCATTTTGCATGTTTTGGACAACACGCTGGACGCACCTGTTCTGAGCGGAAACTGCATGGAGCTGACC
>CAVEGP010000054.1:0-14568 GCA_963615155.1 Bacteroides uniformis | reverse complement strand
CTGGAGAGCTGTCGAGCGGATGCGAGACTGAGAGGTTTACATCGTATTTTGAAAGGAATCCCCTCATGCGAGTTTGTTTTTATACCCTTGGCTGCAAGGTCAATTTAAATGAGACCGGCGCGCTGGAACAGATGTTCCGCTCCGCCGGGTTCACCATCGTGCAGGAAGGCGAAGAAGCCGACGTCTTTGTCGTCAACAGCTGCACTGTCACCAACTTCGGCGATCAGAAAAGCCGCAAATGGCTGCGCCGTGCCAAGCGTGAAAATCCGGGTGCGGTCACTGTCCTGACGGGCTGCTATCCGCAGGCATTTCCTGAGGAGGCTGCGCAGTTCACAGAAGCCGATCTTGTCTGTGGCAACGGTGACCACAAAGCCATTCTCGACAACGTGCTCAAGCTGCTGGACGGTCACGAACGGATCGTTGCCATCACCCCTCACGCCCGGGGCGAGCAGTTCGAGGAGCTGCCCGTCGAACGCTTTGAGACACACACGCGCGCGTTCATTAAAGTAGAGGACGGCTGCAACCGTCAGTGTGCCTATTGCGTCATCCCCCGTGCCCGTGGTCCCGTGCGCAGCCGTGCCGAAGCAAGCATTCTCAGCGAACTGCGCCAGCTTGCCGCATCCGGCTACCGTGAGGTCGTCCTCAGTGCCATCTCCCTGCCCAGCTACGGTCTCGATACCGGAACGAATCTGGTAGAGCTGGTGGAGCACTGCGCCGTGGTCGATGGCATCGAGCGCATCCGTCTTGGCAGTCTCGACCCCGACATGCTGACTCCGGAGTTCATTACCCGTCTGGCGGATGTGGATAAGCTTTGTCCTCAGTTTCATCTGAGCCTGCAAAGCGGCTGCACTCCCACTCTCCGCCGAATGCGCCGTGTCTATACCGCCGAGCAGTATGCCGAGGTCGTAGCACAGATCCGCGCCGCCTATGGCGACCGTCCGGTCAGCTTCACCACCGACTGCATCTGCGGTTTCCCGGGAGAGAGCGTCGCTGACTTCGAGGAAAGCTGTGCGTTCCTGAAAAAGATCGGTTTCCTGAAGGTTCACGTATTCCCCTATTCCCGCCGGAGCGGTACGCCCGCATACGATTTTCCCGACCAAATACACGAACGGGAAAAGCAGGAGCGCAGCCGGACGATGAACGCTCTTGCGGAAGAGAGCCGCCGAGAGGTTCTTGCTTCCTATGAAGGGACGGAGGACGACGTTCTGTTAGAAACACCTCTGTCCGAGACGCTTTTCACCGGCTACACCCGCCTGTACATCCCCGTTGTCATCTCTGCGTCCGGTCATAAGAGCGGCGAGATCGTCCGTGTCCGTCTGGGTCAGTACGACGGCGAGCGCGTCCGCGCGCAGCTTCTCCAAGGCTGATGGAATCGTTTTCCGTTTTCGGACGAAAACTCTTCACCCAGTGTTTATTGTGAATTGTATAACAAATTTTAAGGTTTGGTCTTTTCAGACGTTTTTGTTTGTGCTACAATAAAAGTGGATCATCGGGTCGGCGCATCGTTTGCAGCGGTGCGGTACCACCGCCCGATGCAAACACCGCAGCGTACCAGAGCCCGAAAAGGGCTTCTGCGGTATTGTGTTCTGTTGTTTCAAATACAAGGAGAGATTGGAATGAGTTTCAGAGGAATCAACACGACGGTCATCCAGATCCGCCGCCAGGTGTTTACCGAGGTTGCGCGGATGGCCTACGCAAATGTAAAGGGCGAACAAGCCAACCACCTGATGCGCAAGATCCCTTACACCATCATCCCCGGTGAAGAGGGAAAGCTCCGGAAGGACATCTTCCTTGAGCGCGCGATCGTTGAAGAGCGCGTCCGTCTGGCAATGGGTCTTCCCACCCGCCGCATGGACGAGCACAACAGCGTCGTCTCCGGTCTGGAGGACGCTTCCATCGCCGATAAATATTACGATCCCCCACTGGTGAACGTCATCAAGTTCGCCTGCAACCGCTGCCCTGAGAAGCTGGTAAAGGTTTCTGACTTGTGTCAGGGCTGTCTGGCGCACCCCTGCATGGAGGTCTGCCCTAAGAAGGCGATCACATGGGAAAGCGGTCGTTCCATCATCGATCAGGAGAAGTGCATCAAGTGCGGTCGCTGCGCGACCGTCTGCCCCTACAACGCCATCGTCAAGACCGAGCGTCCCTGTGCCGCCGCCTGCGGCATGGGTGCGATCCACTCCGACGAGCTGGGTCGCGCCGAGATCGACTACAGCAAGTGCGTTTCCTGCGGTCAGTGCCTCGTCAACTGCCCGTTCGGCGCAATTGCCGACAAAGGTCAGATCTATCAGCTGATCCAGGGCTTCAACCGTGGCGACCGCATCTACGCTCTGGTCGCTCCCGCCTTCGTCAACCAGTTCCCCTCTCTGGCTTCCGCCGGCAAGCTGAAGGCTGCTCTGAAGGCTGTCGGTTTTTATGATGTGGTCGAGGTCGCCATCGGTGCCGACCTGTGTACCGTCGATGAGGCGCACGACTTCCTCGAGGAGGTTCCCGAGAAGCTGGACTTCATGGCGACCTCCTGCTGCCCCGCATGGAGCATGATGGCAAAGACCGCATTCCCCGCTCTGGCAAAGAATATCTCCATGACTATGACCCCGATGGTCTTCACCGCCCGCATGATGAAACAGAAGGACCCCACCGCCCGTATGTGCTTCATCGGACCCTGCGCCGCAAAGAAGCTGGAAGCTTCCCGTCGCACCGTCCGCAGTGACGTTGATTTCGTCCTGACCTTTGAGGAGCTGGCCGGCATCATCGAGGGCAAGGAGCTGGATCTCGATTCTCTGGAGGTCGATCCCAACGAGGCTGCCCTGACTTCCGCCTCCGGAGCAGGGCGTGGCTTCGCGCAGTCCGGCGGCGTTGCCAAGGCAGTTGCCGACAAGATCAAGGAATGGCATCCCGATATGGACGTCAAGATCGCATCCGCGCAGGGTCTTGCCGACTGCAAGAAGCTGCTGATGCTTGCCAAGGCTGGTAAGTACAATGGCTATCTGCTCGAGGGCATGGGCTGTCCCGGCGGCTGCATCGGCGGCGCGGGCACCATTGCCGATCCCGCCCGCACTGCCGTCCAGTTGAACAAGTATGTCAAGGAAGCTCCGTTCCAGGATCCGGAACAGAGTCCCTTTATGAGCGAGATCCACGTCCTGAAGGACGATCCCAACTTCGAGCTGTGATCTTCCAGCCGGAATTGAACCGCTGAATCTCTCCGCCGCCTTCCGTCGTTCGTTGTTCGGAAGGCGGCGGTCTTGTTTTTCCACAATTTTATCCTTCTGTGCAGCGTTGTTTTCGTGAATCTTTTATGAATGCGATTGACTTTTCTCGGTCATTATGCTACTTTTGTCTTGACAACCCCTGTCCTCTTCCCCATGGAAGTCTGGCACAATTGCCGCATTGCGGCAGGAAAGGCTGAAACATGATGACAAACACATTCAAACGCACCGGTGCAGCAGTCGTTTCATTGATACTGCTCTGTATGCTCACCCTCAGTGCGATGGCTGCCGTTAAGCTGACCGTCGGCGTAAAATTCTGGAAGGAAAAATCCGACAAGGAGTCCATGGCGAACAATGGCATCGACTCTGATCGCGAAGCCACCCTCACCCGCCAGTCCAACGGCACTTACACCTTATCTCTCCCCGTCAAGCAGGTCTCCAAGATGGGTGTCACGGGTTCTCTGACCGGACTCACCATCGGTGATATGACCTATGACGGCATGACGAGCGGCGATTTTGAAAAGGGCACAGCCGTTCTCACCATCAAGAATTTGCCCTCTTCCGTTCTGACAGGCAGTGACGTGAACAAGTCTCTTCTTGTCACCTGCAATATCCAGATGGATATGAGCCTCCTCGGTGAGATCAACACGACCGCCCGGATGTGCATCTGGACGAAATAAGTTCTGCACAAACGGAGAGTCGCCCTGCGTGGGCGGCTCTATTTGCGTTTACAGGTTCATCTTCTTTTCCATGAAATCTCCGACCATCTCGTCCAGTTGACAGATGGCTTTTTCCGCACCCTTTGCCAGCTTGCGGACGGTACGCTTTGTCTGACGGGGGTTCTGGGTCATCATCATGGTACCTGCCATTCCAAGAGCTGCACCGGCAGCCATCCCCAGAAGAACTCCGCTGGTCGGACTCGAATTATTTTCGTTTCTCATAAAAATTTCTCCTTTCATGGTTCAGGATTCAAAAATTTTCGGGTCGATATCCCTAGTATTTCCGACAAAGAATCCACTATACGCTTTTTTTACGCAGGAAAATGTGGTATACTATATGGGTATGCTGATAAAATTGGGTTATTTTACCCCGTTTTTATGGCGATTCCGCGAAGGAGGTCACTTTTTTGCTGAAACATAACGAACCAAAAAAAGTTCTCTGCATCCATGACTTATCCGGCGTCGGTCGATGCAGCCTTTCCGTCATTCTCCCTGTGCTGTCGGTCATGGGAATCCAGCCCATCGCACTGCCAACGGTCGTCCTTTCGACCCACACCGGTGGCTTCAGCACACCCGCCCGAATGGACGGCTGCGCATATGGTGAGGCTGCTCTCGATCACTACCGGGAGCTGGGGCTGGATTTTGACTGTATCTACACCGGATACCTCGGCGGTGAGGCACAGGTTGCGCTGGCTGAAAAAGCCTTTGCTCTCTGGCCGTGCGCACAAAAGGTCGTTGACCCTGTGATGGGTGACAACGGCAAGGCATATTCGACCGTCACGCCGGAGCTGATCGACCGAATGCGTTCTCTCTGCAGGCAGGCAGATCTGATCCTTCCGAACGCGACCGAGGCAGGGTTGCTTCTGCAAAAGGACAACCTGCCCGAAAGCTTTGACGATAAGAGCGCGCAGGCTCTGGCAGATGAGCTGAAGCAGCTTGCGCCGGGTGCTGTCGTCACCGGGCTTTCCTTGGGCAAATACATTGGCTGCGCTGGTACAGGTCGTGAGCGTTTCATCATTAAAAAGCTGCACATCAGCCGCAGCTTCCCGGGCACAGGCGACCTGTACGGCGCAGTTCTTATCGGCTCACTCATTCAGGGCAACGCGCTGAGTGCCGCCGCCGACAACGCTGCCGAGTTCGTCTCGCTGGCGATCCAGAACACCCCCTTTGGGCAGGATCCCCGCTTTGGCGTCTGGTTCGAGCCGCTGCTGTCTCGTCTTGTCCCCTGCGACCGGATCGAGGAGGACAGACGATGAAGGAAAAGCCGACTCTGAACATCGTGCTGGTCGAACCCCGCATTCCGCAGAACACCGGAAATGTCGCCCGCACCTGTGCCTGCACCGCCTGCCGTCTGCATCTGGTCGGTCCGATGGGATTTGCCATTGATGACAAAAAGCTCAAGCATGCCGGACTGGATTACTGGCACTATCTCGACATCAATTACTACAACAGTCTCGAGGATTTCTTTGCAAAGAACAAAGGTCCTTTCTATTATTTTACGACGAAAGCCCCTCAGCGTTACACCGACGTCTCCTATCCGGACGGCGCGTATCTCGTTTTCGGACGGGAAGATGCCGGACTGCCCGAGGCACTGCTTGCCGCCAATCAGGAGCACTGCATCCGCATGCCGATGCGTGATACCTGCCGAAGTCTGAATCTCTCCAACAGTGTCGCCGTGGGCGTCTACGAAGTGCTTCGTCAGTGGGATTTCCCTGAGCTGCTCGACCATGGCCACCTGCGTGACTATGAATGGAAATGAGGAACATTATGAGCAAAATTGCGATCCTTACCGATTCCTCCTGCGACATCCCGCAGGAGCTTGCCGAAAAGTACGGCATCGACATCATGGGCTTCCACATCCTGCTGGATGATGTGGACTATATCGAGCGCGAGAGCTGTACCAACGTTGAATTCTATGACAAGATGCGTGCAGCCAGGGGCGTTCCCTCCACTGCCGCCATCACCCCGATCCAGTTCTGCGAAAAATACTGCCAGTATGTGGACGAGGGTTATACCGATGTTATCCACGTTCCGATCAACCGTTCCGGCTCTTCCACCTACAACAATGCGGTCATGGCACAGGGAATGCTGCGGGAAGAACGTCCGGAGCATCATCTGAAAATTCACCTGCTTGACCCGCACACGTACTCGATGGTGTTCGGCTGGTATCTCTGCGAAATGGCGCGCAAGCTTCAGAACGGCGCGGAGATCAGCCACGTCATCCGCGAGTTTGAGAGTAAGATGAACGAGATGGAGATCATCCTCGGACCTTACAGCCTAAAGCAGATGAAGAAGAGCGGACGCATCTCCGCCGCCGCCGCATTCGCGGGCGAGCTGCTGGGTCTGCGTCCCATCATCACTCTCATCGACGGCAAGACCAAGGTCGAGAACAAGGTTCGCGGTGATGATAAGGTCATCCCCGCCATGGTCGAGCTGTGCAAAAAGCGTACGGTGGGCGTGGAGAATTTCGATTATATGATTGGTCACACCAACATCCCGCAGGCTGCAGAGCTGGAAAAGATCTGCCGGAAAGAGTTCGGCAAAGCCCCGCTCATCACCTTCAACCTCGGCGGTGTCGTCTCAGCCAATACCGGTCCGGACACCATCGCCCTCGTCTATGTGGGTAAACCCAGAGTTTGATTTGAAAAATGCTGCCGCAAAGCCTTGTGGCGGCATTTTTTGTTGCATTCCGCTCATTTTTATGATATACTCTCTGTCGCTGTGTTTCGCACAGCATCCCTAAAAGAGCAACTTAGGATTTTAGGCTCCCCGATGTGTCTCGAACCACATCGGGTCAAACCCACAGGGGCTGGCGGTCCTGTGCGGTCAAAATCATCCCGCTGGAGTTATATTATTATGAATCAGAATCCTTCTGTCCGCAAGCTCGTTCGCTGCGCTCTGGTCGCCGCGATCTATGTTGTTCTCTGCATGGCACTGCAGCCGCTGTCCTACGGCGCAGTTCAGGTGCGTGTGGCGGAGGCTCTCTGCCTCCTCCCCATTTTTGGTACAGAGTATATCATTGGCGTTGTTCTGGGTTGCTTCCTCGCAAATCTGCTCGGCTCAACCATCGTAGACGTCATCTTCGGCACGCTGGCGACCCTGTTGGCCTGCCTTGTGACCTACAAGCTGCGCAATGTCCGCTTCAAAGGTCTGGCGATCGTGCCCTCTCTGCCTCCGGTGCTCTTCAATGCGGTCATCATCGGCATTGAGATTGCCGTCCTTTTCCCAGACCCGTCCTCTTCCGCTCCGCTCTGGCTGTCCTGCGTCACCAACGGGATTTCCGTTGGCATCGGCGAGGTCATCAGCTGCACCATTCTGGGTGTTCTGCTCGTCAGGATCATCGAATCAAACACCGCTCTCAGCAAGGTCTTTGCGGAAGCCTGATCTTGGCTTTTCCTGTCCTGAAAACTTTTTTCCGCCGGATGTCTCTGTTCGAGCAGACCCCTGCGGTATCCCGAAAGGCTATTTATCGGTTGCTCGGCCTTTGGGAATGAGACATTTATTCTTTATTTGCTGTCGCTTCTTGCGGCAGCTTTTTCATTTCTTAACTGTTTTTTCGTTTCTTCCGCACGATTTTACAGAAAGTTCATTCAAATACAGGTTAAAATCATCCTATGGATTTGACGCGTTTTGCGCTTTGGTGTATCATATAGATGTATTTATATTCTGAGTGTTCGGGCGGTTTCCGCCCCTCCAATTTGAATAGACGAGGTGTATTGAATGTCCCTTGCTGAAAAAATCTTCGGCAGCTTTTCGGATCGAGAGCTGAAAAAGATCAACCCCATTACCAAACAGGTGCTTGCCCTTGAGTCCAAGTATCAGACCATGTCAGATGCAGAGCTGCAGGCACAGACCCCCGCCTTCCGGCAGAAACTGACCGACGGCGCAACGCTGGACAGCATCCTGCCCGACGCTTTTGCCGTCTGTCGCGAAGCGGCATGGCGTGTGCTCGGCATGAAGCACTTTCCGGTTCAGGTCACAGGCGGCATCGCCCTTCATCGCGGTGCGATCGCTGAAATGCAGACCGGTGAAGGCAAAACGCTGGTCGCCACTCTGCCTGCCTACCTGAACGCTCTGACGGGCGAAGGTGTCCACATCGTCACCGTCAACGATTACCTTGCCAAACGCGACAGCGAATGGATGGGCAAGCTGTATCGCTGGCTGGGTCTGTCGGTCGGTCTGATCGTGCAGGGCATGGATGGCGACGCACGCCGTCAGGCTTATCAGGCAGATATCACTTACGGCACAAACAACGAGTTCGGCTTCGACTATCTGCGTGACAACATGGTGACCTACAAGGACAACATGGTTCAGCGCGGTCATGTCTACGCCATCGTCGATGAGGTGGACTCCATCCTCATTGATGAAGCCCGCACTCCGCTTATTATTTCCGGTCGTGGAGAGGACTCCTCCAGCCTGTATACACAGGTTGACCGCTTTGTCCGCACGCTGCGCAAGAGTGTCGTCGTCGAGCTGGAGGATAAAGTCGAGACGGACGAGCAGACCGACGGTGATTACGTCGTCGATGAAAAGCACAAGACCTGCACCCTGACCGCAAACGGCATCAAAAAGGCGGAGGCTTACTTCCACATTGACAACCTTGCCGCCACCGAGAACATGACCCTTGCTCACCATATCGATCAGGCGATCAAAGCCTACGGCGTCATGCAGAAGGATATCGACTACGTTGTCAAGGATGGTCAGGTCATCATCGTGGACGAGTTCACCGGACGTCTGATGATCGGCCGCCGCTACAATGAGGGACTGCATCAGGCGATCGAAGCAAAGGAAGGGGTCAAGATTGCCGCCGAGAGCAAAACACTGGCGACCATCACCTTCCAGAACTATTTCCGCATGTACAAGAAGCTGTCCGGTATGACCGGCACTGCCAAGACTGAGGCGACCGAGTTCACCGAGATCTATGGTCTGAACATCGTCACCGTTCCCACCAACCGCCCGAACATCCGCAAGGATTACCCTGACGCCATCTACAAGACCATCAACGGCAAGTACAATGCCGTCATCCAGCAGGTTCTGGAATGCCACAAGAACGGTCAGCCGGTTCTGGTCGGTACCGTCAGTGTCGAGAAGAGTGAGCTGCTGGCGAAGATGCTTCAGAAACACACCCGAGACTTCAATGTTCTGAACGCAAAGAATCATGAGCGTGAGGCGGAGATCGTCGCACAGGCCGGAAAGAAGGGCGCGATCACCATCGCCACCAACATGGCGGGTCGTGGTACGGATATCATGCTGGGCGGCAACGCCGAGTTCATGGCGAAGGCGCAGATGCGGAAGGAGCACTTCTGCGAGAATCTGCTCAACCCCGAAAAGCCGGAGGACGCGCTTCCGGCTGAGGTCGAGCTGCTGCTGACCGAGGCAAACGGTCATGGCGACACCGAGGACTCCAACATCCTCGCCGCACGCAAGCGTTTTGATGAGCTGTACGCACAGTACAAGCCCGAGATCGATGCTGAAGCGGATGAAGTCCGTGCCGCCGGCGGTCTGTTCATCATCGGCACCGAGCGTCACGAGAGCCGCCGTATTGATAACCAGCTTCGTGGTCGTGCAGGTCGTCAGGGTGATCCGGGCGCATCCCGCTTCTACCTGAGCCTTGAGGACGATTTGATGCGTCTGTTCGGCGGCGACCGTGTGCAGGGTTTGATGGGTACGCTCGGCATCGACGAGGACACCCCCATCGAGAACCGCATGGTCACAAGTACCATCGAGAGCGCGCAGAAGAAGCTGGAAGGTCGGAACTTCGAGATCCGCAAGAATGTTCTGAAATACGACGACGTGATGAACCAGCAGCGTGAGATCATCTACGGTCAGCGCCGGAAGGTGCTGGACGGCGAGGACATCAGTGCCGAGATGCACAAGATGCTCCGTGAGAATATTGATTCCAGCTGCAAGCAGTTCCTTGCAGGCGATGTCAAGGACGAGTGGGACTTTGGTGCGCTCCGCCGCCATTATCTGGGCTGGCTGACGACCGAGGACGACTTCCATTACACCGTCGCCGACTTCGATTCCCTGTCGGTGGAAGGCATCGCAGACATGCTGTATGACCGTGGCATGGATGTTCTGAACGACAAGGAACAGCGTTACGGCGCACCGCTCATGCGTGAGCTGGAGCGCATCTGCCTGCTGAAATGCGTTGATCGGAACTGGATGGATCACATCGACAACATGGATCAGCTTCGTCAGGGCATCGCGCTGCGCGGCTACGGTCAGAAGGATCCCGTTGTTGAGTACCGTATCGAGGGCTTTGACATGTTTGACCAGATGGTCGATTCCATCCGTGAGTCCAGCATCAAGATGCTTCTAACCATCGAGGTCCGTCAGCAGGGTGCCGCCCCCAAGCGGGAACAGGTCGCCAAGCCCACAGGCGAAGGCTTCGTTCCCGGCAACGGTGCGCCCGGCGCAAAGGGCACGCCCAAGGGTCAGCCCGTCCGTGTCATCAAAATCGGTCGCAACGATCCCTGTCCCTGCGGCAGCGGTCTCAAGTGGAAAAAGTGTACCTGCGCTCAGTACCATCCGGAAGGCTCTGACACCTGATCCTGGCTCTCCTTCCAGGAGAGCTGTCGAGCGAATGCGAGACTGAGAGGTTATTTTAGATAAACATCTTCGTCATTGCTGGCGCAATGCCACCTCTCCTGACAGGAGAGGCTTGTGCAATTTCTTATAAGGAGCTGATAGAATGATTTCCGCAAACGAACTGTTACACGAAGCAACGGCACTGGAAGCTCAGCTGCAAGACTGGCGGCGGACGCTCCACAAGCACCCCGAGGTCGGCTTCGACCTGCCCCAGACCAAGGCTCTGGTAAAGCAGGCGTTGACCGAGATGGGCTATACCCCGCAGGACTGCGGCAAGGCTGGCGTCATCGCTTTGGTTGGCGGCAAGAAACCGGGCAAAACCATCCTCCTGCGCGGCGATATGGATGCGCTGCCGATTCAGGAGGAGTCCGGAGAGGAATTTTCCTCGGAGATCCCCGGCAAGATGCACGGCTGCGGTCACGATATGCACACTGCCATGATGCTGGGTGCGGCAAAGCTGCTGAAGGCTCACGAGGATGAACTGGAGGGTACAGTCAAGCTGGAATTCCAGCCCGCTGAGGAGATCTTTCAGGGCTCTCCCGACATGATCGCAAATGGTCTGCTGGAAAACCCGAAGGTCGATGCTGCTGTGATGTTCCACGTTCTCGCCGGAATGTCCCTGCCTGCGGGAGCAGTTCTTGTGCCGGGCGGCGGCGTCACAATGGCAAGCTGTGAGCAGTACCATATCACTGTTCACGGCAAGGGCGGTCATGGCTCGACCCCACATATCTGCATCGACCCCATCACCGCTGCGGCACACATCCATATTGCATTGCAGGAAATCAACAGCCGAGAGCTCAGCCCGCATAAATTCGGTGTTCTGACGACAGGCTGCTTTAAGGCCGGCACAGCCTCCAACGTCATTCCGGATCTGGCGGAGATGTTCGGCACCATCCGCACCACCGACCTCGACAACAAGACAGGCGCGCAGATCCGGAAGCGGATGACCGAGATCGCGCAGGGCGTTGCGACCGCCTACCGCTGCACGGCAGAGGTCGAATTCAGCGATTACTGCCCCTGCATGGTGGTGGACAAGGCTCTTGCAGCCGACGCCCTGACCTATATGACCGAGCTGCTGGGACCATCCGCGATCGATATGACGCCCATCACCGGCGGCAAGCCGGGCGGCGGAAGCGAGGACTTTGCTTTCGTCAGCCATGAAGTGCCGACCGTCAGCATGTTCATCTCTGCGGGCGATGCCAGAGATGGCTACATCTACGGTCAGCATCATCCAAAGGTCCGCTTCGATGACAGCATCCTCTATAAAGGTTCTGCCGCATACAGCTATTTCGCTCTGCGGTGGCTGAGCAAGTAAATTGCAATAAAAAATCGGCTGTGCGTTTTCTTTTGCACAGTCGATTTTTTACTTTATTCGCTTATGTATTAGAACAGCCCCGTAATTTTGCCATCGGCGTCAACGTCGATATTGACGGCGGCGGGCTTCTTGGGCAGACCGGGCATCGTCATGATGTTGCCGCAGATGACGACCACAAAACCCGCACCGGCGGCGAGACGAACTTCACGGACTTCCATCGTGAAGCCGGTCGGAGCAGCCAGAAGCTTTGCGTTGTCGCTGAAGCTGTACTGCGTCTTTGCGATGCAGACGGGCAGGTTGCCGTAACCCATCTCGGTCAGCTCTGCGATGGTCTTGCTGGCGGCGGCACTGAAATTCACACCGTCGGCACGATAGATCTTTGTTGCAATGGCCTTCACCTTATCCTTGATGGGCATGTCCAGCGGGTAGACGTACTGGATGGGGCGATCCTCCATGATCTTGAGCACTTCTTCCGCCAGTGCCTTGCCGCCCTCGCCGCCCTTGGCAAAGACCTCGCTCAGGACACAAGGCACGCCCTGCTCGGCACAGACCTGCTCAACATAAGCCTGCTCCTCGGGGGTATCGGTCGGGAAAACGTTGATGGCGACCACCACGGGCAGACCAAAGCCGTTTTTCAGATTGTCGATATGACGGACAAGGTTCGCCGCACCCGCCTTGACCGCCTCAAGGTTGGGCTGGTTCAGGTCGGCTTTCGCCACACCGCCATGACTCTTGAGGGCACGGACGGTTGCGACCAGCACACAGGCACTGGGCGCAATGCCGGCATAGCGGCACTTGATATCAAGAAACTTCTCTGCACCGAGGTCTGCGCCGAAGCCTGCCTCGGTGATAACGTAATCGGCCAGCGACAGGCTCAGCTTGGTCGCCATGACGCTATTGCAGCCGTGCGCAATGTTCGCGAACGGACCGCCATGGATGATGGCCGGGTTGTTCTCGAGGGTCTGGACAAGGTTCGGGTCGAGGGCGTCTTTCAGCAGAGCCGTCATTGCGCCTGCCGCGCCGATTTCACCCGCTGTGACGGGTTTGCCGTCGTAAGTATAGGCGCAGACGATCTTGCTCAGACGCTCTTTCAGGTCGGAAATGCTGGTCGCAAGGCAGAAGATCGCCATGACCTCGCTTGCGACCGTGATATCAAAGCCGTCCTCGCGGGGCGTGCCGTTGACCTTGCCGCCCAGCCCGTCCACAATGAAACGGAGCTGACGGTCATTCATGTCCATGCAGCGTTTCCATGTGATGCGGCGGGGGTCGATGTTCAGCGGGTTGCCCTGCTGGATGCTGTTGTCGATCATCGCCGCCAGCAGGTTGTTTGCCGTACCGATGGCGTGCAGGTCGCCGGTAAAGTGGAGGTTGATATCCTCCATCGGAACGACCTGCGCATAGCCACCGCCAGCCGCACCGCCCTTGACGCCAAAGACCGGACCAAGGGACGGCTCACGCAGACAGAGCATGGTCTTTTTGCCGAGGGCGTTCATTGCGTCCGCCAGACCCACGCTGGTGGTCGTTTTGCCCTCTCCGGCGGGTGTCGGGCTGATGGCGGTGACAAGGATCATCTTGCCCTGCTTGCCTGCCTTGTGGATGAGGCGGTGGTTGATCTTCGCCTTATAACGACCATAGGGGATAACATCCTCGTCGGCGATGCCAAGCGAGGCGGCAACCTCGGAAATCGGCTTCATTCTGGCTTCCTGCGCGATCTCGATATCAGACTTCATGGGTCTTCCTCCTTCTTTTAACGAAAAAGGGCAGCTTCGCACAGCAATTGCGCAAAGCTGCCCAGACGGTCGGCATTGACATCCCAGCTCTTCCTGCACTGTGGTGCTCCACAACGTTCCGTCAGCAGAAAGAGCTTTTCTTGATGATGTTAAGATAACACAACAGGCTGGGATTTGTCAAGCCAGTAGAATCGATTTTGTGACTCAACACGCATGTGAAACCTACTTTTTCGTATGCTGTATATCACTTATTCCCCTTTGCCCTATTATGTGTTTTACAGAGCATCTGGCAATTTTTAATGTCAGTAGTACCACCTTTACTCCACGCTGTAACATGGTCTGCATCCATTTCTGTGAATTTCCAGATACGCTTTGCATTGCTCTCTGTTCCCAACGCACATAGTGGACAGTTCGATTTTCCATTTACTTTTGCTTCCGCCGTCTGTTGTGCATAGACTGCCTTTTTGGTGCTTTCTTCAAAGATGCGAATTTCAAGCAGTCGAGAATTTTTGCATCCACCTAAAATATACTCAAAAATACCTGCTCTCTTTTTCACAGCGGCATCTGCATATAGTTCATGTACTTTTTCAGACACAGCAACGGGATCATATGGGTTATTGTGATAAGTTTCAAACAGCCTACCCCATTCCAATCCACGCATTTCGCTTTCCACATCACTAAAGACACCTGAAATCCAGTCAATAACACTTGTAAAGTATGCTTTCAGTTCGTTTATATCATCATCATAGCGATGCTTGCTCATGTATGTATCTATTGCATCGTTATCGGTGCTTTTTGTCACCCATTCTAAAGCGACATGTAAAAAGTCCTGTCTTAGCACATCACCTTTTACATAAGCACTCCATTTTTGTATATTGGCATTTTGGCTATTACTAAATTCTTCCTTTGCTTTTGTAACAAATGGTCCTGAATAGACAGCATTTGAAATTTCCTGATGATTCAGCGGTATTCCCGCAATATTGATTGTCTTAAACCACTCTTTTATT
>CAVEGP010000053.1:0-14918 GCA_963615155.1 Bacteroides uniformis | reverse complement strand
ACGGCGGCGGGGTGGCTTTGACCATCCTGAGGAAAGTCCGGGCCTCACAGAGCACGGTAACTGCTAACGGCAGCCGAGGGTGACCTTAGGGAAAGTGCAACAGAAAACAAACCGCCGCAGAAATGCGGTAAGGATGAAACGGCGAGGTAAGAGCTCACCAGCACATGGGTGACCATGCGGCTTTGTAAACCCTACCGGAAGCAACACCTATATGGGACGTATCACGTTGCTCGCGTGTCCCGATGGTGGCATGAGCCTGTCAGCAATGGCAGGTCGAGACAGATCGTCGTTTAATACAGAACCCGGCTTACGGTCTATCTCGTTTTCTATTTTCAGGATGCTCAAGAGCTGCTGCGGCTTTCGCAGCGGCTCTTTTTGTTTTGGTTCACGAACTTTTTACCAGTCTGTCACTTTTCGTTTTCCCCTGAGTGTGGTATACTATGGACACGTGAGAGACCGCTGCGGCGGTTTTTCCTGATTAAGAAAGACAGGATGTGAAATCCTCCGATGAAAGATGGTTTTTTGAAAGCAGCCGCCCTTTCGCCCGCGCTGCGGGTCGCCGACTGCGTGTATAACACCCAGCAGATATCCCGGCAACTGCGGTCTGCCGTCTCCCGCGGGGTCAAGCTGGCAGTGTTTCCGGAGTTCTGTCTCACCGGTTACACCTGCGGCGACCTGTTCTTGCAGCGCACTCTCCAGCAGGGTGCTCTGGATGGGCTGCAAACGCTTCTGGATGAAAGCCGTGAGCTGGACGTCGTTGCCCTGGTGGGGCTGCCCCTGATGGTTCACGGCAAGCTCTACAACTGCGCCGCCGTGCTCTGCCGCGGCAGACTGCTCGGCATTGTCCCCAAGACCTATCTTCCCAACTACGGCGAGTTCTACGAGAAGCGTCAGTTCACGTCGGGCAGCACCGAAGTCGAGACCATCACGGTCTGCGGGCAGGACGTTCCCTTCGGCACATCGCTTCTCTTCGCCTGCCGCCAGATGCCGAGCTTCGTGCTGGGCGTGGAGCTGTGCGAGGATCTGTGGAGTGCCCTACCGCCGTCCACCTTCCATGCTCTGGCAGGCGCAACGGTCATCGCGAATCTGTCCGCCAGCGATGAAACGGTAGGCAAGGCGGAATACCGTCGGGCACTGGTCGAGAACCAGTCCGCCCGCCTGCTCTGCGGATATCTGTACGCTTCCGCCGCCCACGGCGAGAGCACGCAGGACATGGTTTTTGCCGGACACGACCTCATCGCCGAAAACGGCACGCTCCTCTCCGAAGCCAGACCCTTCGCGGGCGGCATCGCCGAGACCGAGCTGGACTGTCAGAGGATGGAATCCGAGCGGGCACGGAACACCAGCTTTGAGACGAACACCGACGGTTATCAGACCGTCAGCTTCGATCTGGAGCTGGCAGAAACAGAGCTGACCCGTTGGGTCGATCCTACCCCCTTCATCCCGCACAACGCTCAGAAGCGTGCCGAACGCTGCGAGCTGATCCTGAAAATGCAGGCGGACGGTCTGGCAAAGCGTCTCGAGCACGCCCACGCAAAGACCGCCGTCATCGGCATCTCGGGCGGTCTGGATAGCTGCCTTGCTCTGCTGGTGGCCGTCCGCGCCATGAAGCAGCTCGGTCGCCCGACCGGCGATGTGCTGGCTGTCACCATGCCCTGCTTCGGCACGACCAGGCGCACCCGCTCGAATGCCGAGATTCTCTGCGATGAGCTGGCGGTATCGTTCACGGAGATCGACATCGCGAACACTGTCCACAGCCATTTCGCCGACATCGGTCAGGACGAAAGCGTGCTGGATGTGACCTTCGAGAACGGTCAGGCACGTGTCCGCACCCTTGAGCTGATGGACACCGCCAACCGCACGGGCGGTCTGGTGGTCGGCACAGGCGATTTATCCGAGCTGGCACTGGGCTGGGCGACCTATAACGGCGACCACATGAGCATGTACGGCGTGAATGCCGGCGTGCCCAAAACGCTGGTGCGGCATCTTGTCCAGTACGAGGCGGATACCGCCGCCACCGAGACGTTGAGAACCGTTCTGCTGGACATTCTGGACACTCCCGTCTCCCCCGAGCTTCTGCCCGCGAAGGACGGCGAGATCTCGCAAAAAACAGAGGATCTGGTCGGTCCGTATGAGCTGCACGACTTCTATCTTTATCACGTTCTCCGCTTCGGCTTCGGTCCGGCTAAGATCTTCCGGCTGGCAAAGGCGGCGTTCGCGAGCCGTGCCGAGTATCCGGACGAGGTGCTGTACAAGTGGCTGCGGAACTTCTACTGGCGGTTCTTTGCCCAGCAGTTCAAGCGAAGCTGTCTGCCCGACGGTCCGAAGATCGGCAGCGTGACCCTTTCGCCGCGCGGCGACTGGCGGATGCCCAGCGACGCCTGCGCCGCGCTCTGGCTGGCGGAGCTGGAACAGATCCCCCTCAAAGGTGAAGCATGAAAAACAAGAAACTACTCGTCAACCTGATCTTTGCCGCGGTCATTCTTGCCGCTGCCGGAGTGCTGTTTGCGCTTCGTTCTCTCAACAGGACCCCCGACGCAGCACTCGCCGCGGAGCTGATCTACGGCGACAGCAACACAGTCCTTTCCATTCCATTGACGCAGGACAAGACCTATGACGTGGACACCGGATATCTGACCGTCCACATCGAGGTCCGGGACGGTGCGGCACGGTTCATTGATTCGCCCTGCCCCGACCACATTTGTGAGTCCTTCGGCTGGCTGACCGAGGAGGATCAATCCGCTACCTGTCTGCCCGCCCGTGCAGTCCTTACCATCGTTCCCGTGTCCTGAGACACACAGCAAAAGGAGCAGCTTCCATGTCTGATGAAAAATATTCCCGTGCCGACAGAGATACCTCCCGGCACATCCATCGGGGTCCGCACCGTCCGGAACGGGGCACGGTGGAGGTGGACAGCGCGGACTTCTTCTCCCCTGTCCCGCCCGCGCCCCAAAAGCAGACCCCGCCCCCAAGACCCCCGAAAGGCGATCCGCCTCGCCGTTCCACGCCCCCAAAAGCTCCGAAACGAGGGATGCTCTTGCTCATTTTACAGGCGATTTTGAGCGTTGCCGCTCTGGTGCAGCTCTGGCGCACCCAGATGTTCCCCGCGCTCTATCTCATCATCTTTACCGCTCTGCTGGTGCTGCTCTGGCTGCTTGTCCGGCAGTGTCAGGAATACAAAGTCCCCGGGGTAGTCTCCCGGGTGTTCTCGGTCATCCTCTGCGCTGCGATGGCTCTGGGCTGTGTCTGGGCGCAGCAGGGGCTTTCCGCCCTCGGCAGCGTGACCTCCGGTCTGCTGACGGGCACAGAGGCGAACAAGATCACCCAGGAGCCCTTCATCGTCTATCTGAGCGGCGTGGACAACCGCGGCGAGCTGACCGAAAAAGCCCGCAGCGACGTGAACATTCTGGCAGTCGTCAACCCCACGACCAAGCGGGTCGCCCTCATCAACACCCCGCGCGACTATTATGTTGACCTTGCGGGCACCTCCAGCAAGGACAAGCTGACCCATGCCGGATTGTACGGCGTGGAGACCAGCATGGCGACCCTCGGTAACCTGTACGGCGTCAATGTCGGGCACTATATCCGCATCAACTTCGCAGGCTTCATCAGCATCATCGACGCCATCGGCGGCGTGGATGTTTACTCCGATCAGGCGTTCACCTCGGTCGGCAGCCCGGGCTATTATGACCCGACCACCTTCGCCGAGGGCTGGAATCATCTGGACGGCAAGGCGGCTCTCGCCTTTGCCCGGGAACGCCACGCCTTCGCTTCCGGCGACATCCAGCGCGGCATCAACCAGATGAAGGTCATCGACGCAATGATGAACAAGCTGAAATCCCCTGCGTTGCTGATGAGCTTCTCCAAGCTGATGGACGCGGCGGCGGACTGCTTCGTCACCAGCCTGTCACAGGATCAGATCACCGCCCTCGTCCGG
Source organism: Bacteroides uniformis (assembly GCA_963615155.1). Taxonomy (GTDB): domain Bacteria; phylum Bacillota; class Clostridia; order Oscillospirales; family Ruminococcaceae; genus Faecalibacterium. The sequence continues at coordinate 10,981 of CAVEGP010000053.1, read as the reverse complement.
ATGCAGCTTGGCGACCTTGCAAACTGGGACATCCAGAGCTACACCGTGACGGGCACGAGCGGCAAGAGCACCCAGTGCTATTCCGCCAAGGGACAGAGCCTCTATGTCATGAAGCCGGACGAAAGCTCGGTCAACGAAGCAAAGGCTCTGATCGCATCGGTTCTGGGCGGGGAGGACAGCGTCAGCGACACCACCCAGACGCCGGAAAAGACCGATGTTTACACCCCGACCACCGACCCGAACGCAGGTACCTCCGTGCCTGAGACGCCCGCGGACAGCGTGATCGTGGAAGAGCCTGCCGAGAGCGTTTCCGAAAGCGTTTCTGAGCCTGCTTCCACGGAACAGCCCGACACCGAGCAGTCGGCTTCGACCGAAGCCCCTGCCGAAACGCCCGGCGACGGCGGACAGACCGAACAGCCCAGCGGATCCACATCCATCCAGATGCCCTCTCAGGAGGAGCTGGAGCAGGCGGCGTCCTCGATCCAGCAGGCAGCCTCCACCATTCTGGACGCGCTGCTCGGCTCTGTCTCCTCCTCCAGCACCGAGCCCGCAGCGTAACTTTCTGAATCCCCTCCCTGTCATTGCTTTGCGATGTCAGGGAGTTTTTTGTTGCGCAAAAATACCCGCCTTCCGGGAGGAAAGCGGGTATTTTACAACGCTTCTATTCTTTATCTGTGCGGGTGCAGCGCAATGCGTAGCGTGCCCGCCCGCCGGTCGTGCAGGTGAAGAGGGTCAGATCCCACGAATCGGAATCGGACTTGGTCGTCATCTTCTCGATCTGGGTGGGCTGCAGCACCTCATTGGCAGTGACCTCATAGCGCCAGACCTTGCCATCCATATCCACAAAGAGCACCTCTGTGCCCACAGCCAGCCGCTTGATGGGGCTGAAATGGCGGGCATAGTTATGACCCGCGATCACAAGATCGTCCGTGTAGAGAGAGCCAGAATACCGCCCGGGGGCGATCTTCAGACCCGCATAGCTCCATTGCTTCATGACGGGAAGTGCCAGCCCGATGGAAGGGATCGACACATATCCAATGTAATCGTAGCCGTCAACAAAGGTGACGGACATTGCGGTCTCGTCGTCTGTTTCCTCTGCCGGAGCGGACGCTGCCGTCTGCCCGGGGAGGATGGTCCTGGGAGTCTCGATGGTCTCTTCCAACTGGGTCAGGACGGTATCGGCAGCTTTTTCGGCACGGGCATTATCCCACTGGTTATAGCCGAAAAGCCCCGCTGCCGCCAGCAGTGCCGCAACACCCAGTACGATCAGGAGGCTGCCGACTTTACTGCCGACCTTACTTTTCATTCCGGCGGGATCCTTTCCTAAGCTTCAGACCCACACCGATCAGCACCACGCCCGCTGCCGCAAGCACCGGAATGGGCCAGTTCAGCTGTCCGGTCTGGGGCAGGACATGAGCGTCCATCACGTAGACATCCGGCGTGTCCGCAGTGGGGACAGCGGGGGTCTCCGTATCCGTGTGCGCGTCCAGCACGAAGACGTCCGGAGAATCCGGATTGGGAGGTGTGGGGACGTCCGGCGTATCCGGCGTATCGGGCGAAACAGGGGTATCCGGCGTGTCCGGAACCACGGGGATCGGCGGCGGCGTATCCGGCGTCCTGTAGGTCACAGTGCCCACCTTGGGCATGGCGTCTACCTCATAAACATAGGTGTCGTTCTCCTGCATTGGCAGAGTGACCAGAAACGGATTGATGGCGGAGTAATCCTTCGCCGCTATTTTTTGCACAATAAGGTACAGCCCCGGCTTGAGGTCGTCAAACCGTGCCACGCCGTTTTCTCCCACCGTCACGGTGGTGGAGGTCATTGTGCTGGTGATCTGTCCCGCCAGCTTCTTCGCCAGATCGCTCTCGGACAGGTCGCCTAGCTCGATCTTGCAATCCTCGAAGCCGTTGGTGTACGCAAAGCTCAGGTCGCCTTTTTCCTGCTTGACCTTTGCCACCTGATACAGGGTCAGTTCGCCGCCGGACACGGCAGCCTCGGTGTCAGAATCACGGAGCGTAACCTGAATGTATCCGGTGCGATCCAGATCGATCTGCCCCAAAGCAAAGGCAGGAACTGCGCAGCACGCCAGCAGTGCCAATGCCGCAAGCAGTGCCGCAAGCCGTTTACTCATGCTCTTCATGATGGTTCTCCTCTCGGTTTTTGTTGCGTTTGCGGAAATGCGGGGCAGCCAGCACCCCGATGAGTGCCACCACCAGCATGGGCATCGCCAGAACGGGAGCCACGATGATGGGCTCGATGCGGAGCGCATCTGCCGTCACACGGATATGCTTTTCGGTTTCGGATGTTTCGATCCGCTTGCCACGCACCAGAAGGCGGTGGGTGTTGATGCCATAGGGGGTGCAGGTCATCAGCGTGACATAATCCTTGCCCTCGACCGTCTGCAGGAGATCGGTCTCGGTGGGGAGGACGATGGAGATCAGATCCACCTCATAGGTCAGGACACGATCCAGCACCGTGATGGTGAAGGTATCGCCGACCTCCAGCTCATCGAGGTTGGTGAACAGCTTTGCGCTGGGCAGACCCCGATGCGCCGAGATGACCGCGTGTGTCCCCTCGCCGCCCACCGGAAGGCTGCTGCCTTCCAGATGACCTGCCGCCACCTGCAGGACGCCATCGCTGGTGCCATGGTAGATGGGCAGCTCCACGCCGATCTTGGGGATGGTGATATAGCCCATGATGCCTGTGCCGGAAACATCCAGCACCTCATCGTAGCCGGAGACCTCGTCCGGCGTGAAGAACGCGCCGGGCGTTGCCGCCAGCCGCTGGTTATAATCATCGGCGGCGTCAAAGTAAGCCTGATAATCCACATCGGAGATCTGGTCCACTTCCTGAGAATAAGCCGCCACCGCGCGGGACTGGTTGCGCTGGTTGATGTAATCGCTGATGGTCGGATATAACATCACGGATAGACCCACGAAAAAGACCAGTATTAAAATAACAGTGCTGCGTTGCTTTTTCATGGGCTACTCCCTAATGTTATAAGGATCGATCCGGGCGGGTAAACGCCCTTTTATTTTTGGGGGGAATTGCTTCCCCCGTGTACATCACTTATTTTCCATGCGCTTTTTGGTGATCAGCAGCACAGCCGCAGCCACCATCAGACCGCCGCCCACTACATAGAAGAGCGTGGTGCCGATGCCACCCGTAGAGGGAAGGGTCGTACCCTTCTTGTTCTCTACATCATACTTCAGAGGAGTAGTTTTTCTGTCAAATGTAACCGTTGCCCCTGATTGATCCGTATTTTCGTTGTGGGTAGCAGAAATCACAACCGTGATGTTAGCACAAGTGTTGAAGCCAGTCGGAGTCACCGTCTCTTTCAAATAGTAAGCACCTGCATCCAGACCACGGATATCAAACTTACCAGTGCTCGCCGCAGACTTCATTGCTGTTGCGGTTTCATCAGACTTGACCGGACGGTATGCATCCAACGTACTGTCATAAATAAGTTTTACTTCATTTGCATCTGTGCATTCCGAATCTGTATAGAGTTTGAATTCTGCACCAGCCAGCGCAGTCCAGTTATTCTTATCAGGATCCGTTGCGTCATACTTTGTATTATCCACGCCGTAAGTAAAGACCCAAACACTGTCGTCCGGAGTTCTGCCGTATTCCGGTGTACCAGTACCCGATGCGTTCGGGTTGTTGGAATACTCCAGATTTACCGTATTCTTGTTTGTGGTAGTCGTTTTGTCTGTAGAATCGTTGACATATGCGCTTTCATTCAGATGAGCATTGTAGGTGACAATGATCTTAACACCCTGATCAGTGTTCCAAGTAAACCCGGGAATGGACTCAATATCGAAAATCTCAAGGCTCCAGCTTTTTGAATTCTCATTTGTGCCTGCGGTCATGCCAGCGGTCGCAGTGGTAGTATACTTATCTTTCGGAACATCCACATCGTTTATTTTGACACTTTCAATACTCTCAAAAACAACGCCCTTGGACATTGTATCATTGAATTTCACGGCATAAGTTTGATAAGCATTAAAATCAGTATCAGCGGGGATCGTAGCGATTAGACGGAACTGGAACGTCTCATTGATCGCATGGTCTGCGGTCTCGCCCCAGCCATCGGTGGCGCCAGTCTCTGCATCACCAACTTCATCCTTAACCTGTTTATCAACCGAAGGCTTTGCGGATTTCGCGTTGATTGTGACGTTGCCCAAAACCTGAACAATATACGTAGTGTAGGCATCATCCTCACCAACCAGTGAGTTATCTTTATCCTTGATCAGATAGTAACCAGCAGGGACAGACAAGCTCTCACCCGATGCAACCGTGCCATAGGCATCGGTGCTTGTCAGATCCACGTAGTCCTTAATGACAGTGAGTTTCTGGGTGTCAGACCCATTTGCACTCTTCAGAGCCGTCAGCACAGTTTCTTCAACAGCATTGCCCACAGTAACAGCAGATGTACCATTCTTACCATTTTTGCCCCACTTAATGTTGGACAGCGTGGTTGTAGTGGTTGTACCATCCGTTTCAGTTTTCAAATCGCCAGTAAAAATCTGGTAAACCTCATAGGTATGTGACACCGTACCAGTTGCAGTGGGTGCTGTAATGGTATACATTGTATTCGTCGACGTAGTGTCCGCCAACGCCGGCACAGCCATGGTAAGCATGAGTGCCAACGCCGCAAACAACGCAATGAATCTCTTCATGTGTTTCATTTGTCCTATCTCCTTGTTTTTATTCCTCAATTGACTTTCTTCGCCCCCATGCGGGGGACTTCCCGTTTGCTTTCTCCACAGCTTCCTCGCAACGCGGGCGGGGGTTTACTCTGCCCTCCTTCCACGTTTGCGCTTGGAGTGATATCCATACATCACTGCCGCGCCCATCATCAGAGCACCGCAGGCTGTATACGGTGTTGTTCCGGTCGAACCGGTGGAGGGGAGCTCGTAGGAGTCTTTTTCATCCCCGGTGTTTACGATCAGGATCTTACCAGTCAGCTTGCCATCGTTGGTTACGCCATAGCTCACTGTGTAGTCTGCGGGGCAATCGATCTCTTCTACATAGTACAGATAGTTCGCATCCAGATCATTCAGCACGACTTTCCAATTGTCGCCTGCGGTAAGTGTAATCACCCGATCAGTCTGAGCATCTGCTTTTGTTCCGCCCTTCGGGAACTTATACAGTGTTACACCGATCTTGTTTACCGGCGGGTTCGTCATCTCTGCGCCATCTGTCTTCCTCCATTGCTTCTCAATGAGCAGACCCGTACGCTCGTTCTGAACATAGATCGTATAATCTGACTTATCTTTGTAAAAAGTGATATCTTCTTTACTGATTCCGTCCGGAGCTCCACTGCTTACCGCTTTGTTGTAAGCAGCATCTTTGCTCTCACTGCCCATAACCCAGAGGAAGTAATGCACCTGATCAGACTTTGTATACCCTTCCGGTGCGTCGGTCTCGATAAGCTTATAGAGCGTATCATACTCCAGCTTCACCTTGCCGCTCAGTGTCTCGGTCAGGCTGTATTTGAGCGTACCATCCTCTCCGGTAGTAGCCTCTACACCCTCATTCCATGCGCCATTTTCAAAGGTATAAAGCTTAAACTTTGCACCCGCCAAATGGACGGCATTGTTCTGAGCGTCGACCTTATAAACCGTCAGCATACTGTTGCCAGCATGTGCTTCGCTGCTCAGCTCTGTCAATTGATTATTTTTCTTGCTCGACCAGCCGCCTGTCAGAGTCGCTTCGTTTTTCAGCGTAACAGCATTCATTCCAGCATCCGTATGATAGGTATACTCCACCACATAACCGGTCTTATTCTGCAATGTGAGCTTAAGGATCGTCTTATCACGCCCTGTATTCGACGTGTCTTTTTCTATGGTGTACTCGTACTCACTTGTACTCAACGGGGTTGGGTTCTGTTCCTTCGGGTACAGATAGACCTTGAGCGAGCTTTCGTCCAGCGTAGCCGTATACCCTTGTGTGTCGACCTCCATTACATCCGTCAGCGTGATATTGCCATCGTGACCCTCCAGCAGGTCAAAGCCACTGGGGTTTACCACGATCGAGTATTTAGCATTTGTCGTGCCGTTGATCTGCTCACCAGTCTTTTGGATGATCTCCTTATCATCCCGCTTCACAGTAACTGGTGTCTCAACCTTCTGCCCTTTCCATTCCGCACTGTTCTTGTAAACCTTGCTCAGGATATTGAGACTTGAGTCCTTCCAATCCGAGTCATCCACATGGACTTGGTAACGGATTCGCACGCCCTGAATATTTTCCTTTTCAATTTGTTCAAGGATATCCTTCAGGTTAAATGTAAAGGTGATCGTTCGCCCATCATTATCGAGCTCTGCAGTAAAACGCTTGTTCGTGTTAATATTACCACCAGGTCCATCCGGACCGATATAGTACTGATTATGACACCAATCCGCAGATGCTTTATCAAACACAAGACCTTCAGGCAATGTATCCTTTATTACAATCGTTTCGTCTGTAAACTCATCCATTTTAAGGAGCAACTCGTAATAAAGATTCGTATTCGCATTCGGGTTACTGTTCCAATCGACTTCTCCGTCGCTGACCTCGTTGCTGTAGTTGCTGTCCTTATACACCTTCTTTACCAGAGACGCATCCGACTTTTTATATGTGTAAGTCGCATCGTTACCTGCGTTATTTTTGATCGTAACCTTGTTTACACTGTCTGGAATCTTGGAAAGATCCACATGCGTCGTATACGAATCCAGCGTCAGTTTTGTCAGTTTCTCGCCATTATAGCCGTTGTTCGTGAGCTTGATCTGGAAGTTCCTAACATGTGTCGTGGTATTGTCTTTTTGAACTTCATTACCCCACCAAAGGGCATCCCCGTATCTGATTTCCAGCTTGATCCGCTTTGAGGCGAGATCAGAATACGTCAACACCTTACCGGAAGCGTCCGTGATCTTCAGATTGTCTTCAATCGCCTTCTGCAACTCGCTCGCAATGGCGTAGTGCGAATCAGAATAGTCCCCTGAACCATCGGAGGGGGATATGTCGAAGATATTATCCTTGATTTCATAACTCGTCCATGTCTCCGGGAAGTCGAGCTCCAGCTTCCATGATGCCGTTCCGGCTTTTCCATCCTCCGTCGTGATCTGATCGGCTGCCGTGGATTTGGTAAGCTTCCACGTATCTTCCGTCCCTCCACCTTCGGACACCGTACCGGAACTGGTCTCTTCGTATTTACCACCATCAGGGGTTGTTTCCGTTACCTTGTTCTCAACAGCCTTTGCATTCTCCGGTACTGTGGTCGAATACTTGATCACATAAAGATTAGCAGTACAGCCTTCCCCGAACGTATAGGTAAAGCCTGATTTGTCTGTTTTTATATCCAAAGTGCCGCCCGTATATTCCGGATAATAGTTCTGGTAGATTTTCACACCATCAACAATCGTTGCACCGGACGTCTGAACCTCATCTTCGATTTTCGTTCCATTCAAATCTGTTCCATATGGGTTGTTGACTTTGATCGTCCAGTCTATATACCCTGTATTGCTATTATACTTACCCTCCTTCTCGATTTTTTTAGAAAACGTCTTATTAACCGTAGCCGTATGACCATTCGCCTCTGCTCTGTTCGTCAGAGTACTTGCAACGTTGGCATTACCTTCCAGAGAGCCAACCTCTACACGGTAGGTCAGGACATAGGATTCCCCAGCGTTCAATTTTTCAAGATTTTTAATTTCAAACGATTTGCACGTTTTGTTGGGATTATTGCTTCCAGTTGTATTATCGTTAAACGTTAATTTATCGGAAATACCGACCGTTGTTCCGTTCTTCTTTAACTCGAAGGAGTTCTTATCATACGTGCCCGGATGCGCATTGTTATCCCAATTATCGTTCAGAATATCCGTGATCGTAATGTTCTGATTGTAACCATTTTGGGAAGAGACCGTGACCGTATATTGGATGTAAGTCTTTTTATTCTCCACTACCGGTTCCGCACCCGTCTTCGAGATGCTCAGATCAAAGTTTTTCTTGACCGTGATCTTGTGACCCGGAATCTCAATCTCAAATTTTCCCTCTTCATCTGCACCCGACGCATCCACCTTGGCTCTCAGGGAGAAATCGCCCGGCAACACCGTATTCTGGCTTACTTTGTCTTTATAAAAAACCAGCTTGACCAAACCATCCTTAGAAATCGAATATGTACCAATGACTGTATCGTCAGTCGACGATCTTGTTATATTCTGATTTACTACCTCATCCTTCAGTTTTATACCCTCTGGTAGCTTATATGTCACCGTGTAGTTGCTTGGCAATTGACCCTTCGGAATTTCATATTTATATCCCAAGATGATCTCGTCGCCATCGTCAAGCGTCAAATCACCCGAAACAGTTTGACCATCCCTCTCAATCGTGACATCGGTGATCCATTCTTTGTTCAATGCGATCGAACCCGTTTCCTCCGTCGTCATGATCGCATAGTCGCCTGCGATCCCCTTATACTCCGCATATGCGTAATCGACCAGAATGGTATGGGTAACATCGGTCAGGTTGACCGTGACCTCAGCCACCTTGCCGTCCACATCGCCCGAAATGACCTTGATGGTGTCCTCATCGGTGTCGTCCACAACGATGCCGATGGTCTCCTCATTGTCGCTATTATAATAGGTAACGATATCGCCGTACAGGGCATCGGCACCATTGTCTTCAAGGTACTTGGAGTTTTTCATATCCGCCAGCAGAGCGTCCAGAGCCGCACGACCGGGGATGGAGTCCTCGGGGATCCCCGCATAGTGCTGGCAGAACGCAACGAACATAAAGTCCCACTTGCCGTACTCGTTGCCGTACCATGCGCCATAGCGGGTGTAGTGGTGGGCGTCTTCCAGAGTCTCGCCAAGAGCCTCATCGACTACAAAGTTCTTTTCGCTCTCGGTATAGTCAAGCTGCGCCTGAGCGACCTTAACCAGAGCCTCCGTCCAGACGCTCTCGGAATCCTGTTTGTACTGCTCCCAATCCGCCTCGCTCTCAAGGTCCGCCGTGGTGTCGGCAAGGCAGGCGGCGGTATGGGTATGCTCGACCATGCCGCAGGTCAGCACCTTTTTATAGCAAGCGTCGGTGTGGTGGTGGACCTGCATCTCAGAGCTGTCAAGCTCATCGATGGAGTTCTCGCCCACCATCGTCAACGGCGCATATGTAAGCTCTTCGCTTGCCGCATTGTTATAGTAATCGTCATAGCTATCATAGCTGTGATCCGCCTGTGCCTCCGAGGACGCAGCCGACTCCGTCTCGGTGGTTTCCAGCTCCGTGGAGCTCGACTCGGTTCCGGTGGTTTCGGACGCAGCCGACTCGGACGCAACAGAATCCGATGCAGTCGATTCCGACTCCACCGAATCCGTTCCCGTTGACTCCGACGCAACAGTCTCAGACGATGCCGGCGTGGTCTCTTCCGACTTCGATGCAACGGTCTCGGACGATGCCGGCGTGGTCTCTTCCGACTTCGATGCAGCGGTCTCGGACGATGCCGGTTTGGTCTCTTCCGACTTCGACGCAGCGGTCTCGGACGATGCCGGTTTGGTCTCTTCCGACTTCGACGCAACAGTCTCGGACGATGCCGGTTCCGTCTTAGACGCAGTAGAGTCAGCCGTCGTGTCCGTGCCGATGATCTCACCCTCGGTGTAGCCGCAGATCAGCTCACGGGTATAGCAGCTCTCGTTGTGGATATGCTCAACCAGACCGCAGGAATACACGCTGTCAGTCAAAGCCACGCCTACCTGACGCAGATCCCAACTGACGAACATGCTCGTCATCATTGCCAACACCAGCAGCAGGGCAGTATACCGCCGTGCCTTGTGACGGTCTTCCCTCACTTTCCGGATGGCTTCGTTTAATCGGTTCTCCATCTTGGCACCTCCTTAACGTACCACTGAAATACGGGACAAGGGCCATACCCTCAAAAACACCTTGCCCACGATCTGACTTTGTTCCACACAGCCGATCGCTGTGCTCCGGCTATCGATGGACGTCGCCCGATGGTCGCCCATCACGAAATAACGGTTTTCCGGCACCTGGTACGGGAACTGGACGTCGCACTCGCCCAGTGCCAGCTCATCGACGTAAGGCTCATCGAGCACCTCGCCGTTTACCGTAACCATGCCGTCCCTGTCAATCGAGATCACATCCCCCGGCACGCCGATGATCCGCTTCAGCAGCAGCTTGTTCTGCCAGTAGAAGCCGCAGAGATCGCCGGTTTGCAGGTTTTTCGTTTTTGCCAGAACGAGGATGTCGCCGTTTTGCAGTGTCGGGTTCATGCTGTCGCCGGACACTTGCAGCACCGGCAGAAAGCTTGTTGCCAGCAGCACCGCAGCGGCTGCCACAACGATCAACGCATAGATCGTGCTTTTCAGCACCCTGGTGTAGCGTTTTCTGTATTCCAGACGTTCGCGTTCCGCACTCACCTGCTCCATGCTCGGGATCGTGACCAGTTTGATCTTGTTTCCTTTCATTTCTCATCCACACCTCCGTCGTCCGCAAGCGGCGAGGTCTCCGTGAGGTTTGTATCGGGGTTCATTGCCTTGACCGAGTTCAGGTAAGCGTCCGCAGCCGCCTGCGCGTCCTCAAATACATGGCTGAGTGCCAGCGCAGCCTCGGCGATGGAGCCTGCCTTTTCCAGCCGCAGAGCACGATCCTCCATTGATCGCTCCAGCTCCGCATTCCGCTGTTCCAGCTCTTCCTCATGCTGCTTGAGCGCGTAGATGATCTCGATCAATTCGGTGCGGCTCATGTGCCGCAGCTCCCGTTCGGCCATAATCTGTCTCCCTAAAACGATCTTTGGCAAACTTTTCCGTTTTACTCACAAAATGTCAATTTTCTTTTCAAAACCCACATTTTGTCAAGTTAACTATATCACTTTTGACCCCCCCCCGCAATAGTTTTTATTAAATTTCATCAAAAAATATTACGTTGGATACATTGTTGGTTCTTATGGCTAAATTTCTTAACTTTTCTTGGAGCATCGCATGATAA
>CAVEGP010000052.1:0-15055 GCA_963615155.1 Bacteroides uniformis | reverse complement strand
TTTTCTTCTTTAGCTCTTGCTTTGTTCTACCTCAACTCTTGATTTGAATTACTAGGGGAGGCTTGTGTCCAGTGCGGCCACGGTAGACGTTCCAAAAGGTCTTGGACCCGCAGGCTAAGCGACTGTCCGCTGGACAGATCGCTTACTCTGCCAACTGGCGTTGTCAGAGCCGCCCTGTTCGAGTCCCACTGGACACCCCACGACGAAAAAAGCTCCGCTGCTAAGCAGCGGAGCTTTGGTGGGGTGCCCAGTGGGACTCGAACCCACGGTCTCCAGATCCACAATCTGGCGCGTTAACCGACTACGCTATGGGCACCATATCAATGCGCCCGAAGGGACTCGAACCCCCGGCCCACTGCTTAGAAGGCAGTTGCTCTATCCACCTGAGCTACGGGCGCACGTTGTTATCCCAATGGGTTTCTGTATGGCGGCAGTCGTGTGTCGGCACACGCTGCGAGAAGTATAATACCATACCGATCCCATTCTGTCAAGAGAATTTTTGAAATTCTTTCCGGCTTTTTGGGCTTTCCTCACGCTACACATTTCTGCGCATATTTTGAGAGATCTCACAGCAGCCACATGCAGACCGCACCCACGCCGAAGCCTAGGACTGCGCCCGCAACAACGTCCCGAATGGAATGAACGCCGGATAAGACCCGTAAAATACAGATCGCGACGGCGATGCCGACCATGAACCAGCCCACCGTCGGGTAAAAGTACAGCCAGACCGCCGCCAGCACGGATGCGCTCAATGCGTGGCGGGAGGGGAAGGATTTGCCGTTGGTCTCCTTTTCCACCAGCGGGGTGAAGCCGGGCTGCTCATAGGGACGGGGGAAGTTCAGTTTCGCGCGGAGAAGTGTTCCAAACAGAAACACGGCGGCAGGGATAAGGATCGCACGGGCGATGAACGGCATAAAATCGAGGATGTCGCGGTTCGTGCTCCGTCCCATCAGAGTGAACCACTGAATGTTCAGCAGGATGATAAGCACCGGAAAGCAGACAAAGGGGATGAGTGGAAGCCATTTGTTCAGAAAAATCGTCAGACGCTTTGCGGCGGGATGTTTGTCGAACCAGTTCAGAAGCTTGCGGTATTGTTCCGGGGTCATGGGGATTCCCTCCAATTCTTGAAGTCAGAAGCAGGTGTCGAGATAATGTTCCACATCAAAGGGCTCGGGTGCGGAATCCTTCCGCAAGTAGAGCGGATGATGCGGATGTCCCTTTTTGCTCCGTTTTCCAAAAGTTACCCACGGGATGCTCTTTTCTCGGGTAAGAGCGACCATCTCCCTCATCAGATCGGGCAGATAGTCCCGTTTCTCGATGAGGGTGCCCCATGCCGCCCACATGGTCGGCTCGGTCTCGGCGAGGACAGCCTTCAGCCAGAGGAGATTCTCATCGCAGAGGGCACGGTCGGGCACTTTGTCCATATCGTTGGGGTCGGTGGCGCGCTGGGGATAGACATTGAACATGATCCAACTGTCAAAGCCGTTGGCATTCGCCAGACGCTCGACGCTTTTCAGGGTTGGGTCAAGCGCGCCGGGCTGGGCGGTGCTGGGATTGATGCCGATGCAGACCAGCGGGTGCTTCCCCACACGGCCAAGGACATAACGATAGGGCTGGTATGTATGCGGCTCGTAATACCAGATGCCGCCGGGATATTCGCCCGCTTCCAGCTTGGGCAGATGTTCGGTCAACATGTCAGGATACCTCATGATTCTGTGTTTTCTATTATCGTACCTTAAATTTTTGCACAAATCAACACCCTGATAAGAGAAAGTCTCCCATAAATCAGAAAATCATGCTATACTGTAAGCAGGCGGACGGCTCAGTGCCGGACAGCCTGCATTCCCTGCATTCATTAAAACGAAAAAAGCCTTCCGATTTCTAAGAAGGAGTTTTGCCTATGCCAAATTTGGAAGATTACAGAAATGCGTATCGCGCCGGACAACGTGCCTATCGTGCCGCCATCGCGCGGGGGCAGTCGCCCTATCTGACGGTGCTGGATGAGATTCTGGTCGGCGTCAATATCGTGGCGCAGGAGCCGCTTGGTCTGGTGGATATTCCGGCAGAAAGCATCGTCGGCACAAAGACCTCGGGTCGTCACACTGCCTTTGCGCCAAACTTCATGCCCCTGCTTGAAGAGGACACCGAATTCGCGTCCAAGTGGTCGAACCTGTGTCGGGCACATCTGGATGAGGGAATCCATACGCCCATCATCGCCTACGAGTACATGAACAGGTTTTATGTGCAGGAGGGCAATAAGCGGGTGTCTGTCCTCAAATACTATGAGGCGGTCAAGATCCCCGGCAACGTGACACGTCTGATCCCGGAGCGGAACGAGACGCTGGAAAACAAAATTTACTACGAATTCCTCGATTTTTATAAGCTGGCAAAGATCAACTATGTCCACTTTTCCCGTCTGGGAGGATATTCCAAGCTTCAGACCCTGGTCTGCAAAGCTTCGGGCGAGAGCTGGACAGAGGATGACCGCCTGAATTTCTCCGCATTCTATACCATGTTCAGCCAGCAGTTCTATGCGCTGGGCGGTGCGTCCCTGAAGCTGACGCCGGGGGACGCTCTGCTGGTCTATCTGGGGGTCTATCGGTATGCGGATGCCTGCCGCATCACTCCGTCTCAGGTGCGGACGAATCTTTCCAAGCTCTGGGATGAGGTGCGCGTCCTGACGACCCCGCACGCCGTCGAGGTATCGACCGAACCCAAAAAGAGCAGCGAGCCGCTTTTGAGCAAGCTGAACATTTTCAGCCAGAAGCCGACCGAGCTTCGGGTCGTGTTTCTCCATGAGCACAACGCCGAAAACAGCGCGTGGGTACGGGGGCATGACAAAGGCAGAGCCGCTCTTCTGGAGGAGTTTCCGAACCGCATCTTCATCAGTTGTAAGGACAATGTGAATCCGGAGGTCGATGCGGAGCAGGTTATGGAGGAGATCGCCCACGACCACGCCGACGTGGTATTCACGACCAGCTCCCGAATGCACACAGCCTGTTTGAAGGTGGCGGCGCAGCACCCCAAGACCCGCTTCCTGAACTGCTCGCTGAACACACCCCATCCGCTGGTCCAGACATACTATCCGCGGACATATGAAGTGACCTACCTGCTGGGTCTGCTGGCAGGTGTGCAGTCGCCCACCGACCATGTGGGCTATGTAGCGGCGAACCCCATTTATGGCGTTCCGGCTGCCATCAATGCGTTTGCGCAGGGATTTCGCTCGGTCCGTCCCAATGGGCGGGTAGTGCTTCGCTGGGCGTGTCTGGTCGATCCGGCGCATCCGCTGGACTTTTCTGACCGAGAGGATGTGACCTTTTTCTATGCCCACGATGACCGTGAGCCGGAGGGAACAAACCGGGACTACGGTCTCGTCTGCCGGAAAAACGACGGCACACTCACTCCGGTGGCACTTCCGGTCTGGAGATGGGAGACGTTCTATGTCGCCATTATCCGTGCCATGTTCGATGGCACTTGGGAGAGCAGCGCAAACGGACGAGCGATCAACTACTGGTGGGGCATGAAGAGCAACGCAGAGGACATTTTGTATAGCGCAGGCGCGAACAGCGGGACGATGAAGCTGCTGGAGGTGCTGAAACGGGAGATCTGCGGTGGGAGCTTTCAAATTTTTCCGACTGAATGTTATGCGCAGGGACATGAGCTTCATTCGCCGCAGGCGGATGGCTACACCCCGAAAGAGCTGATGGAGATGGATTGGCTGGACGAGTGTGTAGAGGGCGGTCTGCCCCACTATGAAGAATTGGACGTCAAGACCCGCCGTCTGTTGACTATCAATGGGCTGGATAATGTAAAAGGTCTGGAAAAATAAGCGAAAACGCAGAGTTAGGAGCGTTGCGGACGTGAAGATACTTGCTATTTCCGATACCCCATCCAAAGCGTTATGGGATTACTGTACCAAAGAGCGTCTGGAAGGAGTCGATCTGATCCTTTCCTGCGGCGATCTGCCGAAAAAATATCTGGAATATCTGACAAACTTTACGGCATCCCCGATTTTATATGTCCACGGAAACCATGACAGCAGCTATAAAAACGCGGAGCCCGGCGGCTGCATCTGCGTGGATGACGAGGTATATGTCTGGCACGGTCTCCGGATCATGGGTCTGGGCGGCTGCATCCGGTATAACAACGAAGAGACCTATCAGTATACCGAACAGCAGATGAAACGCCGGGTGCGGCGGCTCTGGTTCAAGGCGCACCGTGTGGGCGGCATTGACCTGCTGCTGACCCATTCTCCCGCCAGCGGGCTGAACGACGGCGAGGATCCGGCGCACAAGGGCTTCCGGTGCTTCAACGATCTGTTGAACGAATACGAGCCGAAGTGGTTCGTACACGGACATGTCCATCTGAATTATGACGCAAAGTTTCCCCGTGTCTGTGAGCGGGGAAATACCACCGTCATCAATGCGACCGAGCGGTATCTGTTCGAGATCCCAGATCCCGAGCCCAAGGCGCATCGGAAATTTTTTGGTGTGCCCCGATCTTTCCGACGGGGGAATGAACCTGAAGCATAAAAGACCTGTATGGATTGGAATAGGAGAAACGAAAAAATGAAACTGAATGAGGCGGTGCAGCGGCTTGAACTGCTGCAAAAGAAGCTGTATGCCTACACCTGCGCGGATTCGTCACTCTATCTGGATGCGGTGACGGTCGCCCCCAAGAATACCTCCGAGGGACGCGGCGTGGCATTGAGCATCCTTGCGGGCGAACGGCAGAAGCTGATGACCTGTCCCGAAACAAAGGCTCTGCTGGATGAGCTGACTGGACACATCGACGAGTTGGATCTTGTGCATCGCCGTGAGGTCGAGGAGCTTCGCCGGAGCTGCGAGCAATTGACCCGCATTCCGGCGGACGAGTATATGGCATACAGTGAACTGACGAACCGCGCCAGCGACGTCTGGCACAAGGCAAAGGAGCAGAACGATTTTGCGTCCTTCTGTCCGGTGCTGCAAGAGCTGGTGAACTATAACCGGAAATTCGCGGTCTACTACGATGCTTCCAAGAAGCCTTATGACGCACTTTTGAACGAGTATGAGCGCGGAGTGGATATGGAGATGCTGGACGGCTTCTTCGCGGCTCTGCGCTCCGCGATCGTGCCGCTGCTGAAGAGGATCGCCGAGAAGCCCCAGATCGACGACAGCTTCCTCCACAATTATTATCCAATCGACAAACAGAAAGCCTTCGCCGATTACATCATGGAGGTGATGGGGCTGGACAGAGGTCACTGCGGTCTGGGCGAGACGGAGCACCCCTTCACGCTCGAATTCAATAATAAGGATGTCCGCATCACGACCGATTACGACACCCACAATGTGGCTTCGTCCATGTTCTCCGTCCTGCATGAAGGTGGTCACGCCATGTATGAGCTGGGAATCCGGGACGACCTGCAGTATACCTGCCTGGCAGGCGGTGTCTCGATGGGCGTACACGAAAGCCAGTCCCGTTTCTTTGAGAATATCATTGGACGCTCCCGTCCCTTCATCGAAGCGATCTACCCGAAGGTGCAGGAATTCTTTCCGGAACAGTTGGGCGGTATCAGTGCGGAGCAGTTCTACCGTGCCATCAATAAGGTGGAGCCCAGCCTCATCCGCACCGAGTCGGATGAGTTGACCTACTGTCTGCACATCATGGTGCGGTATGAGATCGAGAAGAAGCTCATCGACGGTACGATGGAAGCAAAGGATGTCCCCGCAGAGTGGTCACGTCTTTATAAAGAGTACCTCGGCATCGATGTTCCTGCGGATCGGGACGGCTGCCTGCAGGACAGCCATTGGTCGGGTGGCTCGTTCGGTTACTTCCCGTCCTACGCGCTCGGAAATGCTTACGGTGCGCAGATGCTCCACAATATGGAGCAGACTGTGGATGTGGCAGGGGATTCGGCCAAGGGCGATGTGACACGGATCGCCGGATGGCTGAGGGAACATGTTCACCAGTACGGCGGTCTGCTCGTTCCGGCAGATGTGGTAAAGAATGCCTGCGGCGAGTTTGACCCATCTTATTACACCGACTATCTGACCCGCAAATATACCGAGTTGTATCAGCTGTAATTCCACAAACAACACAAGAGGGCTGCCCTGCCAGAATTTCTGGCGGGACAGCCCTCGTTTCATGCGGAGTCATAGGGGAACGAAAAGAGCAAAACAGGATGGCAACACCCTGCCATAGATCGCTATGGATATTCCGGAACGATTACAGGTCGAGTTTCCCCGCAACCTTGTTGATGACGTAATAAGCGGCACCCTCCTCGGGTTTGACATAGACCTTGCAGGATTGTACGCCGACCTTGTGTGTGGTGCGGTAGTCGGCCTTCGCACGCTCCACGACGTCGGTAATGTTGAACTGCTTATCGCCGAGTTCAACGTAGACTTCGGGCGACAGCGGCGGGCGACCACGGCGGACAGAGGTCTTGGAGACCTTCTTCGCAGTCTCTGACGCCGCTGCATCTGCCGCAGCAGCAAGCTTTTTCTCAGACATGACTTCTACCTTCTTTCGTAAACGATTTCTGGCGTGGGAACGGTAGGAAATGACTCCATCAATAAAAACCTGATTATATAATAGTTTTTCTTGGAACGTTTGTAAAGCGTTTTTACAAAATTAAACCTTATTTTTGCCTGAAATGCGGCTGGAAACCGTTTCGGCACGCTCGACGACCGGAGCGAGCAGCTCTTCGTCCCAATCTTCGGCAAGAACAAACAATCCCTGATCCACCACGGGGATCGATTCCTCCGAGGGACGCTCCTGCGCCAGAGTGAATAAGGCGTTCAGCAGGCGCAGCTTGAGGGTCTGGATGTCCGCAGGCGCATTCCACAGGCGGGACAGATCGTAATTGTCGGTATTGCCGCACCGCATGGTACAGGTTGCGCAATTAGGGGCGACCCGATGCTTTTCGGCCTCGACGATGCTTGTCATCCGACGCAGCGCGTCCGTGTCTGTATGGGGGTCGCCGGCGGAACGCAGACCCGAGAACAGCACACGGTCCGTGTCCTCGGTTTTAGGCTCGTTGACGGTCGAGCGTGCCAGCCCGACCAGAGCACCCAGCAGGAGATCGCGTGCTGTCTGTGCTTCTGTTTTGGGTGCGGATAAAATGTGATCCATAATTTCTCCTTTTTGAAAGCCGCCGGACATACCGACCGGCAAAAAATAAACTGCCTTTAGTATACACGCCCGACCGCAAAAATGGGAGATGAATTTGAGATTTTGTCGGACAATTTAGTACTTTTGGGTAGGTTTTCAAATGAAAACTGAAAATCTTGAAGTTGCATCTTGATTTTGCGGAGGGAATCCGCTATAATAAAAACGTTCTCAAGAAAATATGCCGGTGTGTCGGAATGGCAGACGAGGGGGACTCAAAATCCCTTGTGCTAATAACACGTGTGGGTTCGACCCCCACCACCGGCATAAAAAATCAACTCCAAACTCAGGTTTGGAGTTGATTTTTTATATTGCCGTGGTGAGTGGGTCGAACAAGGCGGCGGCTCGCAAGCCGCAAGCAAAGCTACAGTGCGGCTTTGCTTAGCCTGTGGGTCCAAGACCTTGCGGAACGTCTACCGGGGAAACTGCCGCTAAAATGAACTTCACCCCTTGTGGATTTTAAAAAGTTATGTTATAATTCTATTTGTAATGCGCCATCGCCAAGCGGTAAGGCAGGGGACTTTGACTCCCCCATCGTAGGTTCGACTCCTGCTGGCGCAACTGAAAACCGCCTGAAGGATTCGTGTGGATCGCTCAGGCGGTTTTTTGCTTGCGTTTTTCAGTTTCAGCGGCGGCGGATCTTCTTGGGAGTTCTGCGTCCATTCCATGCGTTGAGCAGCAGCCAGAGACCGTAAATGGCGGCGGAAAGGATGCTGAGGACGATGACGACCTTCAGGTAGAGACTGTGGAAGAAGTCGTTGATCTTTGCCACTGTGAACAGCAGCGTGTTCTGACTGACGTCCTGTCCGGCGACGAGATTGACGACGCCAATCGTCTCACCAGCCAGCCGAAGCTCTACTGTGCCGACCACATCACCCTGCTGGATGGGAGCGCAGACATAGTCGGGCAGATGGAAATATTTCTGCGTGACCGACCCATCGCCCGAAGAGGGGAGCAGGGTCATCATATTGTCATCAGGGTAGAGCTGCAGGGTGTCGGTGTCGGAGGAATATTTGACCGGGATTTCTGCCAGCGCAAGGTCGGTGTCCAGAGCAGCCTGGATCGAGAAGCTGTCAAAGACCCAGTCGATGAGCTTGGTCGTCTCGTACAGAGCAGGACGGCGGTTGGCATAACCGTAATCATCGCAGGTATCGGGGCTTTGCATGATGCAGAAAATATAGGTCGCGCCGTTTTTATTCGCCCAGGAAACATAGCTCTGATCGCCGTGGTCGTTCTTGTACGCCATCACATCGCACATGCCGCCCTGCATCGCGCTCCGGTAGAATTTACCGCCGCTGTTCTTGTTCAGAGCGACATTCTGGCTGAGCAGGACGAAGGACTTTGCGTGCTTCTCCTTGGCGGGCATCGTGAAGGTGGGCGCGCTGGAGATTTCAACAAAGGCGTCGAAGCTCATCAGGTATCGGAGAATAAGATACATGTCAACGGCGGTCGTGACGTTGCCGCTGTCAAGACCGCAAGCGTCTGTCCAGGTGCTTCCGGTCGTGCCGATGCGTTGGGAAAGGGTGTTCATCTGACTGACCCATCCGGCGAGATCGCCGCCCGAAAGGGAGTAGGCGAGTCCCATTGCGGCTTCGTTGGCGTTGCGGGTTACCATTGCGTAGATGGCTTCCCGATAGGTGAATGTTTCGCCCGAACGCATGTCGGCGTTATCCGTATTGTGGACGTAATCCGAGATGGCAAAAGGCATCTGGAAGGTGTTGTCGAGCTGGTCGGCGTAATTCGCCAGCACCAGCGCAATGGTCATATATTTTGTCAGACCGCCTGCCGAGACCTGCTTCTGACTGTCTTTTTCGTAGACGATGATATTAGTATCGGTGTTAACGATATAGGCACTCTGCGCCTGTACCGAATAGACCGGACTGGGATCAAACATGGCGTTTGCCGTGATCGCCAGACAACTGAACAGGACGGCGAGGGAAAGAAACAGGGCAAAAATACGTTTCATGTGGACAATTCCTTTGAAAAGCGATATCATATAAACTCGGGACGACAAATTTCGCGCCCAGAAACGACAAACAGAAAGGCAAAAATGCCTTGTATCTTATAATAACAGGTTTGCCGGAGCGTGACAAGGGTTTCGCAGTTGTTTCACGACTCGCTGCGGCATGGAGGGACGAAAATGGTATATCTGACAGGGGATACGCACGGCGAACTGGAGCGTTTCCGGAGAGGGAAACTCCGGTGGCTGGGCAAACGGGATGTTGTCATCGTGCTGGGGGATTTTGGGTTTGTCTGGGATGGCAGTCGTGAGGAGCGGAAAAAGCTGGACTGGCTGCGCAGGCGTCCGTATACATTGCTCTTTCTGGACGGCACGCATGAGAATTACGACCTGCTGGGGCAGTATCCGACGGTGGAGATGTTCGGCGGCAAAGTACAGGATTTAGGCGGAAATATTTACCATGTTTGTCGTGGAAGCATCCTTGAATTGGAAGGTAAAAGCTATTTCTGCTTCGGCGGAGGCGAAAGCCCCGACAGGGAAGAGCGGGAGTACGGCGTGAACTGGTGGCCGCAGGAAATGCCCTCGGATGAGGAATACGCGTTTTGTGAAGAAAACCTCGGGGCGAGGAACTGGCAAGTGGATTATGTGCTGACCCACGACGCGCCAAGCAGATTTCTGGATTTCACGGTACTGGCGTCGGGGGAGAATAATCGGCTGCATCTCTTCCTCGACAAGCTCCTGTTGAAAATGCAGTATGAAAAATGGTTTTTCGGCTGCTATCACAAGGATGTGCAGTTGTCAACCAAGAGCTGCTGCCTGTTCTGCGATGTTGTGTGCATGGGGGAACGTCATGCGGCATGGCACAGAAAAAAGTAAAAATTCCGATGAAAAAAAAGCAGGCTGCGACGCCTGCTTTTCTTCGTATGGGGAATATCAGCCAAAGAGCTTCTTGGTGTTGTGCATATAGACGGATAAGACCAGTCCGACGCAGAGATACAGCATCAGCACGGAGCTGCCGCCTGCTGAATAAAAGGGGAGCGTAACACCGATGACGGGCAGGATGCGCAGGTTCATGCCGATGTTGACGGCAATCTGTGCCAGAAGCGCGCCGCCGATGCCGGCGCAGATGAAGCTGCCCAGCATATCCTCGCTCCTTGCGCCGGTCGTGAAGGTTTTTACGACAAGGGCGAATAGAACGCCCAGAACCACGCAGCAGCCAACAAATCCGGTCGCGTTGCCGATCCAACTGAAAATGAAGTCGTTGTGGGCGTTCGGGACGCTGTAGTAACGACCGCTGAACAGACCGTTGCCGAAGATCCCGCCTGAGCCAAGTGCGATCTCACCGCGCTGCTGCTGGTAAATGATATTTTTCCAGATCGTCTCAGTCGGTGCCCAGCCGGTTTTGTTTTCGGGGTCAACGACTGCAAGGATGCGATACCATTGGTAGCCTTTGCCGATGGAGTCGCTGAAGAATGCGAAAGCTACTGCCACCGCTGCGCCTGCGGCTGCGACTGCGCCGAGGATGTATTTCCAACTGATGCCTGCTGAGAACATCATACAGCAGGCAATGATGCCGTAAATGATGGCTGTGCCGTCATCGCCCTGCACGTGGATGATGGCGATGGGGGCAAGCATATGGAGCAGCAGCTTGCCCAGCTCCTTGGGCTCGTTGATCTTTTCCCGAACATTGTTCAGGTGCATGGCAAAGGTCAGGATAAAGCTGATCTTTGCCAGCTCTGTGGGCTGAAATGTGAAGCCTGCCAGCTTGTACCAGGAATAGTTGTCGGTGTCGCCGGCGTTGTAGCCGATCGTCAGAGGACCGAGCGTGACATTCCGGATGAACAAGGTCGGCAGGACTAAGCCCCATGTCACGGCTACATGCACCGGCCAGACTTTGACAAGGCTGCGGTAGTCGATGTTTGACAGCAGGATGGCAAGAATAAGACCGATCGCTGCCGCGCCAGCCTGTACCACCGCACGCCGATAATCGCCGATGCCTGTGATTTTGCCGGTCACTTCATCCAGCGCAAAGCCGCTGCCCTGCTTCGCCGCCCACGATGACAGCGCAAGCACTGCCATCGTACTGCTGAATAGGCACAGCAGCAGGTAAATCTTATCGGTTCGTTTCCAATATCGTTGAATGCTCTCCAAAGAAGCACCGCCTTTCTCAATGGGTCGCCACTATTATACAGCACATCGAATATCTTCGCAAGCAAAAGGGGAGTGTTTACAAAGGATTCAAAATGAATCCCCTTAGGGGAGCTTTCCTGTGACAGCTTTGCAAAATCGGCGGGGAATGCTTGACAAAGGGAGACGGACTCTCTAAAATGGGCTTAGAGAAACCGATCGGACTGGCGGGATATTCCGCGGCGGGGATTCTCTGGGAGGAACTTCTGAACCATGAACAAAAAATGCCATCGTTTTTTCTGCGCTTTGACGGCGTTGGTCATTTTGTTATCGACGATCTTTCCGGCGGCAGTCTTTGCGCAGACACCGGATGAGGCACAGACCGAGACGCTGACGCTCGAGGACGCAGAGCAGATGCAGCAGGCGGACGAGGCTGTGGTCGCACTGACCGAGAGCGACGAATACCAAGCTATGTCGCTGGAAGAGCGGCAACGGGCTGCAATGGCTCAGCTCGACCAGTTGGTCGAGCAGGGGCTTGTTGACGCTCACTCCATCTGCGTGGACTCTGAAAACGGGATGATAAGCTTTGCGTATACCTGCGGGGTCTGGGGCGGCATCCTGCTGAACGATCTGGAGGAAGACAACACGATTTTGTCCTCTCTTGAAACGAAAAAGCAGATGACGCTGACAGAGCTGAAGAAAAATAAGCTCGAGGACTTCGGCACGGCGATGATCTATTATGCCTTTGATAATACGATCGACAGCTCACGTTATCCGTATTATTCCTACATGAAAGGCTTCTGGTCTGCGTTGGGGCTGGACACTCGGCTGGATACGACCGTCACCGTCTCGGATCTGAAAAAGATGGGGCAGTATGATCTGTGTATCCTGAGCGCGCATGGCGCGTATTACACCTATTCCTATGGTTTGTTCTGGAAAAGGACAGAGACCAAGCCTGTCATCCTTCTGACCGAAGAAGCCGCACCCTACAAGGATCTGCAGTATGCATTCGATCTGCTCAGCCACAACATCATCAAGATAAACGGACTGTATTCGGTCACGCCGGACTTCTTCCGCAGCGCGTATTTCTTCAAGCCGATGAAAAATACCATTGTCTTGTCAGAGACCTGTGAGTTCGGCGGTGTGGATGCAAGTCCGGACAGCTCGATGGCTGACGCTCTTCTGGCGGGTGGCGCATCCGCTGTGGTGGGCTACACCAACAATGTTTATACCGTCTATTCCCGCAGTATGCTCTGGGATATGGTGAACCAGATGATTCTGGGTCAGTCCGTCGGGACGGCACTGGAACATGCCATGGAGACCTACGGCGAAAACGATCTGGTGTGGTATCGCGCGCAGGGCGGACGTCGTCCACACGCGTCCGCAGCCTATGCGACGGTCTATGGCAATGCGGACGCAACGCTGAATGTGCCGGATTACCTTCAGGAAACACAGGATGCAGCATAGAAAAAGCAGGCTTCACAGCCTGCTTTTTCTGTACTTTTTAGTTCATCGCGCCTGCTTTATCAAACATCTGCTGTACCTGCTGCTCGAGCAGAGCGTGCTCAGGATGGTCGAGCAGAGGGTCTTCAGAGAGCATCCGGACAGCTTCGTTTTGTGCTGCGTGAAGGGTGCGGGTATCGTTCATCAGGTCGGCGATCTGAAGCGTCGGCAGACCGTGCTGACGGCTCCCGAAGAAATCGCCCGGACCGCGTGTCTCAAGATCGTATTGTGCCACAGCGAAACCGTCATTGGTGGAGCAGAGAAATTTCAACCGTTTCTGGACGTTTTCGCTGGAATTGTCACTGACGAGGAAGCACCAGCTCTCGGCGGCACCCCGACCGACCCGACCGCGAAGCTGATGGAGTGCGCTCAGACCGTATCGTTCCGCGTTTTCGATCACCATAACAGTGGCGTTGGGAACGTCCACGCCGACCTCGATGACCGTTGTGGATACCAGCGCGTCCAGTCGTCCCTCCTTGAAATCCTCCATGACGGCGGATTTTTCCTTGGGCTTCAATTTGCCGTGCATCAGCCCGACACGACGCTCCGGAAGCAGTGCCTTTGCGATCTCCTCGTAGTAGGTCTTGACGGCGTTCAATCCGCCATCGGGGGTCTCCTCAATGGCGGGACAGACGATATAGACCTGTCGTCCGGCTTCGATCTCGGAATCAAGAAAACCATAGAGGTTATGCCGCTTTTTCCCGGTGATGCAGCGGGTCTTGACCGGCTTTCGCCCCGGAGGAAGCTCATCGAGAATGGAGATATCAAGGTCGCCATAGATCAGCAGACCCAGCGTTCGGGGGATCGGGGTCGCGCTCATGACGAGGAGATGCGGGTTGTCAGCCTTCTCTGCCAGCATCCCGCGCTGACGGACGCCGAAACGGTGCTGCTCATCTACGACAGCCAAACCCAATCGGGCAAACTCCACACCCTCGCTCAGGATGGCGTGAGTTCCGACGATAAGGTCCGCCTGATCGTTTCGGATGGCGGCGAGCGTCGTCCGTCTGGCGGCGGCCTTCATGCCGCCCGTCAGCAGTGCGACCCGCATCCCGAAGGGGGAGAGCAAGCGGTTCAGGTTCTCGGCATGCTGGGAAGCCAGAATCTCGGTCGGGGCAAGCAGCGCCGCCTGATACCCGTTCCGAATGCACGCCCAGATCGCGGCAGCGGCAACCAGTGTTTTGCCGCTGCCGACGTCTCCCTGCAATAGACGGTTCATCGAGGTGCTGCCTGCCATGTCGGACAGGATCTCCGCAACGGCTCGTTTCTGCGCTCTGGTCGGGGAAAATGTGAGGGTCGCCCAGAATGGCTCGGGGTCGAGCTTCTGCATGGGCGTACCGGTTGAAGCTGCGCCGCGATTTTTCATCCGACCGATGCCCAGCTGTAAGACCAGAAGCTCTTCGTAAATGAGCCTCCGCCGTGCCGCAAACGCTTCCTCTTCGTTCTTGGGGCAGTGGATGGAGCGCACGGCGTCCGCCTTGGAGAGCAGACGGTATTTTTTCAGCATCTCGGGCGGGAGAGGGTCGGGCAGAAGCTCGGCATGGGGGAGAAGCTGACGCACGCATTTTGCGATGGCGTTGCTGGAAAGACCATCGGTCTGCGGATAGACTGCCTCGAAAGGGAAAGACTGGATCTGCGCTTCGGTGCGCACCTGCGGGTTCACCATCTGGCGGCGGAGCATGCCGCCGGTCACAATGCCCTGAAAATAATACTCCTGCCCAAGCTCAAGCTTCTGGGCGGCATAGGGGTTGTTGAACCATGTGATTTCTAAACTTGAAACATCGTCGCCTGCCGTGACCCGTTCCATCCGCCGTCCGCCGGGCAGGATGCGTCCGCCCGGTTTGGCGAAGACCTCCGCCTTGACGACGCACTCGGTGTCAAGGGGAGCCTCGGCGATGGAATACGGCTTGGAAAAATCCAGATACCGCCTGGGATAGTGGCAGAGCAGGTCGGAAAGCGTGACGATGCCCAGCTTCTCGAACCGCTCCGCCGTCCTGGAACCGACGCCTTTCAGGTAGCGCACCGGGGTCTCCGGCGTTAAACTGGTGTGATGCTCGGCGGTCATCCTGTCTGCCTCCCTTCGGATGATAATATAATCTATTGTAGCACGGAGAAGAAAAATATACAAACGCTTTCATTTTGGGAGAGCTGTCGAGCGGATGCGAGACGGAGAGGGTGAGGGGGCTGATCTGTTTCCAGACAACGAAAAATCCCGAACGCTTTCACGTTCGGGAATCTTTTGGAGGTGACGACCAGATTTGAACTGGTGGATGAGGGTTTTGCAGACCCTTGCCTTACCACTTGGCCACGTCACCATAT
>CAVEGP010000051.1:0-15152 GCA_963615155.1 Bacteroides uniformis | reverse complement strand
TCGCTACCTCCACCTTGGCAAGGTGGCGCTCTACCAGATGAGCTACGGCCGCATACCCTTTGTGGCGTCATAGGCTTTTCGCCCGACGACATTGGTTATTATACCGCAGAACGACCCGATTGTCAACACAAAAATCGAAAAAATTTTCAATCATGCAGGATTTGTCCGTCTTTTGCATTGAAACCCACTCTGCTTCGTCCGATTTTTTGAAAGACACTTCCGATAGCATTCTGTTCAAGTTCGTCCCCACTGACACGAAGATTTTTTAATTGAAAAGTTCGTTATAAAATTGTATAATCATTTTGTCAAGCTGTCGCGTATGCACAGGCTTTTTTCAGCTTTCTTATTATAATCTTATTATAATAGGTAGGACACAAAAACACCCCGTGCATTTTCGTGCATAGAGAAGTAGGATTTCGCCAAAAAAGGAGCAAACGCAATGTACAAGATCACTGAAAAAGTCGCGCTGAACCCCACCGTGACAAAGATGGTCATTGAAGCCCCGCTGATCGCCAAAAAGGCAAAGCCGGGTCAATTTATTATTGTGCGCCCGTTCGAGGACAGCGAGCGCATTCCCCTGACCGTAGCCGGCTATGACCGTGAAAAGGGTACGGTCGATATCATCTTCCAGATCGTCGGCGGCACTACTATGGAGTTGAACAGCCTGAATGTCGGCGAGAGCGTCCACGATTTCGTCGGTCCTCTGGGGCGTGCGACTGAAACCGAGGGTCTGAAAAAGGTCTGTGTTGTCGGCGGCGGTGTGGGCTGTGCCATCGCTCTGCCCATCGCCCGTGAGCTGCACGAGCAGGGCTGTGTCGTCCACAGTGTGATTGGCTTCCGCAATAAAGACCTCCTGATTCTCGAGGACGAGTTCAAAGCCTGCAGCGATGAGCTGCGCATTATGACCGATGATGGCAGCTACGGCACAAAGGGTGTCGTCACTGCCGCTCTGGATGATTTGGTCGAAGTCGGCAACCAGTACGATCTTGTCATCACAATCGGTCCACTTATTATGATGAAGTTTGTCGTCAAAACCTGCCAGAAGCACGGTTTGAAGAGCATCGTCTCGATGAATCCCATCATGATCGACGGCACGGGTATGTGCGGCGGCTGCCGCCTGACGGTTGGCGGTCAGACCAAATTTGCCTGCGTCGATGGTCCGGATTTCGACGGCGATCTCGTCGATTTCGATGAGGCAATGGCACGCGGCACAATGTACCGCCCGTTTGAGGCTCATGCCCGTGAAGCAGCCTGCAATCTGCTCAATCAGGAGGTAAAATAAGATGGCTTTCAATATGGATCCGAAAAAATGCCCCATGCCGACCCAAGACCCCCATGTCCGCAATAAAAACTTTGATGAGGTCGCATTGGGCTACACCGCAGAGATGGCTGTCAATGAGGCAAAACGCTGCATCCACTGCAAAAACAAGCCCTGTCAGACCGGATGCCCCGTTGGGATCGACATCCCCGAGTTCATCGGTCATGTCGCCGAGGGCGATTTCGAAGCCGCTTATCAGGTCATCAACCGCTCCTCTTCCCTGCCTGCTGTCTGCGGTCGTGTCTGCCCGCAGGAGAGCCAGTGCGAGGGCAAATGCACCCGTGGCATCAAGAACGAGCCAGTCGGCATTGGTCGTCTGGAACGCTTCGTTGCTGACTGGCATCGTGAAAATGTCCATACTGCCCCCATCGTTCCTGAATCCAACGGTCATAAAGTCGCCATCATCGGTGCCGGTCCTGCAGGTCTGACCGCCGCAGGCGATCTCGCCAAGCTGGGCTATCAAGTCACTGTTTACGAAGCACTGCATGTCGCAGGCGGTGTTCTGATGTACGGCATCCCCGAGTTCCGTCTGCCCAAAGCCATCGTTCAGCAGGAGATCGACGGTCTGAAGAAAATGGGCGTTGATTTCGAATGTAACATGGTCATCGGCAAAGTCCTCACCATCGACGAGCTGATGGGCGAATACGGCTATGAAGCCGTCTTTGTCGGCTCCGGCGCAGGTCTGCCCCGTTTTATGGGCATCCCCGGTGAAAGTCTGAAGGGCGTCTACTCTGCCAATGAGTTCCTGACCCGTTCCAACCTGATGAAGGCTTATCTGCCCACCAGCAAGACTCCCATCCGTACCGGAAAGAAGGTCGCAGTGGTCGGCGGCGGCAATGTCGCAATGGATGCCGCCCGCAGTGCCCTGCGTCTGGGCGCAGAGACAGTTTATATTGTTTACCGCCGAGGTATGGCTGAACTTCCCGCTCGTAAGGAAGAAGTCGAACACGCCGAGGAAGAGGGCATCATTTTCAAGACTCTCTGCAATCCCGTCGAGATCCTGTCCGATGATGAAGGCTTTGTCAAAGCCATCACCTGCATTGAAATGGAGCTGGGTGAGCCGGATGCTTCCGGTCGCCGCCGTCCCATCGAAAAGAAGGGCAGTGAATTCACGATGGATGTCGATACCGTTATCATGAGCCTCGGCACCAGCCCCAATCCTCTGATCCGCTCCACCACCCCGGGTCTGGAAACCAACAAGCATGGCTGCATCGTCACCGAGGGCGACGAGGGTAAGACCAGCCGTGAGGGTGTTTACGCCGGCGGCGATGCCGTAACTGGCGCAGCGACCGTCATCAAGGCAATGGGTGCAGGCAAAACTGCTGCCAAAGCCATTGACGAATACATCCAGAGCAAGTAAATCCCTTCCCTTTCCGCCGTACTATCTTCAAAAGAAAGTCTTTTGCAAAGTTTTTTGAAGATTTCTCAAAAAACCTGTTGACAAAACGCCATCATCCGCATATAATATCTCATGTCGCCACGCTTCGGTAGGGAGGCGGACGCGATATCCGGGTGTAGCGCAGTTTTGGTAGCGCGCTTGAATGGGGTTCAAGAGGCCGTGAGTTCGACTCTCGCCACTCGGACCAGTAGATCCAACGATTTCATGTTAGAAATTGTTGGATCTTTTTGTATAACTAAAACCACTCGCCTAGCGAGTGGTTTTAGTTATACAAAAAGCAAGTGCATCACATCTCTCCATGAAGAAGTGTGTCGCACTTGCTTTTATTTTCGGCAGAATTATAGTTTAGATTTTCAGGTCATATCGCTGCGTGCCCCATCTGCTTATCCTTCATCAGGCGGCGATGCACCGCAAAGTATGCCGGAATGAGGAAGAAGCAGGCAAAGAACCACGCCGCCGGGTTTGCGATGCAGGCTGCAAAATAACCCCAGAGCGGCACACACAGAAAACCGACCATTGCACGGGCGATCATCTCAGCAACACCAGCAAACATCGCCAAACCAGAGTAGCCCAAGCCTTGAATCGTGTACCGATAGATAATCAGCACCGCCAGCGGGATATAGAACACGCTGTTCCAGAAGATAAAGCTCTGAGCGTTCGCCATGATCTCGACCTGATCGCCGTCGAGGAAGAGACTGATCAGCGGCTTGTCCATCACACGCAGGATAAAGAAGGACGCCACGCTGTACACACAGCCGATGCCGAGAGCTGTATACACACCGCGGTCAACACGCTTGAGGTCATGTGCGCCGATGTTCTGGCTGGCATAGGTCGTCATAGCTGTTCCGATGCTTTCCAGCGGGACGGACAGGAACTGCGCAGCTTTTCCGCCTGCGGTCTGCGCGGCAACAATGTCGCTTCCCAGACCATTGACTGCCCCCTGCAAAACGACCGAGCCGATGGCTGTGATGCTGCACTGCAAGCCCATCGGAATGCCCATGCTGCAGAGCTTCAGGCAATGGTTAACGCTGAACCTTCCCTCTTCCTTCGACCAGCGAAGCTCATGATAATGGCGCACGATATAGATCAGACTTCCGACACCTGCCACAGCCTGACTGAACACAGTCGCAAATGCCGCACCAAACGCGCCCATCTTGAACACGATGATACACGCAAGATCAAGACCAATGTTCAGCACACTCGCCACCAATAGGAAGTAGAGCGGGCGTTTGCTGTCGCCCAGCGCACGCATCAGGGCACTCGTCATATTGTACAACAGGGTGAACGGGATACCCCAGAAGATCGTTCGGATGTAAACGTCCGCCAGATCAATGATGTTGTCCGGTGTGTTTGTCCAAACCAGAATCGGACGGGTCAGCGCAACTGTGACAATGGTGAGCACAACGGCAAAGCACACCGACAGCCAGACCGCATTTGCGGTAAAACGTCGCATTTCAGCGTGATCTTTCGCACCGAATGTCCACGAAATGGGGATGGAAAAACCGCAGGCAATGCCATTGACGAAGCCGAGAACCAGATAGTTCAGCCCTCCGACACTGCCGACTGCAGCCAATGCCTCGACGCCCACGAATCGTCCCACGATGATGGTGTCCGCCAGATTATAAAATTGCTGAAACAGGCTTCCCAGCATCAGCGGCACCGCAAACGCCAGAAGCAATTTGAGCGGACTGCCCTGCGTCATATCTTTTGTCATACTGAACCTCCTCCTAAGGGTGGCTGTAAATGTTTTCTCTCAGAAAATTCTCAATTTTCCCCAACAAAAACGCCCTGCCGGAAAATGGACAGGACGTTTTCGTTTCATGAATGGTATTATAATCGGGTTACAGTCATTTTTCAAGATAGTTCTTTTGATAAGGTTGTTCAGTGTTTTTTTGCAAAAACTAGTAATTCTGCGCAATACTGCCTTCCTCCAGGAGAGAGACAAAGGATTATCTTTTCGGAGAGCGGTCACAGAATTGCCGCAATCGAGGAAATGATACCGTGGTTTGCTATTTTTACTCCGAATAATGTGCGAGGAACTGTTTGGTGCGCTCCTCCTGCGGATGGTCGATGACCTGTTTCGCCGGGCCTTCCTCGACGACGACACCGCCATCCATGAAGAGGATGCGGTCAGCCACATCGCGGGCGAAGTGCATCTCGTGGGTAACGATGATCATGGTCGTCTTGCGGTCGGCAAGGTCACGCAGAACGCGTAGGACTTCGCCGGTCAGCTCCGGGTCAAGCGCGCTGGTCGGCTCGTCAAAGCAGAGGATATCCGGGTGGAGTGCCAGCGCACGGGCAATGGCAACACGTTGCTGCTGACCGCCGGACAACTGGTGCGGATAGTGCTCTGCACGTTCCGAAAGCCCCATCTGCGCCAGCAATTCCTGTGCCTGTTTTTCCAGCTCAGCATGGATCTTTTTCTTGTTCGCCTTGTAATCGGGGCGTTCCTTTGCCAAAAGCTCGCCCGCCAGCATAACGTTCTGCAGTGCGGTGTACTGCGGGAACAGGTTGAAGTTCTGGAATACCAGACCGAAGTGCAGACGCTTTTTACGGATCTCACTCTCGCGCTGGGTCGTGGGGTCAGCCGCGTCCCACATCACTTCCCCGCCTACCTTGATCACGCCCGTATCCGGACGCTCCAGGAAGTTCAGACAGCGGAGCAGAGTCGTTTTGCCCGAACCGGACGATCCAATGATCGCCAACGCCTCGCCCTGTTCCAGATTGAGCGAGATGTCTTTTAAAACGTGCGTGTCTCCGAAATTCTTACCGATGCCGGAGGCTTCCAACAATGCCATAATTCGTTTCTCCTCTCAGCAGCGGAAGTAATCCATCTTCTTTTCTGCCCAGTTGAACAAAATCGTCAACGCACCGACGAAAACAAGGAAGAAAATCGCGGTGGAGAACAGCGGCCAGATCAGACCTTTCGCGCTGTACTCCTTCGCCATCATGATGATCTCCTTGTTGGCGATGGTGTTCGCCAGCGAGGTATCCTTGACGAGGGTGATGATCTCATTGCCCATCGGGGGCAGGATGCGCTTGATGACCTGCAACAGTGTGACCTTGAAGAAAATCTGGCTCTTCGTCATGCCGAGCACCTGTCCGGCCTCGGTCTGACCTTTTGGCACAGCTTCGATGCCGCCACGGTAAATTTCCGAGAAATAACAGGCGTAATTGATGGCGAACGCCACCACTGCCGCAACCATGCGTCCGCTCGAACCAGACGGCCAGGGATTCGTCATTCCCATCAGGCCGGGTCCAAGATAAATGACGATGATCTGTAACATCAACGGCGTTCCGCGAATGATCCAGACAAAGGTCTTGACCGCACCGCTCAGCGGCTTGCAGCGGCTCATTGAGCCAAATGCCACCACCAAGCCCAGCGGCAGAGCAAACAGTAACGTCAGAGCAAACAGCTCACAGTTCAGTAAAAACGCGCCGGACAGACGCCCTACAATTACACCCACAAAAACACACCCGTTAATCGTTCCGCCTTACGGCTCAGTAATAGCTCAGTCTGCCAGAGTCAGATCATACTTATCCGCCAAAGCCTGCATTGTGCCGTCCGCCTTCAGCTCATCGAAAGCATCGTTGACAGCCTCTGCGACATCGCTGCCCTTGCGGAAAGCCACGCCGTACTCCTCCGCGTTCAGCTCGTCCACGATCTTCAGGTTTGCGTAGTCGGTACCCTCGCCGATCATGGCGTTTGCCAGAGTCAGGTCAAGGACAGCGGCATCTGCGGTGCCAGCGGCAACTTCCATCAGGCAGTCGGTCTGAACGCTCTTGGAGACGTAATCGGCCTGCGACAGGTTCTCGTCCTCAGAAATTGCGCTCTCACCAGCGGAACCAGCCTCAGCGACGACGGTCTTGCCGACCAGATCAGCGGCGGAAGAATACTCGGTGCCGTCCTTCACGACCACGACCTGCGCATTCTTCGCATAAGCCTTGGTGCAGGCGGTGTTCTGCTGGATCTCATCCGTCAGAGTCATGCCGTTCCAGATGCAGTCGATACTCTTTGCGTCCAGTTCGACGATCTTGGTATCCCAGTTAATTTCGACGAACTCCGGCTCAACGCCCAGCTTCTCACAGACGGCGGTTGCCAGCTCGGTGTCGAAGCCCGTGAAGTTGCCGTCCGCATCGGTGTAGTTCATCGGCTCATAAACGGTGTAGCCGATGGTCATCTTGCCCTTATTCTTAATGTAAGCGAGGTCGCTGTCGGAGCTTTCGGAGACAGCCGAACCGGATGCGGATACACTGGAAGAAGCTGCCGTGCTGGATGCTGCGCCGCAGGCAGCAAGGCTCAGAGCCATTGCACCCGCCAGAAACATGGATACGATACGTTTCATACTACTTTTCCTCCTACGAAAGCGGCTTTGTTTCACCGCTTTATCATGCTAAATTGTTAAATTGCACCCATAGAATACCGCGTTTGACGCCCGTTTGCAAGAGGAAAGCGCAAAGTTTTCGCAAAAAGTGCAATTGCAACAGTTTTTGTTCCGTTTTTTTGTCCATTTTGTGCAACAAACTGTTCCAGTTTCGCCATTTCTTATGGTATACTGAGGAATATAAAGTTGAGGAGGAAATCATATGAAAGCTTCGGTCAACCACTATTTCCGGTATAACAAGCTCCGGCTCGTCCTGTTCGGGCTTTTTACGGTCTGCGTGTCCTTTTTTGCGCCGCTGAAAAGCTTTCAGCTCAAGTGGCTTATCGACTCCAAATCCAAAGAGGAAGCGTTCGGGTCTCTCGGGCTGGCGTTCGTCATCACCTTTGCGAGTTGGCTGTTCGAGCGTCTCCGTCGCCGTTCCTTCACAAAACTGGCCTGCGGTGCGGTGGAGCAGGTGCGGAATCAGGTCATAGAGCGTGTCCTCCGCCGCTCGGTCGCGCAATACAACGGCGAGGGCGACGCCGCCTATCTATCCCTGCTGACGACCGACCTGCGGACGCTGTACGATGACTACTACATGTCGATCTTCAACGCCGTGTTCTGGGGCGGCATCATGCTCTGCGCCCTCGGGCTGTATCTGTACATCAGTCCAGTTTTGCTGGTCGCGATTCTGATTGTGACCGTGCCGCCGCTGGTCCTGCCCCGGATGATGAACAACCGGCTGACCCATGCCCGGGATGAATTTTCGGCGCAGATGGCGGAATACACCGGCCAGCTGAAAGAGCTTCTGGGCGGTTTTGAGCTGATCCGCGCCTTTTTACGGGAGGACTTCTACGATGACCGGCACCGCACGGCATCGCACAAGGCGGAGGAAAGCGAGCTGTCCTATCAGCAAAGTCTGAACTCCGTCATCGTGAACACCTCGCTCATCAGCAACCTGATTTTTCCCATTGTGCTGTTGATTGGTCTGCTGCTCGTTTTTAACGGGAGCATCACGGTCGGCACCATGTCCACCGCCGCAAGTATGGCAAACTTTGTCATTACGCCCTGCCACCAGATCGCACAGTGCTACGCCAAAATCAAGTCTTCGCACGGTATCCGCACCCGGTTAGAAGCCGCCATGTCCGGCGAACCAGAGACGACCCACGGCGAAAATATTAACACCATCAACCAGCTGACCTGCGAGGATGTCCGGTTCACCTATCCCGGCGCGGCAAAACCGGTGCTGAACGGTGCCACGCTGAAAATCGAGGGCAGACAGAAAGCCGCCCTCGTCGGTGAGAGCGGCTGCGGCAAATCCACCCTGGCAAAGCTTCTGTTCCAGTATTACCCCAGCTACACCGGAAGCATCCTGTTCAACGGGCATCAGGTGCGTGATATCGACCGCAAAAATTTCTATACCCACGTCGGATATATCGCCCAGACTGCATATTTATTCAATGACACGATTCGGAACAACATCTGCCTGTTGGAAAATTTTCCAGATGAACAACTTCAGCATGCCGTTGATTCCGCCGGGCTGACCGAATGGGTCGCTTCCCTGCCTGATGGTCTGGATACTGTCATCAGCGAAAACGGCAAGAATCTGTCCGGCGGTCAGCGTCAGCGCATCGGCATCGCGCGGCTGGCCCTGCGGAAATACGACCTTATCATCGCCGACGAGATCACCGCCAGCCTTGACCCGGAGACTTCTCAGCAGGTAATGGACAATCTGCTCGCCATGCCCTGCATGGTGGTCGCCATCACCCACGATGTCTCGGGTGCGTTCATGCAGGGCTTTGATAAAATTTATCACGTCCGATCGGGTGTTGTGACAGTCCATTGAACGAAAACACAGAACCCCCATGCCGGACACCAAAAAGGTGCCGACATGGGGGTATTTTTGCGATTTATTATTCTGAAAGTGCTTTCCCGGCCGCTTTTTGCAGGTCGTCGATCGAAATGGTACAAAGTGCGGCAAGGTCTGCGTCCGAGCCATCCGTCGGGATGTCGGCGATCTCCGCCGCAGTCTTGCCCTTGAGGTAATCGCAGAAGCCCTCGCTGTGTTCGTACCATTCTTTGCCCAGCTTAGACGCCTGCCGCATTCCGTATTCATCGCCCTGTTCCAGCTTGGAGCGAACGGAATCGGGCGCACTCACACCGCCATCCGCCGAGACGGTCATTGCCGGTTCGGTCATGTCACCCACCGCGCTGGTGACTCGCCCATCCGAATCCACGGTCAATGCAACAGCTGTAAAGTCCAGCTGTGCGTTCACGTCCTTGTCGTCGGTGGCTGTCACGCTCGAAGAGCCATTGTCCGCCTCAATGCCGAGCGCAAGGGTATCCCCTTTTGCCGCACCCAGAGCCTCAGCGTTGGCGCAGGCTTTTTCGATGGCGTCCCGATAACGGTCAACAGCGATGGTACAACCGGACAGCAGGTCAGCGTCCTTCGGCTTGCCGTCCTCGTCGGTCTCCAGTTTGGACAGCTGCTCGAGTGTCATGCCTTTTAAATATTCCGCAAAGGCATCCGCCTGTTCCGCCCAGCTCTTTTTTAGCGACGACACCGCCGCCAGCGGGTAGTCATCGCCACGCTGACGTTTGGTGCGGTAATCGGTCGGCATCGTCACTGCGCCGTTTCCGTCGGCGGAGATGTTCACTTCCAACTCGTCGAGCTGAACGTCCACCAACTTTCCTTCCGCATCCAGCAGGACAGCCGCTGCGATGGTGTTGATCTTCCCCGTCCGGTCCTGGTCAGTCGTCTCGGTCAAAATGCCGAGTCCAGTGCGCCACGCCGCCGTCTGATCGGCACTGGCACTGCCCGAACCGCTCGTGCTTCCGGACATCCCGCCGGATGAGCCGGAATCCGGTTTTTTCGTACAGGCGGACAAAAGCAGTGCAGCGGCAACTGTTACGCCGAGAACTGCCTGATGTGTTCTTTTCATGGATCTACGCTCCCTTTCCAATGGCTTTGGGAGTAGTATATCCAACGGCTTTATCAATTATAAGCGTATTTTCGTTTTTGCCAAAGGCTCTCCTATCGGGAGAGGATTTTTCATCTCACATGAGCGGACTCAGCAATCTCAGCACGCTGTCCAGCAATGTCCCGGGCAGGCTGGTGCGGCAGTCGGAAAGCTGCACCTCCCGGCACTGGGGCAGAGTATGCAGCACATCGTTCCGCAGGGCGATGACCTGACTGTTGTGCATCAGGAGCGCACCGCACTCAAAATGAAGGAACAAGCTCCGGTAATCCATGTTGATGCTGCCGACCACTGCCACCTTATCATCGCTGACGTAACACTTTGCATGGAGAAATCCCGGCGTATACTCATAAATTTTCACACCTGCCCGAATCAGCGGAACATAGTAAGAGCGGGTCAGGCGATAGACCAGCTTTTTGTCCGGGATCCCCGGTAAGATCAGCCGGATATCCACTCCCCGCTTTGCTGTCATTCTCAATGCGTCCATCATCTCCTCGCCCACAGCCAGATAGGGCGTGTAAATATAGACGTAATCCTGCGCCTGCGACAGAATATCCATATAGACGGTCTCGGCAAGCGATTCCTCATCCAGCGGACTGTCTGCGTAGGGCTGCACCACGCCGTCCGTCAGATTCGTCCAGCAGGTCGGGTCGGGCGCAAAAGAGGTGTACTTCTCTTCGCTGGGGCGGAAGGAGTTCCAGAAATTCAGGAACATGACCGTAAAGTTCCAGACCGCCGCGCCTTCCAGACGGATGGCGGCATCCTTCCAGTAGCCGAAGCGTTTTTCCTCGTTGATATACTCATCCGCAAGGTTCACGCCGCCTGTATAGCCAACATTGCCGTCGATGACGACGATCTTTCGGTGGTCACGGTGGTTCATTACGATGGACACCAGTGGGACGACCGGGTTAAACGGGATGCACCGGATATGATGTCTCTCCATCCGAATTACGAAATTGCTGGGCAGACCCAGCAAACTTCCAAAATCGTCATAAATAAGCCGGACGTCCACCCCCTGCGCAGCCTTGCGGATGAGGATTTCCTCAATGCTGCTCCACATCTTCCCTTCACTGACGATGAAAAACTCCAGAAAGATGAATTTCTCTGCCTGCTCAAGATCCGCCAGCAGCTTCGGATACATCGCCTCCCCAGAAGAAAAATACTCAGCGGCGGTGTCCTTCCACGCCGGGTAGGGACCGTAGTTCGCAAGATAACAACTCAGACCACGGCTTCGGGCATCCAGAATATCCGACTGCCCCTCCGGTTGATCCATATCGTCAATATGTCGTTTTTCGACCTCCTGCATCCTCTCCCGCATCCGCTTGGCAGGGGCTTTGTTGCCGAACAGCAGATAAAGCGCACCTCCCAGAAGGGGCAGTGTTCCGATCAGAACGATCCAGATGATTTTATACGCGCTGTTCTCGTCCTTGCGCACCAGATACAGCACGATGATAACGCTCAACGCACGCAGAGCCGCGTTGACCCAGATACGCCCTGTTGTCAGCGAGAAAAATGCCCAGAGCAGCCACGCCACCTGTATTGCGACCAAAAGGACGGTGATGACCGCGCGGTTGAGGATCTTATTAAAGAATCTTACGATCGGCAGCCGAAAAAACATAGCTTCCCTCCCAGATAGATATAATGCACGCTGTCCGCGTTGCGCATCCTATGATGATACCGTAGTATAGCGCAGTTTCACATTTTTTTCAAGATTTCCGGTGTGAGCCGCAAAACAAAACGCTCCACAGCAGCCATTTTCACCACTGTGGAGCATTGTTTCAATGTTGTTTTTTGAATCCTATCAGGCTTCGCCATCCTCATAGCCGATCATCAGACCGCCCAGCTCGGCGTAATAGCTGCACAGACCGCCGCATTCGATGACTCTGACATCCGCACCATCAAAAATCGCCTGTATCATGTGCATCAGTCGTTCCGCGGCTGTCGGATTGCCGCAGTGTGCGATCACCAGCCGACCACCGCTGTAGCCGTGCTCCTTAAGTTCCAGAACGATACGTTCCAGCGCACCGTGCTCGCCGCGGGTCTTGCAGAGGACTTCCAACTCTCCGGCACCGCTCGCCTGACCGATAACTCGGATTCCAAGCATCCGCGCAACTGCTGCCACCGCAGGCTTCACCCGACCATTCCGCGCCAGATTTGCCAGCGATTCGAGAGAAAAAAGCAGATGCGTATGCTTGTGGTAGCGCAGCATCTCCTCACAGATATCGTCGAATCTCTTTCCTTCCAGCATCAGATCCCGAATGTGCTCGGCAAGAAGCTGCACCTCCGGTCCAGACGACAGACTGTCCAGCACAAAGACATGTGTGCCGGGGTGGTCCTGCATATACTCCTCGGCAGCAAGCTGTGCGGCATTGTAGCTGCCCGACAGCGTGCCAGTGATGGTAACCGCAATGACCTGCTCCGCCCCCTCATAGGAAGCCAGCCAGTCGCTGACATTCGGGCAGGAGGTCGAGGTCTTTCCCTTATAGCTGCGCAAGGTCTGTGCCATTTCGACGGCGTTCAGTGTGCCGTCATCACGGTATTCCTCAGCGTCTGTGATGATCTTCAGCGGGACACAGGCAAAATCCACGTCCGCAAGAGTATACAGATTTGCAGAGGAATCCACAACGATCTTCGTTTTCATCATCATTTATCTCCATTCCAGCGGATAGGCTCGCCGCATATTGTTTCGTTTGTGAAACCACTATATCAGTTTTTTAAAACCCTGTCAATCGTTTTTTAAAATTCTTTGAAAAGTTTTCATATTCTTCTTGACCTCAAAACCAAAATACGCTATACTTTCTGTCATGAAACAGGAATTGAAACGCCGCGTTGCGGCATGTGCTGCCGGTTTTGCCCTGCCCCGGTATCACGAGCTTCCACAGGTAGGGCTTTATTTGGATCAGACCGTTCAGTTCGTCAACGGGTATTTTCGCTCCTTTTCGGGCGTTGAGCTGACGCCCTCGATGGTGAGCAATTATGTAAAGAAAGGCGTCATTTCTCACCCTGTCAAAAAGAAGTATACCCGTGAGCAGCTCGCAAGTCTCATCTACATCGTTGTTTCCAAAACAGTCCTTTCACTGGAAAATATCGAGATCCTGTTCAAAATGCAGCAGGAGCATTGCTCGGCTGCACAGGCCTACGATTATTTCTGCGATGAAATGGAAAACTGTCTGCCTTATGTGTTCGGCACATCCGGCAGCATCCAGGATCTTGCCGCGGACGCAGACGATGAAAAGCTTTTGCTGCGCAGTACCATTCTGTCCGCCGCCAACAAGATGTATCTGGATTGCTTTTTCGCCGCTTGCCGTCAGGAGGAAGCCCTCTGGCCGGGGATTCTGGATGATTTAGCATAATAGCCCTTTCAGCCCGCTCCGTGTCCAGCTTGTCCTCCCTCTGTCGCAAAGGGAAAGCCATTGGCATGTCGGGAAACTTTG
Organism: Bacteroides uniformis; assembly: GCA_963615155.1. Classification (GTDB taxonomy): domain Bacteria; phylum Bacillota; class Clostridia; order Oscillospirales; family Ruminococcaceae; genus Faecalibacterium. The sequence goes on along the minus strand of CAVEGP010000051.1, from coordinate 1,659 downwards.
TTATAAAAAGCAAAAAGCATCTGCGCCCTGTCCTCTTTGGAAACAGGTGCAGATGCTTTTCTTGTTTACCTTAAAATCAGGTGTCCTGCAGCTCACCACGGCTGGCAGCCTTCAGGTATGCGAAAATGAAACCATCGAGATCGCCATCCATGACGGCATCGACGTTGCCCGTCTCATAGTTAGTGCGATGATCCTTTACCATCGTGTAGGGCATAAAGACATAGCTGCGGATCTGATGACCCCAAGCGATCTCATTCTGAACGCCCTTGATATCGTCGATCTTATCCATGTGCTGCTGCTTTGCGATCTGATACAGCTTCGCCTTCAGCATTTCCATTGCGTAGTCACGGTTCTGGAACTGGCTGCGCTGGGTCTGGCAGCTTACGACGATGCCGGTCGGCTTATGGATGAGTCGGACAGCCGATGAAGTCTTGTTGATATGCTGACCGCCCGCACCAGAGGAGCGGTAGACCTGCATTTCGATATCCTCGGGGCGGATATCGACCTGAATGGTGTTGTCCAGCTCAGGCATTACTTCCAGAGAAGCAAAGCTGGTCTGACGGCGAGCGTTTGCGTCAAACGGAGAGACACGTACCAGACGATGGACACCATTTTCGCTCTTGAGCAAACCGTAAGCGTTTGCGCCCTTCACCATCATGGAGGCACTCTTCATACCGGCCTCATCACCATCCTGATAATCCAGAACCTCTACGGTCATGCCATGTGCCTGCGCCCATTTGTTGTACATACGGTAGAGCATCTCAGCCCAGTCCTGTGCCTCAGTGCCACCCGTGCCCGCATGGAAAGTCAGGATCGCGTTGCTGTGGTCATATTCGCCGTTCAGCATCGTCATCAGCTGCAGCTCATCGACAGCCTTGCCAACGTTGTTGACATCTTCCTCTGCCTCAGGCACCATATCGGGGTCATATTCCTCATCCAGCATTTCCAGCAGGGTCTCCGCATCCTCGTACAGCCCCTGCAGCTTCTCGAAGCGGCTCAGCTTGCCCTTCAGGTCACCGACTTCGCCAAAAACCTTCTGGCTCAGCTCCAGATCATCGTAAAAGCCGGGGCGGGACATTGTGTGCTCCAGCTCCTGCACGCGCTTGCGGCTGGCTTCGATTGCCAGAGCTTCCTCCAGATCCTTCACAGCCGTGCCGTATTCAGCCAGCTTCACTTTCAGTTCATCCGTGGTAATCATTCCAAGTTTCCTCTCAATTCAGGGTTGCATCATACGTTATCATACTTTTCACCGGCCTGCCCTCTCCATTATCCCTGCGGGATGCCCATCTCTCCCAAAGCGGCGGCTGATAGGGCGAGGACATTGCCAAAAGATACAGTTTATACACAGATACTTCATTAGTATACCGAGAATTCATGGTAAAGTAAAGGGGAAAAATTATCATCATGCTGGAAATTTGAAGATTTTTGCCTTTTCTTTTCCCTTTTTCAGGAGTATAATATGGTCAAGTACCATCTTTATTGGAGGATTCTATGCCAAAATACTATGGCTGTCCCTGTGAAGGCTGCGGCAAACCGTTGACTCTGAAGGAAGACATCGTTGTCTGTCCGGACTGCGGTGCACCCTATCACCGCACCTGTTACGAAAAGCTTGGTCGCTGCATCCACAGTCCGGCTCACGACGCAGGCTATGAGTGGAAG
>CAVEGP010000050.1:0-15239 GCA_963615155.1 Bacteroides uniformis | reverse complement strand
TTAGAGCACCTGACTGTTAATCAGGGTGTCGCCTGTTCGAGTCAGGCAAGAGGCGCCAGCAAAGCGATGGAATGTTCCATCGCTTTTCTTTTTTGTTTTCCGTCGTTTTGTTGACAGCGAAAAGGACAGAGGATATACTTATTACAAAAACAAACCTCTCAGACCGCCGGATCGGGCAGTCTTTGGCAGAGTAAGGAGAACATCAATGAAAAAAATCATTCTGACTGGCGACCGTCCCACCGGTCGTCTGCATGTCGGTCACTATGTCGGCTCTCTGAAGGAGCGTGTCCGTCTCCAGAATTCCGGCAATTTTGACGAAATTTATATTATGATCGCCGACGCGCAGGCTCTGACGGACAACGCCGACAATCCGGAGAAGGTTCGCCAGAACATCCTGCAGGTTGCTCTGGATTATCTGGCCTGCGGCATCGACCCCGAGAAATCTCACATCTTTATCCAGTCGATGGTTCCCGAACTGACGGAGCTGAGCTTCTATTATATGAATCTCGTCACCGTCTCCCGTCTCCAGCGCAACCCGACCGTTAAGGCGGAAATCCAACTGCGCAACTTCGAGACGAGCATTCCGGTCGGCTTCTTCTGCTACCCCATCAGTCAGGCTGCTGATATCACCGCCTTCCACGCCACCACGGTTCCGGCAGGCGAAGATCAGATGCCGATGGTCGAGCAGTGCCGTGAGATCGTCCACAAGTTCAACTCCGTCTACGGCGAAACGCTGACCGAGCCGGAGATCCTGTTGCCCCAGAATCAGGCCTGCCTGCGTCTGCCCGGTACGGACGGCAAAGCCAAGATGAGCAAGTCTCTGGGCAACTGCATCTACCTGTCCGACGAACCCGAGGACATCAAAAAGAAGATCATGTCCATGTACACCGACCCCGACCACCTGCGTGTGCAGGACCCCGGCAAGGTCGAGGGCAACCCTGTCTTTACCTATCTGGACGCGTTCAGCCGTCCGGAGCATTTCGCCGAGTTCCTGCCTGAATACCAGAACCTCGACGAACTGAAAGCGCACTATCAGCATGGCGGTCTGGGCGACGTGAAGGTTAAGAAGTTCCTGAACGCCGTCATGCAGGCCGAGCTTGAGCCGATCCGCACCCGCCGCAAGGAGTGGGAACAGCGTCTGCCTGAGGTCGTTGAGATCCTGAAGCAGGGCAGTGCCGTTGCTGAAAAGACTGCCGCCGCCACCCTCGCCGATGTCCGCAAATCCATGCGCATCGACTACTTCGATAACGACAATCTGCTGAAGTAACCTATTGTGCTGAAATTCAGAGGGGCTACGTCTTATGAGCTTAACTGTAAACATCTATTATTCTGGTGAAAACGGCGCAGCACGAAAATTTGCCAACGAGATGGTTTCAAGCGGCACGGTCGATGCCATCCGGAAGGAAAAAGGAAACCTGCAATACGAATATTTTTATCCCGCAGAGCGTCCCGAAACGGTTCTTCTGATCGACAGCTGGGAAGATCAGAAGTCCATCGACCGTCAGGCACTCATTGATTTTATCTATGGGCATAAAAATATCATGCCCGACCGGATCAAGCAGTGGCTAGTTTAAAGAAAGCACAGAAGCCGAGCAGTTTAAAATCTGTTGCGCTTCTGTGCTTTTTGTTTATTTATACAGATAAAGAGCTCGCAGGGGAATTTGTATTTGTTTCGCATAGAAACGGTAAAATCCAAATTGTTTCATCTCTGTTCAAACTTTTTCCGAAAAAGACGTTATAATAGAGAGGAACGCTCCTGACGGGAGCAATATGGAAAAGGGAGAGCTGAGGATGAAGGCAGAATTGGACTTTTTGAATTTTCTTCAACAACTGCACTCGCCCATGCTGGATGAAGCGATGTGCTTCATCACCAAGCTGGGCAATGCGGGGGTGATCTGGATCGCATTCTGTGCGGTGTTGTTTGCCTATCCCAGAACACGAAAAGCGAGTCTGGCGGTCAGTCTTGCATTGATTCTCGACGCTGTCCTCTGCAATCTTCTTCTCAAACCGCTGTTCTGTCGGGTGCGTCCCTGCGATGTAAATGCGGTCGCTCTGCTGATCCCCCGTCCCAGCGATTATTCGTTTCCTTCCGGACATACAGCGGCGTCCTTTGCGGTCGTGGCTGCGTTGTTCTTTTTCGGAAAACAGAAGCTCTGCGTTTCGTCGCTGGTGCTGGCAAGCCTCATCGCGTTTTCGCGGATGTATCTCTATGTCCACTACCCGACCGACATTCTGGGCGGCATCCTGATCGGCTGGCTGTCCGGTGCAGTCGGAAGTCAGATGGCAAAAAGCATTTTGGGAACGACCCTTCACTCCTGAGAGACCAACAGGTTCAGCAGTGCGGTTCTCTCCTGCTCCGCCAGCTCCGGTACAGAAGAGCGGAACAGCGAATCGTACCGATAGAGTGCCCATCCACCGACGTTTTGGGCACGCAGATCGGCGACCTGACGCGTCAGCGCACTTCCGGTTGACCACTGGCTCAGGCTGTCCTCATTTGCTCCTCCATCTCCGACGCCAATGCGATACGCACCCAGTCCAAAATAAAGGGCAACATCTGCCGAACGCGGCATGGACAGCCATTCGGGGACGATGCGGTCAAACCCAAACCGAGTGCTTCCGGACTGCAGCATGTAGCCGTACCCCCAATAGATCTGCGGGCAAAGATAATCTACAACGGCGTTTTCCCCCTCGGCGGTCAGCCATTGCGAAACGTCACTATACTGGGTATTCCGATCGTTCTCCGGATTTCCCTGCGGACTGATGCCGAACCGAAGGGTCGGATCAGAGGATTTGATGACATCATGAACCGATCTCACCAGCCGTGTGATGTTTTCTCGCCGCCATGTGGTCAAATCTCCCGCACCGGATGCCGCAAATTGTACTTCATCCAAGCTGAGGTCGGTCGTGGGATAGAAATAATCATCAAAGTGGATCCCGTCCAGCGGATAATTCCGCACCAGCTCCGCCACGCCCTGCGCAACGTAATCCGCCGCTTCCGGAATGGCTGGGTTCAGGTACAAGCCCTCGCCCACCGCACAGACCCACTCTGGATGCGTGCTGGCAAGGCTGGACTTGGCGAGGTTCGGCGGCACGGCAGCCGAACTGCGGAGACGGTACGGGTTGACCCATGCTTCCAGCGAAAGCCCCCGCACATGAGCTTCGGTGATAAGAATATCCAACGGGTCGAATCCCGGGTCTTGTCCCTGTGTCCCCGTGCAGAGGTGGCTCCACGGGAAAAGCTGACTGGGGTAAAGCGCATCCCCGAATGGTCGTACCTGTGCGAGGATCGTGTTCAGCTTCAGCCCTGCGCAGTTGTCCATGAGGGTGGAAACGTCCGCTCGAAAAGCGTCCGCCGAGGAAAAATCCATTCCGGAAAATTCAAGATAACTCACCCAGACCGCCCGCCATTCTCCGGATGGAAGAGCCACATTGGGTGCGGAAAAGGTTTCCTCGGGCTGGATCAGTTCAACCTCAGCCGGCAGACTCAGCCGGCTGTGAAGCAGGACGCCGCCCGTACCGCAGACCGCAAGCCCCAGCGCAGCAAGAAATGCCCGACGGGAGAGCTGATTTTTATGCCGTCCGTTCTTTTTGACATGGCGATGGCGGCTCATGCGTCCTCCCGCTGCTTATAAAGGGTGAGTGCCGCCCAACCGCGGGCACAAGCCAGCAGCACCCAGAGCAGGTTCGTCCAGAAGGTCAGTCCGGTCATACCGGCATAACGGGTCAGCAGAAGGAACATCAGGTGGAACACCTCAGCTGCTCCTACCAATTGTAACTGCCGCTGGATCGGCTCACCACGCTGATACTCCATCGCCAGAAGCGCAGGCCAGATCAGAGCGGAGCAGACATACGCCGCCCAGCCGTTGAGGACATAGCTGAACATCAGAACGACAAAAATGCCGAAATAGTTCCGCTTTTCCTTGGCGGATGCTCCTTTTTCAGCTGCCAGAAACAGCACTGTGATGCCCGTGATGCAGAATGCGACCATCTCCAAAAACGAAAAGTCCATCCCTCCCAGCACGGCAAAGCCGTTCAGCATCGACGCTGCCGCAGCCACCAGCAGGAAAAAGTACCATGTTTTGCGCGTAAATTTCAGTTTCATTGCGTGTCCTCCTGCCTGCAGATGGACGCAGGCGTTCAAAATTTTGGAATGTTTCAAATATTATAACACAATTGGGGGCAGGTTGTGTTACAATAAGGAAAACTTGTTTAAAAACGCATTCGGGAGGACACACATGGGTTCTGTTGTTTCGATCATTATTCTGGCGGGCGTGATCGCTCTCATCCTGTATCTGCTCAGCAATCGTGAAAACAAACGCCGCAGCCAGTACGGACCGTCTGGTCTGAGCGAATTCCGCACCGACCTGCCGCTGGATGACTGCTTCGACCGTCTGGATGAACATCGGGAAGAGGACGTTTTCGCCTACGAGTGCCGCCGTGAGAATGACGGCGGCTTCCTGCTCCACCTGACATTGCATCAGCCCACACAGCAGCCGTTGGATACCTTATACACTTTACGTCTTGACCCGGGCAGACAGACCATCGTGACCCTCATCTTCATTCGAGAAGCCTTCGGCTACAAAGAGCCGCTTTTTCAGCAGGAGATCCTGGACGAGTTCCTTTTGCAAAAGCTGGACGCCCACCGCACCAAATAAAAATCACGAAAAGCACTTTTCATTTTCATGATTTTTTGGTATACTATTAGTTGCAGCGGCTTTGATGACCTCACTGCCGCAGATGCGGGCCAGTAGCTCAGTTGGTCAGAGCTGGCGGCTCATAACCGCTTGGTCGCGGGTTCAAGTCCTGCCTGGCCCATCAAAAAAGCACCGTCTTTCAAATCGAAAGGCGGTGCTTTTTGTTATGACTCCAAGAGTCTTATGCGATTCTCCGGAGGGAAATGGTTACTTTGCGGCATTTGCTGCTGCCTGCTCGCCCGCGATACGACCGAAGGTCATAATATCGGGGTATGCGTTGCCGCCCAGACGGTTATTGCCGTGGATGCCGGTCGTGACTTCACCTGCGGCGTAGAGGTTTGCGATGGTGCTGCCGTCCTTGCCCAGGACCTCGGTGTTGCTGTTGATCGAGATACCGCCCATCGTGTAGTGAACAGTCGGAGTACGCAGGCTTGCGTAGAAGGGACCCTGCTCAATGACAGAATCCGCGCTCGCAGCCTTGCCGAACTCGTCCTTGCCTGCCAGCATACCGGCGTTATAGGTCTCGACGGTAGCCTTCAGGGTATCTGCATCGACACCGATCTTCTCAGCCAGCTCTTCCAGCGTGTCAGCCTTGACGGAATGACCGTCTGCCAGCAGGCTCTCGATCTGAGCGGTACGGGAGTCGTCGCCTGCGATCGCGCTGCTATCGACGATCAGCCACATCTCACCATCGGTCTGTGCCAGCTCTGCCATGCTGATGGCGTAACGAGTATTGTCCTCGTTGATAAAGCGTTTTCCCTCTTTATTGACGAACATGTACTCCGTCGCGCTCAGCCAGTTGCCAACGAACTCGCTGACGCAACCGCAGTCATCGATGGGATCGCCCAGAGGATGGACCTGGATCTGGTCGAGATTTGCGAGGTTCGCGCCGACATTTTCCGCCAGAGCCAGACCGTCGCCTGTGCTGGAAGTTGCGCAGCTGGTGAGCTTAGTGGTGATCGCACCGTTGCTGTACTTCAGGACGAGGTCGCTGCTTGCAGCGTAGCCGCCCGTCGTCAGGATAACGCTCTTTGCATGGACCGTGATCTTACTGCCGTCGCTGCGCTCGGCTTCACAGCCGGAAACATTGCCGTTGTCATCGACCAGAAGGGAAACGACCTTTGCGTTCGTCTCGATCTGTGCACCGCGTGCGGTAGCGTACTCAGACAGCTTGTCGATGTAGACACGACCGCCGTTGTCACCCTCAGAGCCGGTAGCCGCAACGAGGTCAACCTGATGACCGCGCGCCCACTTGCCGCCGATCGCCATAAAGATATAATCGTCCTTGAACGGAACGCCGATGGTGTCTTCCAGCCAGGTCAGCGTCTCGGGTGCCTTTTCCGCGTAAGTACGGATCAGCGAGATGTTGTCAATGCTGCCGCCGCCGATGTAGGTCTGGAGAGCGTGCCAGTTCACGCTGTCGAACAGGGTCTTGCCGTCGTTCTTCTTCCATGCCTCATAGTCGGCACGAACATCGTCCAGCAGAGCCTGATACTCGGGGTCGTCCGTCTGGACACTCAGAGCCTCTTCGACCTCTGCACGGTTGGAATCGTTCATGGTCAGATTCTTCTGACGCTCGGGGTCAGCAGAGTTATACGTACCTTCGCCCAGTTTGGTGTTTCCACCGATGGAAGCGGTCTTCTCCAGCACGAGGACGCTTGCGCCTGCCTCGGATGCGCTGGCTGCTGCCGCCATGCCTGCACCACCCGCACCGACGATGGCGACATCGACATCATAGGTCGTGTCCTCACCCTTCTGTGCCTCGGTCTTGGTCTGATAGTTTGCCAGATCCACACCTGCGGCGGTCAGAGCGTTCTTGACCGCCTCGATCAGAGCCTCACTGGTAATGGTAGCGGTTGCCATCGCATCGACCGCAACGGTGTTGCCCTCGACTATCTCAGGGATCAGCTTGTCGAATGCGGGCGTGCCAACGCCTTCGGTCTCGGACTGCTCCTTCACCTCAATGCCGGTGATGGTGCCGTTCTCGTCCAGTGTGACGGCGACCTTGATATCGCCGTTGCGACCTGCGGCCACACCCTCGTAAGTGCCTGCCACACTGCCGCTTGCAGCGGTGCTCTGCGATTTGCCGGATGCACCGCAGCCGCTCATCATGGTCAGCATCATGGACAATGCCAACAGAAGAGCGAGTGCTTTCTTCTTCATCTTCAATTTACCTCCGTTTTGACATTTCGCGAATCTCCGCGAACTTCGTTTAACAATATTTTAACGAGTGAAATATCTGTGAACAATAAGAACTTTTCTATCGAATCCATAGCGTATCGCTATCGATTCTGTTATACTGTTTTTATCAAAAGGAGACAGACCGCCATGACGATAAACCAGCTTCGCTACTTCTGCGTACTTGCCCACACCGAGCACTATGGTCGTGCCGCAGACGCACTGTATATCGCACAGCCGACCCTCAGCCGTGCCATTGCGCTCTTGGAAGAAGAACTTGACGTCGAGCTTTTTTCCAAGCAAGGGCGGAACATTGCCTTGACCCATGCCGGACGGGTCTTTCTGGAATATGTCGAGCAGTCACTCACGGTGCTGGAGCTGGGCGTCGGCGCAATGCAGAAATTCTCCAACCATACCGAAGTGCTTTCGATCGGCTGCATCACTCCATTTTTAGGAAAGAATCCGTTCCATTCCTATTTACTGGATGCTTTTTCTGAAAACCGCTCCCGATTGGAGATCAATGTGTCCCAGACCGAAAATCTTTTAAATGACCTGCGGAAGCGGCGTTATGATATGGTCTTTTGCAGCTATTCGGCTTCCGCTCGGGATATCGTCTTTCTTCCGGTGCTGGAGCTGCCCTTCGTGGTTGCAATGCCCGATGACGACCCGCTGACTGCCTGCGACACCGTCCATCCGGAACAGCTCCGTGATCGGGCGATGGTCTTTAACGCAGAGCCGATCTACTCCTCCCTGATCCAGCGCATCTTTGACCATCACCACATCACGCCCATCGTCCGAGGCTCTTCCAATGAGGATTCCGTCCTTCTCCGGATGGTCGCCGATCGGGTCGGTCTGCTCATCAGCACCGATCACACCCAGATGCACACCGACGGAACGGTTCTCCGTCCCTTGCGGCAGGACGCCTATCATCGGTATATCTATCTGGCTTATCTGCCCGAGGCGATCCACTCACCAGCCGCCGAACAGGTCATCGAATTCGCGAAACAGCATGCTCTCGAAGAAAAAGGCTTGCAGCCGAAGGTTGCGGACCGGTTGAAATAACAAAGAGGCTACTGCAAAATCTCTCCGTCAGCTCTACGGAGAGGTTATTTGCAATAGCCTCTTTTTACGTTCTGTTACAGCTTACAGGCTGCGGTTCCTGATCTCGGAAGTGACCTTCTCGATGAACTCATCGACGCCCATCGTGGTGGTCTCGCCCTTGCGGTCACGGACGGAGACATTGCCAGCCTCGGCTTCTTTTGCGCCCAGAACCAGCATATACGGCACACGATCGACCTGCTGAGCCGCACGGATCTTATAGCCGATTTTCTGGTTGTCGTCATCCAGAGCAACACGGACACCCGCCTCGACCAGCTTCTCGGTGATCGCCTGAGAATACTCGAGAGTCTTCTCAGAGACGGGCAGGACTTTGACCTGAACCGGTGCCAGCCATGTGGGGAACTTGCCCTTGGTCTCCTCGATGAGGTAAGCCATGAATCGGTCGAGAGAACCAAGGATCGCACGGTGCAGGACGACAGGGGTCTTTTCCGTGCCGTCTTTATCAACATAAGCCAGATGGAACTTTGCGGGCAGGCAGAAGTCCAGCTGGCAGGTGGACAAGGTGTACTCTGCGCCGACAGCGGGCTTGACGTTGACATCCAGCTTCGGACCGTAGAAGGCAGCCTCGCCGATCTCCTCGGTGAAGTGGATGCCCAACTCGGTCAGGACTTCACGCAGAGCGTTCTCGGCATGATTCCACATTGCGTCATCGTCGTGATACTTCTTCTTGTCGGCAGGGTCACGCAGAGACAGGACACAACGGTAATCGGTGATGTTGAAATCTTTGTAGGTCTCAAAGATCAGGTTGCAGACATCTGCGACCTCGCTCTTGATCTGCTCCGGGGTGCAGAACAGGTGAGCGTCGTTCTGGCAGAAGTGGCGACCACGCTCGATGCCCTTCAGCGTACCGGAGGACTCATAACGGAAGTCATGGGCGATCTCGCCGATGCGCATGGGCAGATCACGGTAGGAGTGGGGGCGGTTTGCGTAGATCATCATATGGTGGGGGCAGTTCATCGGACGCAGAACATAGCTCTCGCCCTCCATCTCCATAGCGGGGAACATATTCTCACGATAGTGATCCCAGTGACCGGAGGTCTTGTACAGGTTGACCGTACCAACGCAGGGGGTCATGACATGCAGATAACCGCGCGCACGCTCCTTCTCCTTGATGTAGTTTTCCAGCTCCTGCCAGACGGTGTAGCCAGCCGGCAGGAACATCGGCAGACCGCGACCAACGAGGTCGTCGGTCATGAACAGCCCCATCTCCTTGCCGATCTTGCGGTGGTCGCGCTCACGAGCCTCCTGCTGTTCCTTCTCCCAAGCGTCCAGTTCTTCCTGATTGTGGAAAGCAACGCCGTTGATACGGGTCAGCATCTTGTTCTCTTTGTCATTCTTCCAGTATGCACCGGACTGCTGGGTGATCTTGAACGCCTTCAGAGCCTTGGTGTAGGTCAGGTGAGGTCCGATGCACATATCAACGTACTCTCCCTGCTGATAGAAGCTGAACTCGGTCTCGTCGGCAAGGTCTGCCATGTGCTCGATCTTGTAGTGCTCCTGACGCTCTTCCATCAGCTTTACAGCCTCGTCGCGGGGCAGGATGAAGGGCTTGATGGCAAGGTTCTCTTTGGTGATCTTGCGCATCTCTTTTTCGATGTTGGCAAGATCCTCATCGGTCAGCTTGGTATCGCCGAGGTCAACGTCATAATAGAAGCCGTTTTCCGTCGCCGGGCCGAAGGCAAAGTCTGCCTGCGGATACAGACGCTTGATGGCCTGTGCCATGATGTGAGCGGCGGTGTGACGGATGACATGCAGCTCCTGATCCTGCGGGCACTCTGCGACCGTGCCGTCTTTATAAATGATCTTCATGATAAATACTCCTTTTGCATCCAGATATTCCAACAAAAAAGACGCTTCACCCCGCAAACTTGCACGGGATGAAGCGTCTGTCATCGTTCAAATCGAGAGCGTTCCACGGTTCCACCCGAATTGCGCATCTTGTGCGCCACTCGCTGTGCTGTAACGGGCGCACCCGACAGAGGTTCGCCTCTGCACTCTGCGGTGGTAAAAGCTCCGCACACAATGAACCGCTCTCAGCACGTCTTTGTTTCAAAAGGCGGCGGCTCTCTCTGCATCGTATCCATCGAAGCTCTCTTGTCCGCATCATCGTTTTTCACAGGATGAAACTACGCTGATTGTAGCACGATGGCGCGAAAAAATCAAGCTTTCCCGAATGGAAATTTCAGTTCATTGCTGAATGTTCCTCGCTTTTGTGCAGTTTTTCCTTCCACTCCTGCGTATACTCCGAGCAGAGCTTTTCAGTCAGGAAGGTCTGACTGCTGTACAGACCGTGGTGACCCGACAGCATATAGCAGACACCGCAGCCCAGCGCGATCAGCTCCAGCCCGACTCCGCCGAACAGCTCATATGCCAGCAGCAGCGAAGGGATGAGGGTATTGGTCGCACCGCAGAACACCGATACAAGACCGACTGCGGCGGCAAATCCGGCGGGCAGACCCAGCAGCGGACCGATGACACAGCCGAAGGTCGCACCGATATAGAAGCTCGGCACGACCTCGCCGCCCTTGAAGCCGGATGCCAGCGTAACGGCAGTGAGCAGCATCTTGCAGATGAAATCCCACGGCAGAGCTTCCCCCTGCTCGACTGCCGCCGTAATGACCCCCATGCCCGCGCCATTGTAACGACCAACGCCCATCAAACAGGAGAGGACGACCACCGCAACACCGCCGACCACGACCCGAACCCACGGATTTGGCAGACGCTTGGGCAGCTCATGCTCAGTAAAATGGAGCAGCTGACAGAACAGTCGGGTGACGAGCGCACACAGGACTCCCAGAAGCACGGCCTTCAGCGCAGCCGCAACACTCAGGTCGGGCGCAGTGAGCGCAAAGCTGGTCGGAGCGATGCCGCAGACTGTGGAAACGCTGCAGGCGATAAGAGCTGCCGCAAATCCCGGCACAAAGGTCACGCTGAACACCACACCAACATCCACGACCATCATCGCGAAGAGGGTCGCCGCCAGCGGCGTGCCGAACAGTGCCGAGAAGAACGCCGCCATGCCGCACGCCGCTGCCGTCCGGCAGTCATGCTCGTTGAAGCGGAGCAGCTTTGCGATATTCCAGCCGATGCTGCCACCCATTTGCAGAGCCGCGCCCTCACGTCCGGCAGAACCGCCGCAAAGATGGGTCAGCACCGTACCCAGAAAGATGGACGGAACCAGCCACGGACTAATCGGTTCGCCGCTCTGCACCGCCCGGAGGACGTTGTTCGTGCCGACGCCCTCACACTTTGTCGCCTTATAAAGACCGACGATGACAAGACCTGCCGCCGGAAGCAGCCAGAGCAGCCAGCCGTGAACACCCCGAAGCTCGGTCACGAACTCCACCGCCAGATGAAACGCCGTCCCGACCACACCGCAGAACAACCCCGTGGGCACTGCGAGAAGAAGCCACTTGAATAAAATACGCACCGTCCGTCCGATGGCGCGGAAATCATTTTTTTCCTGTTCCTGCATTCTGAACTCCTAAACTTTTTCATTCTTCTAAAGGCTCTCCTAAGAGGAGAGCCTTTATGATGCTACGAAAGAATTTATATCACACCCGTAACAGGATGTCAAGAAACGGCGAAAGCCCCTCTCTCTTGTGCGGAGAGAGCGGGGCTTTCTGTAGATTTGCCGTTCAGTTCAGAAAAAGGAAAAAGGAGAAAAATAGGAGAACATTTATTGTCACGCCATCAAAGCGGGACAGCTATGAGCTTTACTCCACATCCTGGAGTGCGGCGAAGTCCTCTTCGCCTGTGCGGATCTTGACGACACGAGTGACATTGTAGACAAAGATCTTGCCGTCGCCGATGTGTCCGGTGTACAGAGCCTTCTTAGCGGCTTCGACCACCGAATCGACCGAGATCTTGGAGACGATGACCTCGACCTTGATCTTGGGCAGCAGAGTGGAGTCCACCGGAACACCGCGGTATTTCTCGCTGGTGCCCTTCTGGATGCCGCAGCCCATGACCTGCGTGACTGTCATGCCCGTCACGCCCAGATCGTTCAGAGCGGTCTTGAGCTGATCGAACTTGCCAAGCTTTGCGATAATGGACACCTTGTGCATTCCGGTATCGTAGATGCCGTCGTGGATCACAGGGGACGGCTCACGCATGACCGGCACAGCCGCGTCGATCTGCTTTGCGGAAGCCTTGGTCACATCGTCCTCGCCGAGGTCGGTGTTCTCGTTGGGAGACATCGCAGCTGCGTTGGCGTCGGAGATGGAGAAGCCAGCGTAAGCGGATGCCAGACCGTGCTCGTGGATATCAAGACCGTCAATCTCGATCTCAGCCGGAACACGCAGACCAATGGTCTTGTCGATAATCTTGAAGATCACGAACATGACAACGACAACGTAGATATCGACCACGACCAGACCCAGAAGCTGGATGCCCAGCTGTCCAAGACCGCCGCCATAGAACAGACCAGCGTACTCAGTGTTGCTGCCGTTGGAGAACAGACCGACTGCAATCGTGCCCCAGACGCCGTTTGCGAAGTGAACAGAGACTGCGCCGACCGGATCATCGACCTTTGCGATGTTATCGAAGAATTCCACGCTGAGAACAACGAGGAAGCCGGCGACCAAGCCAATAAAGAATGCGCCGAACGGGCTGACGGTATCACAGCCTGCAGTGATGGCGACCAGACCAGCCAGAGAACCGTTCAGGGTCATAGAGACGTCCGGCTTGCCATAACGCTTCCATGTGAAGAGCATGGTCACGCAGGTCGCAACCGCAGCGGCCAGGTTGGTGTTGAAGCAGACCAGACCGGTCAGGGTCATAGTCTCATCGGTGGACAGCGACAGAGAAGATCCGCCGTTGAAGCCGAACCAGCAGAACCAGAGGATGAACACGCCCAGTGCGCCGGCGGTCAGGTTATGACCGGGAATTGCGTGGGGCTTGCCGTCTTTGTCATACTTGCCGATACGGGGTCCAAGCATCGCCGCGCCCAGAAGAGCGATGATACCGCCGACATTGTGGACTGCCGCAGAGCCTGCAAAATCATGGAAGCCCATGCTCTGCAGCCAGCCGCCGCCCCACATCCAGTGACCGCAGATGGGGTAAACCACCAACGAGATCGCTGCGGAGTAAACGCAGTAAGCCTTGAAGTTGGTGCGCTCAGCCATCGAGCCGGAAACGATGGTCGCGGCAGTCGCGCAGAAAACGGTCTGGAACACGATATAGACCCACAGCGGGATATCCAGACCCAGATGAGAATAATCACCCTGGATGAACGGGTCGAACCCGCCGATGAGAGCACCCGTGCCGCCAAACATCAGACCGAAGCCGATCAGCCAATAGCAAGGCGTACCGATGCAAAAGTCCATCATATTTTTCATCAGGATGTTGCCCGTGTTCTTCGCACGGGTGAAGCCTGCTTCACACAAGGCAAAACCCGCCTGCATGAAGTAGACCAGGAACGCTCCGACGAGCGTCCAACAGGTGTTTACGGAGTTGAACATGACTTTTATACCTCCCCAGAAGAGTTCCGCCAGTTTGTCAAAGCCAGCGGCCGTACCCTCAGCAGCCACGTCATTAATGACGCAGCAACGCGGAAATCCCGCTCCGGAAACCCTCTATTTCCTCCGGAACAGACAGCCGAATTCACAGGGTCAGCCAACCCTCTGAAAACAAAAAAGACACTCAACGGACTTGCATCCGTGAGCGTCTTTGCTTTCGATGGCACGAGTATAGAGCGGTTTGGGCAAAGTGTCAAGAGGGAAAGCTCAATTTTGACGTTTTACACAATTCTTAAGAAATTTTGCCGCCGAAAATTTAGAAACAAAAGTCAATCTTTTTTCGGTCCCTCTGCATGGTGCTCCTCCCTCGACGCCCGCATTTCGACATGGAGCAGCAGGCTCATGAGCGCGCGCAGGGCGAAGGTCGCCGCCAGCGGTACGACTGACTGCAGGCTGGGCAGAAGGAAGGTTCGGGCAATCTCTGCCGACATCAGGAACTCCAGCGCAGTCGTCAGACCGCTGCTCATCTCATGGTGAAAGTCATAGCTGTCATGGAACAGTGTCACCCGAAGATACTGATAGCTCGCGCGTGCCAGACTGGTCACGATGATGATAAGACCGACGACCTCGGCGACGGCAGCGATCAGCGGCACCGCCGATTCGAGGAACAGCTCCAGCGCGGAAGAGACCGTCTCGTTGAAATGGTACAGCGCACTCATGCGGCTCGTTCTCCTTGTTTTCCCTTGAAATTATGCCAGCAGGCTCTTGATGTAAGCAGCCAGTTCCTCATCCTTGCAGGACGCAAAGAACAGCTCACTGAACTTCTCTCCTGCGATCGCGCCCTTCAGGAGATCCGGATCAATGCTCTTCAGGCACTCGATGAGGGGCTTGAAGGTAGCTGCACGCACGCCGTCGAGAATCTTCTTGTTGCGCTGCTCCGGCTCGACACGCTCCTTCGGATAGCCCTGACCGTGACCGAAGCCGAACAGCTTTTCGAAGCAGTACTCGAGATTCAGCTCACCGCCCCAGCCAAAGCCCTTTGCGAAAGGCATGGCAACGGCGTTGCCGTCGTTGACATGTGCGAAGGTATAAGCATCGACAGGGTCTTCCACATGACCACAGATCACGCCAGGGAAGCTGTTCAGAGCCAGCATTGCGCCCTCGCCCGTACCACAGCCGGTGATGACATAATCGGCAGCACCGCTGTTGAGCAGGATCGCGGCAAGAATACCGCACTGGACATAGGTCAGCTGCGCCGCGTCGTCGGCAGCATACATGCCGTAGTTGACGACCTCGTGTCCCATCGGCTCGACGACCTTCTTCAATGCGGCTTCGATGACGCCGTTCTTCGCGGCCTGACTGTTTTCGTTGATAAGTGCGATCTTCATGGATATTCTCCTCCTGAAAATTATTTCTGATTCGTCAAAAAATGCCGTGCCTTGCCTCCCAAGGGCGACAGGGCACGGCACAGGTGCAAGGGTTACTGCGGCTGCTTGCCGATGTAAGCGAGGATACCGCCGTCAACGTACAGGATCAGACCGTTGACAAAATCGGACGCCTCAGAAGCGAGGAAGACTGCCGGACCGCCCAGATCTTCCGCCTCACCCCAGCGGCCTGCGGGGGTCTTTGCGACGATGAAGCTGTCGAACGGATGACGGCTGCCATCGGGCTGACGTTCACGCAGAGGCGCGGTCTGCGGGGTAGCGATGTAGCCGGGTCCAATGCCGTTGCACTGGATGTTATACTGACCGTACTCGGAAGCGATGTTCTTGGTGAGCATCTTCAGACC